>JALHOZ010000014.1:0-101986 GCA_022842725.1 Saprospiraceae bacterium
ACCTACCCCTGTAATATGATAAAAATACAAACCGGCCGGCCAGGATTCCGTTGATACTGACATCACCTCCTGATCATATCCTATGCCAAGAGATAAAATAACTTGTCCTTTGGCATTATAAACCGAAAATGTCCCGTTATTTTTTCGGTTTTTTGGCAGACGCAGGCTAAAAAATTGATCAAAAGGATTAGGATGTATTAAAAAATGATCGTCGGACATGTCCAAACTGCTGACCAAACAGGCAGCTTTGACCTCTTCGATTGTACGGCACCCCAACCCATTGAATTCTACATATAAAAATCCCTCTCTGTCTATATTTTCACAAATAAAGGGAATGGCACAATTTTGTAAATTGGTTAAAGCATATAAACGAATATGATAAACATCAACAAGATTATTTAGACTATTGATGTCAGTTAAATCTGAAGAATATCTAACCCAAACCCGATTCGGACGTAAGGTTTCAATATCCTTTAGGATAATATAATCTCCTCCTATCTGCAAAGTCTCTACAGAATCTATGCCTGATTTCGACAAACTGGACATATTTATATTATCGGCTACCGACAATGTTTGTATTTTTTTGGGTTGTAACCCTTTGAGATTGATCAACTTGTCATTTTTACTTATGGAAACCGAGTTGACACTATCTATGTTTAATCCCTGTAAATCAATCAAATTATCATTGTTAGATATAAAAATCCCACCAATTGACTGCATTGTTTCTAAATCCTTAATGGTCTCAAGCTTTGGATTATCGTGAATAGCTAAATATCCCGGCGAATATAAATTATGTAAGCCCCTTAGGTTTTTAACATGGGTAAATCTGATATGCATATTTTTAACAGAAATCAAAGGATATAAACTATCCAAAGAAAGGATATTTGAACCTGTAATAAATAAAAATGTATCTATTCGATCACAATGACCATAAACAATCGGAAAACTGTCTACCTGACTTTGACTCGTCAAATGGATTGGCTTAAATGAACAAGGGATTTGTGCAAAAGTCTCATTAGTTATGAGTAAACATATAAAACTAAAAATAATTCGGCTTAACATAATATCAAGATTAAAATCCACCGGGCCAACTTTTTATGTTGGCCCGATAGAATACCAAAATTACCAATTAGAAACTAATATTTTTTTAAAATATGGTTCTTTTTGT
Organism: Saprospiraceae bacterium; assembly: GCA_022842725.1. Taxonomy (GTDB): domain Bacteria; phylum Bacteroidota; class Bacteroidia; order Chitinophagales; family Saprospiraceae; genus OLB9. The sequence goes on from JALHOZ010000014.1 coordinate 1,169, forward strand.
TGACTGCTTTGAACTCTGAAATAATACAAACCACTTTTAAATCCAGACAAATCAAAAGATTTTTCAGAAAATCGGTTTTGTGAAGTGGAATATTCATTCAAAACCACATTTCCATGAACATCAATCAATGAATATTGGATATTTTGTATATTTTCATTTTTAACCAAACAATATAAAGAACTAGTCTCTAAAGAATATTCAGCCGATATTTCAGTTGGTACTTCTGAGCTTTTAAACATAAAATATTCAGATTCTTCCTCCTCCTGTAAGGGTTTTATACAATCCAAATCTACACAACTCCTATCTACATCTCCTAACATATACAACCAAAAATCGAGATTGATATTTGATGGATTGGTAAATGTAGTACAATTATCGTAACATGTTATCCCATATTGTAAAGACCCCCCTCTGCACCCGCCTGACACGAGTCGACAAGCTGAAGTAATATTGCCTGTGCCCAAATAAAGTTTACGAATTAAAACCGCATCCACACTATTAATTAGACCATCTCCGTTAATATCCGCCCAATAAAAAAAGTCACCTGGTACAGATGGATTATTTGGATAAGTTAGAATATACCATTGAAGATATTCAACATCATCTGCATTAATGCAATCATCAACAGGACATGTAACTTCACTACAAACCGTAATCGGAAAAGATTCCGCATTTACCGTACAACAATACTCTCCTCCATTAGCAGAAACACCGGAACAAACCACATTTCCGAACCGATCCTTTACCGTCACATTGACTCCATCAAAACCGGGGCATTGATTCGTAGCATCTTTAATTTTTGTACAAACCTGATGGGTCTGCGCCACTAAAGTACTTGTTGACATACATACATACATACATACATACATACATACCATTTTTAAACGAAAAAAATTACTCATAATTATAGAAAATTTAAAAGTGAAATAATCATTTTTCTTAGTTCCTAACCCAAAGACCTTATATTCAATACAAAAATAATACAAAAAACAATATCGACAAACTTTTACCAATATATTTTTATCAAAATGACAAATAAAGTCATACTATATGGTCATCAACTCAATTTTTATAACCAAAAACAAAACAGGATCCAACTATTAAGCAACAAAAAAAGATGGTGTCAATAACAAATAAAAAAACAGATATTTTATCAATACTTTTTCCTGATATCTTGCAATAAAGATGAGATTGCAGCCCGAATGTTTTTTTGTGGCGAATTTAAACCATTGATCAAAATAGAAAATACCAGCCATTTTCCTGAAGCAGACTTAAGATAGCCGCTTAATGCAAACACATTCCGCATACTGCCGGTTTTTGCCATCAAATCATCACCAAAAATAATAAATTCATCCGGAAGTTGCCCTTTTTTTCCAACCGGGTAAACGGATTTGATTTTATCATGACCGAACCGCTGCCATTGGGATTCAAGTAGTTTTGCCATCCAGGCAGGCGTCACCTGATTGTACCGACTCAACCCGCTGGCATCGTAAAATCTGAAGGACATCACTGAATCCTGAAATAATGTATCCAAACTATTGTTGATAAAAATGCCGGGATCTCTTGCTCCTCCACCGTTTTTTGCCAATGTATACACCAATTGCTCACCGATAAAATTGTCACTGTTGACCATAAAATACAAAAGGACTGAATCCATAGGTTTGCCTTTTATCATCATATCGGTATCGACGGGACATGTTTTTACAAAATAAATCTGCGGATGATTGGGCAAGGTGTCTCTCAGCAAGTCGGAAAGCAGGCTATCCTGTGTCACAAATGGAATGATGGCGGGAAATTTTGAGATTTGTCCAACGTTAAAAACATTCTGTGTGTAGTGCCTTCTGAACGGAAGGTCAATTTCCTGCAGACTGTCCACAAACAGAGGCGGGTCTGTCGACAAAACAGAATCTGTTTTTTGGATCAAAACAGTATTGCCATAAACCGGAAAAAAGGACATTTCAGGCATAAAATACCGGTCATAATCATCCCATGACCATCCTTTGCCATATTTCAAAAAAGTTGTGTCTTTTTTGATAAAAATAGTATCAAACTTTGACAAAAGATCATACATCGGATGGCCGGGAAAATCCCGGTGCAAAAAAGTTGGATCGCCCATAGGTTCGATACAAATAGCGTTTTTTGATGTCAAAGCATATCTTGCTGTTTTTGTAGAATCCCAACTTGATTCCAACATCAGATATGTGGTGACAATTTTTGTATTGCTCGCCGGTGTAAAAAAGGTATGCTCCCGCTCTGTTGCCAAAGGGGTCTTGTTTCCAACTTCTTTAAAAATAAAACCACACTGCGCTGACCGGATGGCAGGGTCCTCCAAAAATATTTCAAAAACATTTTTGTGTAAAACTAACGGAACGGTACGTTTTGCACCACAAGAAAAAAGAAAAAAAAGGATAAAACAAAAAACAAGTTTTTGCCTATCTGGCATGATACAAAGTATTTATTCTTTTTCCGTTTTTATATACCGCTAAAAAAGCGTCCTGAAATCCCATGGCACGTACTTTCAACATGTCAGATACGGCTTCATCTTCTGTATAAAAAGGTCCGAGGGTGTAGCGATACATGGATTTTTTTGGGTAAAACTCATGCGTGATATTTCCTATCCCTTCCATTTTAGGAAATGTTTTGTTGGATAATCGCAAAGCAACAAACTGGATTTTATACGTTTTACCATCGGGAGAAACGGTGCTTGCTGTTTTTCCGGTTGATGATGACCCGGATTTTTCACCGGAAGGAGTTTTTGGATCCCTTGCCAATTGTGTAGCTGATGAATCAACATTGTTATTTGCCATAACTTCATTTTCCAAAAGGGTGGCTTTGGCTTTTTGTTCTTCAAGGTCAGACAAACACTTTTTCTGATGAGATTTATAAACGGTGTACAATACCCCTTTATCATCTTTTTTATACAAGGAAGAAAAAAGCTGATATTCTTTTTCGGCTTCTTCGCAATTCAACATTTCGCACATAGATAATGCAAACATATATTTTGCCATCAAATGGTTGGTGTCATTTTTGATTTTATTAAAACATGCAACGGCATTTTCAAAATCATTGGTCTGAAAGTACAATTCACCGGCTTTGTATAAAAATCCGGCTTCAGCCTCATCGTATTGGGAATCCGATTTTTCTCCAACTTCAACTCCGGTTTTATTTTCGGAAGATGTTTTATCTGAAGAAGAAATCTCATTGGATTCCGTTTGAATATCTTTGTTATCAACAGGTATTTTATCAGAATCTGTGACATTTTTTATTTCAGATACTTTTTTGTCATCAATACCTGCAACAGCTTGTTCAGATGTTTTGACTGAATCCTTTACCGGAACGGTATCATCAATTGAAATCATAGGAACCGGTGTGATAGGTTTTGCTGTCCTGCCCAATTGTATACTGATACCAAGATTGATGTTGGCGCTTGAAAAGACAATTTCTCTGAAATCGCGGACAATTTGAGCTTCCGTATACTCGACATCTTGTATGACACCGTCGCGGTTATTGTCAAAAGCATCGACAAACCGGAAAGATGTTTTGGTTTTACCCAGATACATGTTTGACAAAAAAGATGGTTCAAGGTAAATACCAAAACTTTTATACACTCTGTAATGGAAGTTGAAACCACCTTTCCAGAAAGGGATTAATTCGGTATTTTCGCCGTTGTATCTCGCGATTTCAACATTTTGTCCAAACAGTCTTTTGTTAAACGGTAATTCAGGAACGGAAAGATTCGCCATGCCGATCATGGCAAAAAAATCTATCTCTGCTTTGCCGAAAGTAAGTTTGAAAGCCGGACCGAACATTCCGTAATCATTGGTCCAATATTGATTATTTACCGACGGAAATTCTTTGTATTTGTCAACTATGTATCTTTGGAAAGGGGCGTATGCATTGTTTTGTTGATAACCCCCACCGGCCATAATGCCAAATTTTCCGTAAAACATAGAAAAAGCAAGATTGACATTCCAACCCGGATCAGCAAAATGGGTAGCGTTGGCAGCATCCATCAAAGGAAGAGAATATCCTCCTGAGGTCTGTAACTGAATATAAGGTTTTTGCCCGTAAACATCACAAAATACTGTAATGAAGAAAATTATGTATATACAAATTTTTTTATCCATCAGATCGGCTTATACTTGAACGCTAAGGTAAATAAAATTTGTAAAATACTTTACATTTTTTCTTTCAAAACTTAAAAAAAAAGTGATTTTAATTCTTTTCAAAAACCAGATCGTCCGTTCCTCCGTTGCCCCCGCTGATGTGTTTGAGCTTGATTTTATTTGCAGAATTTTCAAGAATATCCCAATCCTCATTCAACTCTTTCCAGGGATCGGTTTCAGGAAAAGTTATAACAAATTTTGACCCGGAACTACTTCCGCTACTGCTGCTGCTTCCTGATAAGGAGTACACACCGTTGACCACTATGCTGCCCTTTGTTGCGGACACCACGTTATTATTAAAAGTAAAAGTATAGCCGGAAAAATAAAAGGTTTCATCTTTTCCGTCTTCCGCAAAATAGGTAATCCTCCAGTTGCCGTTCAGATCCTGTTGCGAAATGTTGGTGTTTCCTGCAGAATTATTCTGGCTATTGTCATCCTGTTCACAGGAAAACAGCATTACAGACATTAAAATAATAAAAAAAAGATTTTTCATGATACTACATTTTAAAAAGTGATTGAATAAATGATATACTAAAGTCATTACAGACAGACGCTGCTGTTGAAAAATTTAAAACTCTAAACGGAATATTACTCCTTATATCCGATTTAAGTTCCGAAGTCCGAAACAGTAAAATACCCTCGGGAAAAAGCGCTGACAAAACGGATAATACGATATTTGACTACCTCAATTTTCCGGACTTCCTGCGTCAATCCAGCTTTTGATTTTGGATATGTTGCAGTCATTCATTTTATTCCCACCGGAAGGCATTCGGGAAAATCCGTTTTGCCAGGATATCGAACCATACAGTTTTCCGTTGGCAGCAACGGCTTTAACTCCGGCATATGTATCCAATCTGACGCCGCCACTTTGATTTGCAGCCTGATGACAGGTAGTACATCCCGACAAAGCCGGTTTGACAAAAGCGTTGTAACTAATGTTGTCCGTATTACAGCCACCATCATCACAAAAATTATTTTTAGCCCCCTGTCTGATCCATTTCTCAATCATGCTGATTTGTTCTGTGGTCAGCCTTGCTGCCGGAGGCGGAGGCATTACTTTGTCCGGTTTGGTTTCAGTGATGGCTTCAAACAGGTCACTGTCACCGGGATTACCGGGTTTTACGCCTCCGGTTTGTAATACTTTAAGATAACTGTCCAATACGACACCTTCACTGGCACTGGCCTGATTGTGGCATCCTGAAAAAGCACAATGAGCCGTAAAAATAGGGAGAATATCCCTTTCAAAATATACAGTATCCGGACTACATGGATTGGAAGATCCTCCGCCGAAAGGAAAAACAGTAACATAGGTCGTATCGCAGACGGTACCGGTGCAAGCAACAATACAAGTTGAAACCACTTCCGAAGCATTGGCTGACGGCGTCCATATCAGACATTGATTATTGTCCAACACAAAACTACCTTGTCCGGAAGGTGTGGGAGCACAAACAAAATAATTGGTCATAGAAGTAATCTGAATATCATCCACAGTGGGACATATTGGACTCGTTGGACAACCGCTGCAAGGAATGTCCACCGTAAGTCTGGTTGGAACAGGTAAGATTTGTTCCTGGGGCAATTCGTGTTTGCAACCAAAAAACAAGCCTGAAACAATCAGAAAAACAATGATAAAACGCATGATTTCATTAATTTAAAACAAATGTACATCGTGCTTTTTTAATAAACGAAGTTTACTGTCCGAATCAGACAATTTAAAAACCGGAATGGGATGACAATTGGTTTCGGTAAGGCTTTTTCCCGAATCAGCGGTAAATGAAGCTAAGAAACCAAACAATTCAATACTTTTGTATCATGATTCGATTTTATATCATTATAATATGTATCCTGTTCAGTGGAGAGTTGTTTGCCCAAAAATGGCAGATAAAAGGCAACGTATCGTTTATTTCTGATGCTCCGTTGGAAATGATTTCGGCAGAAAGTAAAAAACTTAACGGACTCATTGATGTTGAAAAATCAACATTTGCCTTTACGATACCCTTAAAGTCGTTTGAAGGATTTAATTCTGCATTACAAAAAGAACATTTCCATGAAAACTATATGGAATCAGGAACCTTTCCCAATATCACTTATGCAGGAAAATTACTGGATAAATTTCCATCAGGTGTTGACGGGGTTTACGAAGTTCGCAGCAAGGGATTTTTTACCATTCACGGAGTTAAAAAAGAACGTATTCTCAAAAACACCATTCGGGTAAAAGGTAATAAAATATTTTTAGAAAGTCAGTTTACCATTCTTCTTAACGAATATAACATCGTCATTCCCAAGATCGTAAACAAAAAAATCGCCGAAGAAATCAAAGTTTTTGTAACGGGAGAAGCTTTTATTCCATGAGGTTAGTGCTGAGTTTTCTGTTTATTTGTATATTTTTAGTACCCGGTCAAACACAATACCTGACTCCGGTACATCATGATATACAGCTTCAGTTTACCAATCTGGACTATACCGGTTTGTACAGAAGTAATGATCCGTTCTTATACATTTCCACCAAAAAGGGTTTAATCCGTTATGATGGAAAAAATTTTATTCAGAAAAGCAGAAAAAATGATTCGCAAGAAATCAGTTCTTTGTTTCATGATGGTAAAAAAATGTGGGTCGGATATGAAGATGGTGCCATCTATACGTGGCAAAATCAAAGTTTTTTACCCTGGAACATAGAAGAAGGTTGGCCAAAATCCAAAATTTCAGCAACAGGTCATTTACAAAAAAACAATACCTTCTGGATGAGTACCTATGGTGAAGGTTTTTATTACCACGACGGAAGTCATTTGTATAATATCAACGAAGAAGATGGTTTGGGAGGAAATGACATCTACTGTGCAGTCAGCGACCGGAATCAACAGATATATGCCGCTACAGACAAAGGATTGTATGTCCTTAAAACGGAAAACGAAACAAAAGTGGTATTTCCTTTGGTGACAGAACCGGCCATCTCCGAACTGATATTCACCAAATTGTTGTACGATGTTTCTACTGCAAATATATTAGGCGTCACCTACGATGGTGAGGTTTGGTTGGTACACATTCCTGACAAAACTGCAAAAAAACTCGATTTTCCTTTTTCCGTACGGACAGGTATCACCATTGGCAAAGGAAAAATATACGTAATTGATGAAAAAGGCGAAAAACCCCTTTGGACCTACGACTTATCGACCAAAAAAACGGAAAAATTCACTTTGAAAGGACTTGAAAATGATGTTTCTATGATAGATCTGATCATAGATCATGACGGAATATTATGGCTTTTGTGCAAAAACAACGGATTACTTTCGGTACAAAGCGACCTGATCATTTATGATGTCGGCCTTAGTAATATTCAGGCCATCACGACCACAGAAGCAGGTATATATATCGGTGACGAAACCGGTTTGTATTTTTTAAATCATGATGGCAAACAAACTCCACTGTTGAAAAATGAAAATATCATCAGTCTTTGGCTTGATGAAGAAAAAAATATTTTGTGGGCTGGCACCTACGGCAAAGGTTTAATAATAATGGATCTGCTGACACAAAAACAAACCGGAATAACTGAAAAAAAAGGTTTGGTCAATAATAACATTTTTTCGATCACCTCCTATAAAAATGAAGTATGGATAGCGACTCTGGCCGGTATCCAGGTTTTTGACAGAACGGGAAAACCCCAAAGAACATTCACAACAAAAGACGGGCTGCCGACAGATTATATCTATACCCTTTATGCCGACCGAAATCACAACCTATGGATAGGAACGGAAGGAAAAGGGTTGTTACAACTTGCCGGCGACCGCTTTATAACGCTTATACCAAAAGAATCTATCATTTCCATAACCGAAGGCAAAGGCAATAAAATATGGTTTGTCAGTCCTGAAAAAGGACTTGGATACAGAGATGGTAAGGCTACAGCATGGTATACCAAAAGCCTGGGTCTCACCTCTGATAAAATTTCAGGAATCTGTACGGAACCTGACGGGACGCTCCTGGTTTTTCACGAATTTGGTTACGACAAAATTGATCCGGTGACCCTTGAAATTTTGTATTCCGGAAACCCGACCTCTTTCAGTAAATGGAAACAAAATATTAATAGTTTTTCAAAAAACAATAACTCCAACTATTATCTGGGCATTCCGGGCCATGTCATTCGATTCAAACGCGGAACGGGTACCAACGTAAAACCAAAACTTATAGCCAACTATGTCCGTTGCGGAAATATATATCTGAAAAAGGATACCATCAATATCCTTTCCCATGACCACCACAATCTTAATGTTGACTTCAGTGGTATTTATTTTCCGGATCCGACCCACCTGCAATTCCGCTACAAACTTGAACCGGTAGAAAGCGACTGGAGGTATACAAGAGACCCGTCCCTTTTGTACACAGAACTCCAACCCGGAACGTATACTTTTACCATGGAAATAGGATTGGCAAATGCGTTTTTTCCAAAAGAAGCTTATACTTTTTCCTTTACGATCAATCCACCGTTTTATACGACCTGGTGGTTTATCCTTCTGATTGTCACCTTATTATTGGTGGCCGGGTATGTCATTATAAAATATCGGATACAACAAAAAAAGAGGATATCCGATATTGAAAATGAAAAAGTAAAAATGCAACTGGATACCTTAAAAAGTCAAATCAACCCCCACTTTTTGTTTAATAGTTTTAATACCCTGATCGGTACAATAGAAGAAAACAAACAGGATGCCATAACTTACGTGGAAAAATTGTCTGATTTTTATCGTAACATGCTGGAATATCGCGATAAAAACCTGATCAGCCTCGCAGAAGAATTAAAAATTCATGATGACTATTTGTTTTTGTTAAAACAAAGATTTGGTAAAAACTTAATCATCCAATTCAAAACCGGAAATAACACCCAAGGCGTTTACGTTATTCCGCTCACTTTACAACTTTTGACAGAAAATGCGGTAAAACACAATGTGATATCGAACGCAAATCCACTGGTGATTTCAATTTCGGTTGAGGATGATTATCTTGTCGTCAGCAATCCTGTCCGGTCCAAAATCACGAAAGAAAAATCCACACATTTCGGACTTCAAAGTTTGTCAAAACGATATAAAGATTTAACCAACAGAGAAATTCAGATTTTAGATAAAGAAAATATTTTTTCCGTAAGTATACCATTACAAACCTATGATACGCATATTGATCATTGAAGATGAGGCAGTAGCTGTGCGAAGACTTGAAAATTTTTTAAGGGAAAGCGAGCACAATATCAAAGTTGTTGACGTCCTTGACTGCATCCAGGATGCAGTCCGTTTTTTACAGGACCAAAGCGGCATCGATCTGATCTTTTTGGACATCCATCTGGCCGACGGCAGTAGTTTTGAAATATTTAAACAGATAAAAATCACCACACCCATTATTTTTATCACGGCATATGATGCTTATGCGGTTCAGGCATTTAAACAATTGTCTGTCGACTATCTGTTGAAACCACTGAAAAAAGAAGAATTGGAATTGTCGATCAAAAAATATCTCAGCCACTTTAAAACGGATCCAAAATCATACGAAATCCTGGCTCAAACCGACAAATCCGACTACTACATCATAGAAGTGGGACAACATATCCGGACGGTAGATAAAAAAGAAGTCGCCTATTATTTTTCAGCCTCCAAAATAACGTATCTGGTAACTTTTGATGGTAAAAAATACCCTTTGGAGTATAGTTTGGAGCAGTTGGAACATCATTTGGGCGAACAGTATTTTCGGATTAACAGACAATATATCATCCACCGGGACAGCATCAGTCAAATGTTGAAACACACCAAATCAAGAATCAAGGTGGTGGTGAAGGGTATGACAGAATCTACCGTGATCAGCACAGAAAAAACGCCTGCATTTAAAGAGTGGCTGGCAGGCTGATGTTAAAACATATTTTTGGCGAGGATAATGGCTTTTTCGAGATCTTCAGCTGTGTCAACGCCCATAGATTCGTAAGCAGTCGGAAAACAATGAACGGCGTGACCATACTCCAACCAACGTAACTGCTCGAGGGATTCCATTCTTTCCAGATAGCCGGGTTGCAGGGCAGAAACCTCCAGAAGGCTTTTTTTCCGGAAAGCATATATCCCGATGTGTTTGTAATAAATCGTTTTTTCTGGCCATTCACGATATGGAATATCACGGTGTGCCGGAATGGCCTGCCGGGAAAAATACAAAGCTTTATTATGAATGTCCGTCACTACTTTAACTTTGTTGAAATCAAATATTTCGTCTACATCTGTCATCACAGACATTTGGGTAGCGATAGACACCTCAGGATTGGAAAATACACCCAGAAGATCATTGATTTGCCCGGGATGAATAAATGGTTCGTCACCCTGCACATTGATAAAGATATCACCATCAGTATATTGCGCTACTTCTGCAATTCTGTCTGTCCCTGAAGTATGTTGATCTGAGGTCATCACTGCTTTGCCACCAAATGACAATACATGCTCCAAAATTTTTGGATGGTCTGTCGCCACGATAATCCCATGGATGTTGTGACAGGCTGAAGTTTGTTCATAAACCCTTTGAATCAATGATTTTCCTTCAATCATAGCCAATGGTTTTTCCGGCAATCTTGATGAAGCCATTCTGGCAGGGATGACGATGATGTTTTTCATCTGTATATTTTTATGTGATTGAAAATAGTCTGGTTGATTTTTTGACAAAATTCATCCTTTTGCTTTTTTATATTGATTTTTGAAAAGTACGATTTATTCTTTTTTTCATGAAAATGTAAGTCCGGGATATAAAAACATATACATATTACAATTATTTATCATATATTTGCGGTTGTTTTTAAAACATTTAAAATATGAAACAATTTGTTGGCACAATATTAATGATTCTTTTTATTTCTGATGTCCTGACGTCCCAAAAATCATCACTTAATTTTGTAAACGAAAAAAACAGAATCTATGTGGATTTCAAAAACGGAACAGATATCTTTTATCCTGTAGATTCCGACAAAGAAATATCTATTTATCAATTAGCCAAAACATTTCAGATAGAAGAGAAAAAAATCTACGCGTATAACGGATTAAAGGATAAATCGGTCATCAAATCCGGAAGTATTATACAAGTTCCTGTCATTCGCAAAAAAGTAACCTTTAAACCATTAAAAAACCAAAGATTTGTCGTCCTGGTCTATAAAATCAAAGCCAGAGAAACACTTTTTCACATTGCCAACCGGAAAATGAAAATGGATCTCGAAGTTTTAAAAAAAATCAATGGACTGACGGATGATCAGGTGCGTGAAGGAGGAGAATTGATCCTGGGATGGTATCCGCTGGAAGAAACCAAAGAAGATAAAAAAACAGGTATTCCTGTAAAATCAAACCCAACCCCTCCTGAAAAACCCATCGCTGTCAAAAAACCTGTGGAAGAGGTAAAAACAATGGTCAAAGACGAAAACAAACCTGAAGTCATCATACGTCAAAAAAGAATGATCGGTTATTGGGACAAAAATGCCCGAGCCAAAAAAGGGTTGTTTGTTTTGTCCAACGTGACACCTGTAGGAAGTAAAATGGAACTTACCTATCCGATGAATAAAAATAAAATCGTCGCTACGGTGGTAGGAAAAATTCCCGAAGGCACGTATGCCGATGATGTAGAAATCTACCTCAGCCCGGAAGTTGCCGCAAAACTTGGTATATATGACAGCCGTTTTTCATTGGATACCCGATTTATAGTTCCCGCACCTTAATTTTTGACAAAAATCCTCGATTCAAATCAGTTTAAAGCAGTATCGCTTCCGGTGTACATTGCTTACATCATGTACATTTGGGTCATCCAAACAAAAAAACCGACAACAAGTACATTGGCCAGCAGGTTGACACCATCATTGTTCAACCACGAAAAACCCCTGATTAATGTCGCATTTGTGGTTTTTTCTTCTGAAATGTTGTCGTTTTTGATATATTTTGCCTGAAAAAGACTACCCAATATACTGTCAATTACCATTCCGGCAGTTCCGGCTAGCCCGATCCACATCATTTCTTTCAGCTCCAAATGAAATATTAAGCCGACTATGACCGCAAAAACAAAAGATCCAGCGGTACCAAATAAAGTCCCTGTCAGTGAAACACCTCCTGAAAGCCCGACCTTGACGGGACGAAATGTGGTAATGTCATACGTTTTATGTTTAAAATAAATACCTATATCACTGCTCAAAGTATCTGCCAGACTGATAGCAACAGAAACAAAAGAAGCCAGGAGAAAAAGGTGTTGTTCTGTCAAAAAAAACATTACCAGCAACAAAACCGCGACCAGGCCGTTGGCAAAAACCTGAAAAGCATTTCTACCGGAAGCATCCCCTGATTTTGGATGTAGTTTTGACGTCAGACTGCCTGTAGCAAAAAACAAAGCAATGGGTACCAGATACAAAGGTCCTACGGAAAATATGACTACGGTTCCCAATAAAACTGCCGCAGCACTGCCCGCCATAGAAAGCCATTTTTTATAATAAACAATGGCAAAAATCAGCACCATGCCGATAAAAAACAAACCATTAAAACCTAAAACAGGGTTTTCCTGCAGAATGGTAAACCATGCAGCAGCGACCAAAGGCACAGTAAAATTGTCGCTGCCTTTGTAAGAAAACAATTCACTTAAGGCAGGCACCAATGCCAGAACAAATAAAACCGGCGTCCACCCGATAAAAAAATATCCGATAAAAAACGTGCTGACGTAAAAGGTAAAAAATCCCAACCATGATTTTTGTTCATACAAAAAAAGGTGCTTTTTTCGCGCCAAATGTTCGCCGACCATACCGGCTGCTGCATCACTGATACCCAAAGTAGACATAGCAAATAAAATATTGTGCAGAGGTATAGGCAGCAAAAGCAAAAAACCAAACGAGACGGGAAATAAGGCAATGCCATAACTTCTCCTCGGGCTCGGTAGCAATATATTTTTATGGGCAATGACAAACAAAACAATGGAAAAAGCAAAAAAAATCAAAGCCAACCCTATTCTATCCGGGGTTTGATGAACCACAAAAACACATGTCATGATAGCGACCAAATGAAGAATTTTCCTGGCTGTTTCACCATGAATTACTTTTTTGTGGATACATATTTTGACCAATACCGCCGTCAACAGAATGATGCAGGAAGCAAAAAAATACAAGAAAAAAATGTTATCCCTCAATGTAGACACCTGGTGGGTTTTTTAATGTAAAAGTAAAGATAATACAAATTCTGTACTTTCGGTTTTGTAAAATGGACAAAAGTATTTGTTTTCTTTGTTTTTGTGGCAAAGAAGGGTTTGTTTATAAAAGTAAGGTTGTTTTCACCTTTTTTAATTCCTTTCTTAAAAACTAAGTTGTTTATTATTGGTTACTACCCTCAAGGTGTCGGACTTAAAGACGCCCTTGTTTGTGAAATTACAAGAACTCGAAGATTTTCATTGGTTTCCTGCCATTCTGAGAAAACATCAGATGGAACTGATTGGTATTTTGGTCAGTTTTTTTGGGTTTTACCGCAAGATTGCCGAAACTATAAAAAAAGAGGTGGTAAAACATCATATACACCATGCAACAGATTTGTGTAGTGGTAGCGGGTCACCGGCTGTGTATGTATTTAAGAGGTTAAACCAGCCCGGCTTTTCTATGGAATTGACAGACAAATTCCCTCAGGAGGTATCTTTGCCTTCAGGTATGAATTATATCGGTCATCCGGTAGATGTTCATGATCTTTTACCCAAGGCAGACAGGTATTACACCATGTTTAATGCGTTTCATCATTTTGACAAAGATGAACAACAAAAAATGATTCAAAAATTTCTGGACCACAAGAGTCACCTGATGATCGTAGAAATTGTACAACCTACCCTGTTTCATGTGGTTTTGGTGACACTGGCTTCCACTGTGGGCGTTTGGTTACTTTGTCCGCTTATCAGACCCTTTGATTATAAAAGACTGATTTTAACCTATCTGATTCCGATCAATGTATTGACTGTTTTGACAGACGGTTATATTTCCATTTTAAAATCCCGGACAGAACGCCAATATAAAAAAGATATGGCAGAAATGTTTGAAAACACAAACCGTATTCAGGTGAGCTCACAATGGAGTTTTCCTGCCCAACTTATCACCATTAAAGTTTCGCCTGACCATGTTTAAATCTTTACAAACTTTATGGCATTTCAGCCGACCGCATACCATCATTGGGTCTGTCATCAGTATTACTGTTTTGTGGTTGATGGCAATAGAAAAAACAGACTATATACTCAACCTTCCATTGTTATTTTGGACTTTATGGGTTGGTATCAGCTGCAATATTTTTATAGTAGGCCTCAATCAGATCATCGACATCAACCTGGATAAAATCAACAAACCAAAGTTGCCCCTGGCAAACGGATCCCTTACGGTAAAAGGTGCCTACCGGATTATAACGATTTGTTTGATAATGACTTTATTGTTATCTTTTTACACCAGTCTGATTTTGGGATGGCTGATCGTACTCATTCTTTTGATCGGCATTGCGTACTCTGTTCCGCCGGTGCAACTCAAAAAACATCATTTGCCGGCTGCAATTGCGATTACAACAGTGAGAGGTCTTTTGGTCAATCTGGGAATGTATCTACATTTTTTATATGCTTCAGGAATAGTTACCTTGGAACAAATTTCTCAAAACCCTTTTGCCCTGATCACATACCAAATCTGGATGTTAACGTGTTTTGTGGTAGCATTCAGTATTGCCATTGCCTGGTTTAAAGATCTTCCGGATACAGAGGGAGATAAAAAATACAGGTTTCAAACCCTGGCTATCGTTTATTCACCGAAGATGGCTTTGTACGGTGGTGTTGTAATGGTAGGACTGGCTTATCTACTGACTATTTTTTGGTCCTTTAGCGCCGGAAGTACTTTTTTGTCATTGTTCCACCTGATTACAGCTTTTGGTTTTTTGACAAATGTTTGGTTTGTGGATTTAAAAAACGACAAATCAGTCACCCGGTTTTATATGATATTCTGGGTATTTTTCTTTTTGGAATATATAGGTTTTGGAATTGATGCTTTGGTGTAATTTTTTATCAGCGTTTTTTTGTATAAATTATCATTATAATATAATTTCATTTAATCACATTAAGTAACAGGTATACAAATGATTAGAATATTTCGAAAACAAAAAAATATTTTGAAATATTATTATAAACATTAATGTAAACCTTCTTCTTCGATCATCTTCAGTCCGTAATTTCTGATGACGGTTATTAGTTTTATGATTTCCCTGCCTTTTTCTGTCAAACTATATTCTGTTTTGGGAGGCACTACTGCAAATACTTTTCTGTTGACATAACCATCTTCTTCCAATTCTCTCAATTGAGTGGTCAGCATTTTGTCAGATATATGCGGAATATCTTTTCTCAACTCGCTATACCGCATCACCTGTGTACTCAGACGCCACAAAATAGGGGCTTTCCATGTACCGCCTATTTGCTCCATGACAAGCTGGACAGGATTGTAATATACTTTACCTCTATAAATAAAATCCGGCATATATTATTTTTAATATTTTAAAATCATCTTTTTTCCTTGCAGCAAAAATGACAGCAAATATATTGTTATTTTTTTGGTTTGAACTTGATTAAAGCCCTTAAATCCCTGATACTTTCCAAAAGGTATGTATCATACGAATAGGTGTATATATTGATTTATTACTGTTTGTACGCTCATCTTTGCACCCATAAAATTGATTTAATGAATTTTTCAAAATGTCTAACAATGACCTTCATGTTTTTATTGGCAATCGGAACATTCGGTCAAAAATCAAAAAGTATTGCCACTAAACAAAAAAATAAAGAAATGGTAACAGAAGTAAACAATTACGTTAATTTTCATGGAGCGCCTGTAAAAGGTAAAATATTGATGGTAGCGAGTTCGCCAGGTGTAAGCAAACAAACCGGATGGCCTATCGGGTTTTGGGCTGCCGAATTAACCCATCCGCTTCGCGTATTTCAGGAAGCAGGTTATGATGTGGAATTGGTCTCAACGGAAGGTGGAAAACTGGAAATGGATGGATATTCCAATCCAACAGATGCCAGCGGATATTCTGCCCACGATGTCATATCATTGGGATATCTGCAACAGGAATCCTTCAGAAAAATGTTGGAAAGTACCAAAAAACTTACTGAAGTTGATGTCAAAAACTACGACGCAATTTTTTTGGTTGGTGGTCAGGGCCCAATGTACACTTTTCGCGGCAATAAAGAACTGGAAAAACTATTTGTGAGTTTTTACGAAGCCGATAAACCAAGTGCCGCGGTTTGTCATTCGACCACTTTATTGCTGGAAGCCAAAAAAACCAACGGTGATTTACTGGTAAAAGGCAAAACATGGACGGGATTTGCTGATGCCGAGGAAGAATTTGCAGATAATGCCGTAGGAATGAAAATTCAGCCCTACAGAATTGAAACCGAAGCCAGAAAAATCCCGGAAACCACCTTCAAAGTGGCCGCGCCTTTTTCATCTTATGCCATAGCTGATGGTCATCTGATCACCGGACAACAACAAAACTCCGGAGCTGCTGCTGCGGAATTGGTGGTAAAACAATTACAATAGTATGGCTATGAATGCAATACATTGGTTTGAAATTCCTGCGATTGACCTGGATCGGGCTTTTGCCTTTTATCAAAAAATCCTCAATAATCATGTCAGAAAAGGAACATTCGGACATAGCGAAATCGTATTGTTTAATGTTCCGTTTGAAACAGGTGAGGCTGTAGGCGGATCAATTGTTGTTCGGGAAGATTTAAAACCAACCAGTGATGGAAGTATCCTCTATCTGAACACATTTGGTAAATTATCGGAAGCTGTTTCAAAAGTTGAAAATGCTGGTGGAAAAGTCCTTGTACCGTTTATCGATTTGGGAAAGTTTGGATTTTCTGCCATCATAATGGACAGTGAAGGTAACAAAATTGGTTTATTGTCATATGACCGGTAAGATTTTATACATTTTAACAGCAATGCTTCTTTCATGGAGCATTGCTGTTTCTCAGATTCCTGTCGAAGTGTATGGTGGTCATAAAAGAGCTACTGTAGATATTATGTTTTTCAAATATATTAAAAACAAAGAAGGAAATAATACCCGGTTTTTATTTTTTAACCGAAACCGGGCTGGTATTGATTATTTAATGACCAAAACAAACAACCTTCCTCAATTTGGATTTACCGAAGCCTTAAGTTACAACCACGAAAAACTGAAAGGTTTTGCTCCGGTTGTAGTAGCCAGTATTTTGAATTATGGTATATTTCCAAAAGCAGGTATTCAGTTTGCAAAAATCGGAAAAAATTATACCCTGTTTAGTTGGCTTGTGGCTGAAACATTAAAAAGTTCTGATATTGATTTTTTCTTTTTGGGAAGATATACACCATGGTTGTATGGTAAAATAAATTTGTTTTCTCAAATAGAATTGGTAAATACATTCCCTGGCATTAAACAAAATAATTTTATATTTACACAACGTTTTCGCCTGGGTTTAAAAATAAAGGAATTCCAGTTTGGTTTGGGTTTGGATTTATTACAAACGGGCAGGGATATATTCACAACTACCAAAAACACAGGTGGTTTTTTAAGGTATGAATTTTAAATCAATAACATATGGATTTTAATCAAATTTTTTTAAACAACAAAAAGTGGATAGCAGAAAAACTGACACTTGATCCTGATTATTTTACCAACCTTGCCAAGGGTCAGTCTCCTGAATATCTATATATTGGTTGCAGTGACAGTCGGGTGACCGCTGAAGACCTGATGGGCGTACAGCCCGGTGAAGTGTTTATCCACAGAAATATCGCCAATCAGGTCATCCCGACAGACAACAATGTCAATGCTGTCGTACAATATGCAGTAGAACATCTTAAGGTAAAACATATCATCATTTGTGGTCATTATGAATGTGGCGGAGTAAAAGCTGCCTTATATCCCAGTGATATGGGACAATTAAACAGCTGGTTGCAGACCCTCAGAGACGTAAGAAGATTGCACAAAAATGAATTGGAATCGATTCCTGAAGACAACCAAAGGTTTGACCGATTGGTAGAATTAAATGTTTTGGAACAATGTATGAACATCATTAAAATCGATCATGTACAAAAAAGCTGGTACAAAACCGGTTTTCCAAAAATTCATGGTTGGGTATTTAATGTCAGAAACGGAAAATTGATCGATCTGGGCCTCGATATGGAAAAAGAATTTATGTCTATCCGTTCTATTTATGACCTGAAACCATTGGATAATCAATGATTTTAAAAAAAATCTTCAACCCTTTTGCAGTTGCCCGGTATATGAGGACAGAACTCATCATCTCTTTGGTTCTGTCAGTTATGGTTTATTATTTGTATCATTTCCAACACATTCAAAAGTTTAGTCTGCCCTTCAGTGTGGCTGCCATTTTAGGAAGTGCTCTCGCTATTTTTTTAGCATTCAGAAATAATAATGCGTACAGCAGATGGTGGGAAGCCAGAACCATTTGGGGAGGCATCATCAACAACAGCAGAATATTTTCCCGGCAAATCATAGCCAATGCAGAACATGCTGCCCATATCGGCAAATCCACCATACAGGAAACAAAAGATTTCCAAAAGGAGTTGGTTTACCGGCAGATTGCTTTTGCCCATTGTCTTCGGTTACACCTGAGAAAACAAAATGACTGGCAGGAAATCCAACATTTGATTGCAGAGGATGAGTACCATCAGTTGCTTGTAAAACAAAATAAACCTAATTTTCTCCTACAGGTTCAGGGGGGCAGGATCAAAGAAGGAATGCGTGCAGAAATTTTAGGTGCCTTTGACAATATCAGTCTGGAACCCACTTTGGCCGGATTCAACAATTTTCAGGGAGCTTGCGAAAGAATCAAAAATACGCCGTTGCTGAGGCAATACCACTTTTTTACCAAATTATTTTTATTGGTTTTTATATCTTTACTGCCGTTTTCATTAATTACAGATTTTTATAAAACAGGTTTTCCAACATTAATGATCCCGGTAAGTATGTTGATTTCATTTGTTTTCAGTGTCATGGGAAAAGTAGGAGAAGTTAATGAAGATCCTTTTGAAAATCAAATCACCGATATCCCTATGTCTTCTATGTGTAATACCATCGAAAGAGATTTGAGGGAGATGTTGGGTGAAACGGATTTACCTCACAAGTTTGAACCAAAAAACGGATTTTTATTTTGACAAATCAACAACATGGTAAACACAGAAAATATCCGTCAATTATCATCAAAGTACCGGTATGAATTTTTACTTGTAGCACTTTTATTATTGATCTTTGACAAAATATTTTTTCCCGACAATGATTTTTATCTCAAATTCGTATGGCCGGTCAACATGGTTATTATTTCCGCAGCATGTTTTGGTATTTTTCACGGTCGAAATAAAAAAATAAAAGCCTTACGAAACCTATTGGGCATCATCAGCATTCTGATACCTTTTGGATTTATATTTTTACAAAATAATTTCTGGTTTATTGAATTTTTAACCATCTTTTTTATCCTGTATTACAGCTTTATTTTTGCTGAAGTGATGTATCAGATTACCCTGACAAAAGAGGTAAGGATCAATGTAATTATAGGTTCCTTTTGCGGCTACATGTTGTTGAGTATGATTGGCTTATTTGCCTATTTGATGATAGAATATCACCATCCTGCATCTTTTTTTGGTACAAGTACCGGAAATCCATCACTATTGTACAATGAATTGTCTTATTTTAGTTTTATTACCCTGACCAGTATCGGATTCGGAGACATGTATCCCACCACGGATATGAGCCGACTGGTAGTGGCTTTTTTCGGAATGGCCGGTCAGTTTTATATGGTAGCGGTTGTAGGTATTATTATTTCAAAATTTACTTCAAAATAATTACTTTTTTTTAATTCATCATTTAAAATAAATTAAAATGAATATAGCCATTATTGGAACCGGAAATGTAGGCGGAGCGTTGGCGACACAGTGGGCAAAAAAAGGTCATAACATACATCTCGGTGTTAAAAACAAAGATCAATTCAAAGGTTCTGAACTTTTGAAAAATGCCAACACTTCTGTATTTTCCATAAAAGAAGCGATAGAGTTATCCGATGTCATTCTGATAGCCACACCGCCGACCGCCATCTTTGATATTGTCGAAGAATTGGGAGACGTTAGCGGAAAAGTGATCATAGATTCTACCAACTCTGTAATGAAAAGCCCAGAACCGTACAAAACGGTCTTTCACATGCTTGCCGAAAAAACAAATGCCGAAGTGGTCAAGTGTTTTAACAGTACCGGTTTTGAAAACATGAAAGACCCTGTCTACCATGGCGAAGGTATTGACATGTTTATGGCCGGTGACAGTGAAAAAGCCAAAGATGTCGCCCGTCAATTGGCTTTGGATTGTGGATTTGGCTCATGTTGGGACTTTGGAAAGGCTGACAAAGTCGAACTGTTGGAAAAATTTGCTTTATCCTGGATCAATTTAGCCATCATGCAGGGTCACGGACGCGGGATAGCGTTTAAAGTGATCAGGAGATAGTCAGGGTTCTGATAAAAATACACATTTATTGAATATTTAATAAATATTTTTTTATTAATTCAGCAATTTTATGTTCATCAAAAAATGTTTATAAACTTGTGAATGATAAATTCATATAAAATATAATTAATTAGATAATTGTCCCAAATTATCCACCAAATTCACGTTTTTTAATATTAAAAATTTCAAAAATTATTGGTAAAATTAATCGTTAAACACCATAAGACATTGTTTTAATAACAGCTTTTATTATTTAATAATTTAATTTATAAAGATAACAGCCTTGTATAAAAAACACCATTTGTATTAAGAAATCCTTCCCCAGTCTTTATATTTTTTCCGTAAGGTAACCAGATGATTTCTGACCGGAAGGTTTTGTGGTTTTTCAAGTTGCAGGTCGTCTTCCAGCAATTGTTGGGCAAAATGTCTGGCTGTCTCGACAATAGCTCTGTCTGTAGATACATTGATGAGTTTAAAATCCAGCAAACCGCTTTGTTGCGTCCCCTGAACATCTCCGGGACCACGCAATCTCAGATCGGCTTCAGCAATGATAAAACCATTATTCGTATCGACCATGGTTTTGATTCTTTCGCGGCCATCCTTGCTCAGTTTATTTCCTGTCATGAGAATACAATAGGATTGTTCGGCGCCACGCCCTACCCTGCCGCGCAACTGATGCAGCTGTGACAATCCGAATCGTTCTGTATTTTCGATGATCATAACGGAAGCATTCGGCACGTTGACACCCACTTCTATAACGGTGGTAGCTACCATAATCTGAGTTATACCTTTGACAAACCTTGCCATCTCAAAGTCTTTGTCTGCGGCTTTCATTCTGCCATGGACCACACTGATCTGAAAATGTGGTTGGGGAAAATATTGCAACAGGTTTTCATAGCCATCCTGAAGATTTTTCAGATCGAGTTTTTCAGATTCCTCTATCAAAGGGTAGACAATATAAATCTGTCTGCCCAGCGCGATCTCTTTGTGCATAAACTCCAATACCCTTGGCCTTGCCGATTCATACTGATGAAGGGTTTTTATTTCTTTTCGTCCGGGTGGCAATTCGTCGATGACAGACACATCTAGATCACCGTACAAGGTCATTGCCAGGGTCCTGGGTATCGGTGTGGCTGTCATGACAAGCACGTGTGGAGCAAATTCTTTGTTTTTTTTCCATAATCCGGCTCTTTGTGCAACGCCGAAACGGTGTTGTTCGTCGATGACCGCCAACCCTAATGTTTTAAATACCACGGTATCTTCGATCAATGCATGGGTACCGATGATGATATGAATCTCTCCGGCTTCAAGAGCAGCAAGTATTTCTGCACGGGCTTTACCTTTGATACTTCCGGTAAGCAGTGCTACCCGAATCGGAAGATTTACCGTAAGTTCTGAGATTCCTTTGTAGTGTTGTTGCGCCAGGATTTCTGTCGGTGCCATGAGGCAAGCCTGCAATCCGTTGTCGATGGCAATGGCCATGACGAGCAAGGCAACAACAGTTTTTCCACTGCCGACATCTCCCTGCAAAAGCCTGTTCATTTGTTGTACTTTGGCCAGATCAACCCTGATTTCTTTGATGACTCTTTTTTGTGCGTTGGTGAGTTCGTAGGGCAGACTTTTATACAGCTGATGGAAAACATCACCAATTTTTTCAAATCCGATGGCCTTGTATTTTACCTTGCGATACACTTTGCTCATCAGCATTCTGAGCTGAAAATAAAAGATCTCTTCAAATTTGATGCGCAGAATGGCCAGTTCCTTTTCATTTTCAGAAGTGGGAAAATGAATGGACTGAATCGCCTCAAGTCGTGAAATGAGCTTAAGTTTTGTCCTCATTTCCTCAGGGATATTTTCAGCAATAATCTGTGCATTTAGCCCTGAAATGATGGTTCGGAGTATTTTCCGTCGCGCTTTATTGTCAAAACCCTTGGCATCGAGTTTTTCGGTGGTGCTGTATACCGGTTCGAAAGTTTTGTTCAGTTGCACTTCCACTTCCGATACCAGTTCCATCTCCGGGTGGGCAATATTTTTTTTACCGCTGAATACGGTAGGTTTTCCAAAAACGATATATTCTTTGCCAACCTCAAGGGCCTTTTCAACCCATTGGACACTTTGAAACCAAACGAGGTCGATAAATCCTGATCCATCTTTCAGTACGCCATTGAGTCGGGCCCGATTGTTTTTGCCTTTAACCTTTTCGAGCGACAGCAGGGTACCTTTGAGTTGAATCAGATCATTATCAATAGTAATATCTTTGATGAGATGAAACTTTGTTCTGTCCACATACCGGAAGGGAAAGGTAAAAAGCAGGTCACCCAACGTAAAAATCTGCAGATCATTACGGATGGCATCCCCTTTTGCCGGGCCAATTCCCTTGATGTATTCAATAGGGGTATCCAGAATATGGGTTACATTTTGCTGCAATATGTTTCAATTTCAGGACAAAGTTAGGCAAAAAAGACAAATTTTGCTACCTTTGCATCCCTTCAATACTTTTGATATATGGATACCAAACGACAACTTCAGATCGGAGAACTGCTACGCAGACATTTCAGCCCTGTTTTCCAACAGGAAGGACCTTATATTTACGGTCCGGCTTTTATCTCTGTGACACAGGTCAAAATATCACCTGATATGTCGCTTGCAAAGGTCTATCTCAGTATATTCAATACGGACAATAAAGAAGAAGTATTACAAAAAGTCATCAACCACACCCATGTGTTGAAACAAGGATTGGCCGCAAGAATCAAAAATCATGTGAGGAGAATCCCACAAATCCACTTTTTTTTGGACGACACAACTGATGAAATGTTCCGAGTAGATTCTTTATTTACTAAAATCAAAGACTTGTATCCTCCGACCTCTGAAGAGGAATAAAGGTTTAATGGGGTGGTTATAGGTTAGGGGTTTAATATTTATAGTTAAAGGTTTATAGTTTGTTGATGCCTGAATAACGTTGACCGTATTTTTATTTAAACATTTGACTGCTCAGAAAGTATCTGTGGTAAGTTTTCCTAATTCCGGAAATAAGAAATAACAATAAAAATTGGCTGTTAAGTCCAAATCAAATAAGATTAATCATTCAATTTTTTATATTTTTTAAATTATAAAAAAAATAAAATCACTTAAAAACCTAAATATCCGTACCTTTACCATTCGTTTAACGACGATTGGGGGTCTGCAACATCCATACTCCATTATGGTAGCGGACTCTCTTTTTTTTTTTGAAGGATACAATACAAATATAAACCCGTTTCAGATATCTGAACGGCTGTGTATTTTCTCATCTGTGACCAAAACTGTTTGTTTACGAAGTGTAGTGATTTTTTGCCTGCCCGTACATATTTCCTTTTTATCAAAGGCAATTGAATCATTCAACACATTCTTTATGCAAATATAGTTTGGATTTTTAAAACAATAACGATATTAAGTAAAATAAATGTCGCCATCTGACATTTTTGACATTCCTGCATGCAGTAAGATTTGTTTTAATATATTTCGTACCTTTGCATCTGATAAAAAAAACGTCATTTCCCGTTTATTTTTATTGATCAACTTTTTTGTATGAATTTCAGGTTTTTATTTTGGGTGTTACTACCTCTTTTTTTATTTTTTACTGCCTGCTCGACCAATTCCGGTCAGTTTGATACTTTTGTCTATGGCAAAGTAAAAAAAACCATCTCTGTCGACGGTGAGGTGAGAGAATATTATATCCACATACCCCGGGGATATCAGGGCAACAATGCACTGCCCGTGGTTTTTGTCCTCCACGACAAAGGAAGTAATGGCAATGATTTTTATAATACTTCAGGTTGGTCAACGATATGCGAATCCAATACGATTTTTGGCGTATTCCCATCAGCATTGTCCTATTGCACCCAAAATAACTTGACGACTACTCTTTGGAATTCCGGAGAAATAAACGAAAATCAGCTATGTAACGGAACCCAACAAAAAGACGATGCCGTTTTTATTCAGGCACTCATCGACCGGCTCAATATAGATTTTAATATCAATAAAAAAAGATTGTATCTGGCCGGATTCGGCAATGGTGGTCAGATGGTTTCACAACTGGCCCTAACTTCAGGCAATACCTGGGCCGCAGCAGTTAATTACGCAGGCGTCATGGACAAAAACAAAAACTGGCAGGTGCAGCGCAACGTGCCGGTCCTTTTTCAGGTCGGCAATAAAAATCCATTGTTTTTCGGAACAGGCGACGGACTTGCTCTTTCATCACTCGAAAACACCATTCGGGACACCAACAGTTCTTTATTCAAAGTAAAAAATGTTTTTACCAAAGCATTCGGATTACCCGATACTTTTGATAATGAAGGCGACATGATTACTGAAAAAAAAGCGGTATTTAAAAATACAGAAAACCAAAAGGAATTTGAAATCTCGCTGATACAAGGTGTCAGCCATTCCTACCCTTCCGGAAATGTATCCTTCAAAGCCGCAACCTATCATTGGGATTGGTTGAAATCGTATACTTTATAGGGTCAGGTACGTTTTTAGTTTTGGGGTATCAACAAATCAGCATTTTATCTGTTACAACAAATATCGTCAAAAAACATCCGAAGGGATTTCCTTGACATAAGTAACCGGACATTTTTATCCCGGTGCATTGTACAGCGTGTATAGTTATATTGAAACAAAAACGTATCATTTTATAACCTTTTCTAAACCATCAGAAAATGAAGAGCAGACGGGAATTTTTTAAAAAAATGACACTGGGACTGGCAGGAACCATGACATTGTCTTCAGCTGATTCAAAATTAAAAACAACGGATATGCCGGTTATCAAAAAAATAAATCCTATGGGTTTTCAATGGGAAACTATCGATCCCTTTTTGTTTTGCGTTCACCATGAAGATCAGTTCCCAAAAGGAACCTCCCAAATGGGACCGTCAAAAGAACATATGAACGGTCGCAGCCTCGGTGATGATTTTATCATAAAAGATGGCTTCAGAATGTATCACGGCACCGAAGTTCCTGGTTTTCCGGGACATCCTCACCGGGGATTTGAGACCATCACAGTGGTGCGCAAAGGTATGGTCGACCATGCGGACTCCCTGGGAGCTGCCGGAAGATATGGCGAAGGAGACACGCAGTGGATGACCGCTGGAAAAGGTGTCCAACACTCTGAAATGTTTCCGCTCCTCAAAGAAAATGAAGACAATCCATTGGAATTGTTTCAGATATGGCTCAACCTTCCGGCCAAAAATAAAATGACGGAACCTCACTTTAAAATGTTGTGGGGCAGCCAGATACCAAAATACAACATCACCAGTCAGGAAGGTAAAAAAACATTGATTGAAGTTATCGCAGGTCACATCGGCGAACATAAAGCACCGACACCACCTCCGGGATCGTGGGCTGCTGACCCATCCAATGAAGTAGCGGTTTTTAATATCCAGATGGAAGAAGGAGCTTCATTTACACTACCGAAAGCTTCAGCCGGTATCAACAGGATGTTATACTTTTACGAAGGTGACGTGTTGATGGTTGAAGATGCTACGATCAAAAATTATCACTGTGCCGAAGTTCGTCCGGATGTCGACCTCACCATCAAAGCCGGAAATGTGGCTGCAAAAATACTGGTATTACAAGGTAAACCTATCGGAGAACAAGTCATGCAATACGGACCTTTTGTGATGAACACCAAAGCAGAAATCCAGCAGGCCTTTGATGACTACCACCGCACCCAGTTTGGTGGCTGGCCCTGGGAAAGATATGACAAAGTTCATGACAGAAATTTAGGTCGTTTTGCCCGGCATGCCGACGGTCGGTTTGAAGAAGGGGTTTAGTCAAGATCCGCCGGATGTTTACCAAAAATATGGGTAAGTTGATATCATAAAGTATCAGGAAGCCTGACTTTCACGTGCTAAGGTGATGTGCGTAATCTCAGGCCACATGCCTACCCTTCCCGGAAATCCTAAAAATCCGAATCCTCGGTTGACGTAGAGTTTTCTGTCATTTTCTTCGTACAGACCCAACCATTTTTTATAGCGGTATTTGGCAGGTGACCACGAAAACCCCGGCATCTGAAAACCAAACTGAAATCCATGGGTGTGTCCACTCAAAGTCAGGTGCATGGTTTTGTCAAAGGACTTTACTTTTTCATCAAAATGGGTAGGATCATGAGAAAGCAAAACATTAAACGCATCCGGTGCTATACCTTGCGTGGCTTTGGCCAAATCACCTTTTTTAGGAAACCAACGTCCCGCGCCCCAGTTTTCGACACCAACGATGTTGATAGACTCTCCGGCTTTTTCAATTTTTTGGTGAACATTATTCAAAAGGGTAAAACCCATTTGGGAAAACTTTTGGTAAAAGTCTTCAAAATAAGATCGTTCTGCCGAAGGGTTGTTGCGGTCGTAACTTCCGTAATAATCATGATTTCCCAAGGTGGCAAATTTTCCATGTTTTGCCTTTATCTCTGAAAAAATATCAATATATGGATCGATTTCTTCTTTTTCCGAATTGACGAGGTCTCCGGTAAAACATACGACATCTGCATCGAGCTCATTGATCATATCAATGCCTTTTTTGACCTTTTCTTTGTTGTCAAAACTTCCGGCATGGACATCTGAAATCTGAACTATCGTAAAACCTTCAAAAGCTGCCGGCAGATCCCGGAAAGTCAGAACTATTTTTTGGACAGTATATTGATATTTGCCTTTGGTAATACCATAGAGCATACTAAAAAAAGGAATTCCGGCAACAAGCGTTCCAAAGCTTGTTAGAAATTGCCTCCTTCCGGGAATAAATCCCTCTTCCGTCCACATTGTATCGTTGATCTTGTAGTTGACATATTGTACGCCACCGAATGTCACCCTCAGAATGTCCTGAACCAACAGAATTCCACCAAAAACCAATTTACTGACAAACATGGTGAATATAAAACCACCCAAAAAGTTGACCCATTCCGTTCTGATAAAGGTCGGAGATACGTTGTATTGATAAATCAGGTAAAAAATACTTACATAGGTAAAAGCGCTCATTACCCAATACAAAATTTTCCAAAACCGTTCGAATCTTGATTGAACAAAAAGACCGGAAAGACCTGAATATGTGTAAAAATCAAGGAAAAAAAACAGAAAAGCGACAACCAGCAAAAAAAAGGCTCTGCCCATTTGATATTATTTGAAAACGAAATAGATTATCAACCAAAAAGTTGGGTTGAAAACGTTAAATTTCTGCAAAGGCGGCAGATTTATAGACAGACGCACCATTTTCAGGATTAATCTTTTTAAAAGTGAACCCCGGGCATTGATTCTCTAAAAAAATATTGTCAAAAAAATAATACTCAAATAAAAACATTACAAAATTTAATAATATATAATGTAAATTTTAAATAATTTCATATTTACGCTCATTCCTATATTTCTGTTCACATTCAGACGTGCCTGGAATATATTAACATAAAAAATTACTGCATTAATTTGTCTAATCATCAACCTTGTACTCATTCTAAATAAAAATGTTCACATAAAAATAATCAGACATCTCATAATACCGTCAACTGAAAATGTCTAACTTTCGGTTTTAAAATCGACTTGAGATGTTTTTAATAGAAAAAAGTGGTTTTTTTCGCATTTTGGCGATTACAACCATACTTTTAATTGGTTCTTTTTCCACCGTAAAAGCTCAATGCCCGCAAGTGGAAGCGATCATGGTAGATGCTTGCGGAGCTACAGAAGCTATAAATGAGTTTTTAATCATCAATTCCGGACCTTCAGGTTTTAACACCAGTGACATTGAATTAAGTTTTGATGTCAATAACAATATTATATCAGCTGTTAATAACGACATCAATATTGATATTAACAATTTGCCAAGTGATCCTACTCCTTGTGGTCTGACAAATGGTAATATCATGGCGTATTCCGGATGCCCTAACCTTATTTCGATTGGTCCGGGGTTTAACGTTCCTCCAAATAGTATTGTAATCCTTCAGGCTTCAGCAGGATCGGCAAATAATACCTATAATTTTTCAAATTTATGTGGTGCCGGTCAATGCGTTTATGTCATTTCAAATGGTTGTATAAGAGGTGCCGGTGGTTTTTCAAACAGTGGTGCCGGAACACGTACTACGATTTTTCAAATTGCAGGAGGCTGTAATCAAACCATGATTTATAATCTGGGCAGTATTACGGGAGGAAATGGAGGTTATTATCTTCCCCTTTCCAACACCTACGGCAATGGTGGTTGTATAGCACCTCCCTCAAGTCCGGCAACCAATCCTCAGACACCTGTTTTTAATATCGAAGACGAATACTGCGTTGGCGAAACTCCCGATAATTTGCCGACCACCAGTGACAATGGCATCACAGGTGCCTGGGTGCCCACATCGATTAATACGTCAAGCCCGGGTACCGTAAACTATGTTTTTACACCAACTCCCGGTCAATGTGCCGTTCCATTTACCCTGATCGTCACCGTAACAGCCAATATAACACCGACTTTTTCATTTCAGACAGATTATTGTCAGAATGAAACACCGGATATCCTTCCGGGTACTTCTGATAATGGCGTAACCGGAACATGGAGTCCGCCGGTGATCAATACCTCGATGCCGGGCACCATCAACTATACGTTTACGCCGAATCCCGGACAATGTGCTGTCCCGGTTACGATACCTGTTCAAGTAGATCCTTTGATAATACCGACATTTTCAATAAATGACCAATATTGTCAGGGAGATGCGCCTGATATCCTTCCCGGAACCTCAGGTAATGGTGTTACAGGTACATGGAATCCGACAACCATCAATACCTCAAATCCCGGAACCATCAATTATGTATTTACACCAAATCCGGGACAATGTGCCTCAAATTTTACCCTCACCGTTGCAGTAGATCCGGAGGTCAACCCAACTTTTTCAATTGATGCCACTTATTGTGTAGGTGAAACGGCGGATGTATTGCCGACCACTTCAAACAACGGAGTTCAGGGAACATGGTCTCCGCCAACCATAAATACATCTTCAGGAGGATCAACCAATTATACCTTTACACCTTTACCATCAGAATGTGCATCGGTTTTTGTTTTGTCTGTCACGATAACAAATAATGTGACTCCCGTCTTTAATCCGATCGGAGACTTGTGTCAAAATGCCACACCTCCGGCGCTACCCAACGTTTCTAACAACGGTATCACCGGAACCTGGAATCCTGCCACAATCAACACCTCTGCTCCGGGCATGACAATGTACACGTTTACTCCCGGTCCCGGACAATGCGCCACACCGGTATCCATTACGGTAACCATCCTTGAAAGACCTACCGGTTCGATACAGGGAAATGTCGATATTTGTCCCGGTCAATGTGGAGATATCGGATTTAACCTTGCCGGAGGATCAGGCACTTACAACCTGAATATGCAAATCAGTGTTGGTGCGTTTTCATTGCCTTTTACGATTCCGGGGGCAACATTTTCCACTACTCTGGAAATTTGTTATAACGGATCAGGTTTTTTCCCTTCTTTTAATCCGCCGTCAACCCTCATCATACCCACCAATGCTCCTCCCGGAACATTGACTCTAAACCTGCTTTCCATGACGGATACCGGCGGCGGTCCTTGTGCTTCGGGAATTATACTCAACAACACCATGACC
The DNA here is from genome assembly GCA_022842725.1 of Saprospiraceae bacterium. Taxonomy (GTDB): domain Bacteria; phylum Bacteroidota; class Bacteroidia; order Chitinophagales; family Saprospiraceae; genus OLB9. The sequence goes on from JALHOZ010000014.1 coordinate 31,480, forward strand.
ATCACCTTACGGGATGATGCAGAATCATTTAATGCAAGTCTCACTGTTTGTGATGAAGATAATGATGGTAACGGTATTTTTGATCTGACCGATGCCGAAGATGATGTAACCGGAAATGCTCCCGGAGCGACAGTCACCTGGTATGAAAACAGCGGATTGACCATGTTGATTTCCAATCCGATGATGTTTGCCGCAACCAACGGTACCATTGTCTACGCTTTGGTTACGGACGCTTTTGGATGTGAAAGCGATTCAGAAGTCACACTGAATCTTCAGATTCCTGATGTGCCTGTCCTTCCGGTTTTTACCGTTTGTGTCACGGATCCGCCATTATTACTACCGGTCAATATCGGAGGTGTCACCGGTGTTTGGTCAGATGGCAATGGTTACGTAACTGCCAATCAATTCGATCCGTCCGGTGTTCCGGAAGGAGATTACACAATAACATTTACACCTGATCCCGGACAATGTTATATAGCAGGCAATACTACGGTTACGGTTACTTCGGGAGGTCCTGTGCCGCTCAACGGAATACCTGCTGTAGTCTGTTTGGGTTCTGCGACCTTGGTTCTGCCGGTTATGCCAAACGGTGTGACCGGAATATGGTCATCAGCAAGTCCTCACCTTTCAGGCAATATTTTTAATGTCACGGCTGCAGGTGTGGGAACCTATGAATTTACCTTTACACCTAATGATCCGAATTCGTGTTTCCTGGCCAATAGTGTATTTGTTGATGTAATTGATAACGCTACCCTGACACCACCGGTTTTTCCCGATGTTTGCGAAAATACCGGAATGTTTAATCTGGGTAACACCGTCAATGGGGTAAGTGGTACATGGGGCGGCAGTCCATTTGTAACCGGTAATATGTTTAATACAAATTCAGGAGACGGGAGTTTTTCTATAACTTTCGAACCCGATGATGATTGTACAGAAGATCTTACGATCCAGTTTGAGGTGGACGCTGCGGCCAACCTTACACCGCTGGTATTTAATAATCTATGTAACACTTCTCCCATACTGCCCTTACCGGGAATGGTTAGCGGCATTTCGGGTGTATGGACTTTAAACAGTGTCATTGTAACCAGTTTTAATCCCATGACCTCAGGAAATGGCACTTTTCCTGTAGTGTTTACACCAAATGTTGGTTCATGCGCCAATGGATTTACCTCCACAATAACCGTAGGAAGTGTCAGTGCCGGTGGCGACAATTCGGTGGCCTTATGTATCAATACAGATCCTTTGCTTGACCTGACAGATTATATTTCTCCGGGTGGACAATCCGGTGGCGTCTGGGAATTATCCGGAAACCCCGTTGTCAATCCGACAGTTTTTGATGTATCTGCTCTTCCTGACGGGCCTTTGGTTTTTAATTATATACTTAACGATCCGACGTGTGGCAACGATACAGCAATAATCACGCTCAATATTCAGAAACAAAAAAATGCCGGTTCAGACAATGTATTGTCCCTTTGTGAGACACAAACAATGAACGTAAATTTTGGTGTATTATTAGGAACATTTAATACCGGCGGTACCTGGACCAACAGCAGAAATCTACCTGTCAATTATACCAACCTTACAAGCGTAGATGTAAGCTCTTTACCTTTTGGATCCACTATTTTTATCTACCGTTTTGATGCGGGAATATGTCCAGGTGATACAGCAGAACTTACCCTTTTAATCGATGAATTCAGGGAGGCCGGCCCCGACAGGACAGGAAATATTTGTATTAATTCAACCATCAATCTGAATACCCTCATCACCTCCGGTTTTTCCGGTGGTACGTTTGAAGATGTCAATCTTTACGGTAATCTGATTGGTAGTACCTGGGACGCAAGCGGTCAGGCAGAAGGAATGTATACCTTTTTATATCATTTTCCAACGAATGGATTATGTCCTGCAGATACTGCCCTGATTAATATTATGATCCAATCCACCATCAGCGCCGGAGACGATGTGTCAGCGACCTATTGTGACGGTGCAGGATTTGTGGCTTCTGATTTTATTCCGGCTAATGGTGCCCCTGGTGGAAAATTATTCAATGGTGCTTTTGAAGTGCCGTTCGGCCAACTAATACTCGGGAATCTTGCAGTTTATAACATGTTATACATAACCGGTGATGGTGTTACCTGTCCTTTTGATACAGCACGTATCACCATCCAAAGAATAGACAGACCTAACGTGGTATTCATTCTCAATAATGTCCGCATGTGTGAAGATGATTGCGGAGACCTCACTATCAGGCATAATTCGTCTGTTCCTTTGGATATTAACGTCAGATTGACCAACAGCGGAACGTTTACAAACAGCCTGCAACTTGTCCCTTTACAAAATGAAGTTCTCACTTTTTGTAATAATAGTGTTCTACCCCTTTCATTTTTTAACCTTCCATCTTCAGGTACCAGCACTTTTGTCATTGAGTCAATCGTAACAGGAGCCTGTACTTTTACGTTGACACCTTTTCCGGTAAGCAATATTACGGTAGAACCGATGCCAACTGTCGCGCTTTCCAGGACTTTGTGTCAGGGCAGATCTTTGACCCTTGGCAATACCACTTTTAATGCTGCAAACCCTTCGGGAACGGTCGTCGTCCCCGGTGTCGGCAATCAATGCGATACCACCTACAATGTGAACGTCAGCTTTTATCCGGAAGCCAGAGGAAGTTTTAATTATACCGGGTGCGATCAAAACTTTTCGGTTACCATCGGCAATCAAACCTTCAACAGGAATAATCCGGGCGGGACAGTAACCCTGCCGAATGCCTCCTTCTTTGGTTGTGACAGTATAGTGACGGTATCCATTATCATCAATCAGGCGGTTCAAAACAGAATCGAAGAGACCACTTGCGATCCGGCTTATACCCTGACCATTGGCAACTCTGTTTTCAGCAGAACAAGACCTTCAGGAATGATAACGCTGAACGGGCAGGCCGCCAACGGTTGTGACAGTATCATCACTGTGAATCTCACCTTTATCAACCCGGTTACCGTAAATATCGACACCATGGTTTGTAGTGCCGATTTCAGTTTGTCTGTCGGAGGAACAACATTTAATGCTGCTAATCCCACCGGAATGGTAACCCTGCAAGGTGCTGCCCAAAACGGTTGTGACTCTATCATCAATGTCAATATTTCTTTCGGAAATTTCCTTGTGGGTGAAAGTATTACGCTCCCTGAATGTGGCGAAAACACCGGGGTTATTACCTTTCAATCCGCTGACACTGCGGGACCTTACCAATTGATCATCAATGGAGTTTTGGATAGTGTGATACCTGTCCTTCCATTTGATAAAAGTCTCCCTGTGGGCGATTATCAGGTATCACTGGTGTCTCCTGACGGCTGTCAGAAAGATTATGTTTTTACCATTAATGACAATTCGACACCATCGATCACTCTGGATTCTACTAATCTCGGAAATGATGTATACCGTTTGGAACTGACCGGTGAAACAGCCCGGATTTATGATATTTCCTGGTCACCATCATCCATTTTTTCATGTGACAATTGTCTGGTTACGATTGCATCACCTTTGGAAGGAACGCAGGTGACCCTTGAATATCTGTATGGTGAAGATTGTGTGGAGACCCTGACATTCAGGTTGAATAAAGCCGTTGTTGGTGAATTTGAATTTCCGAATATCATCCGTCCCGAAACAGCCGGTAACGGGATATTTTTTGTAGTATCTCCTGAAAATTTTGTTGGAAGAATACTTCAGATGTCTATCTATGACCGATGGGGTAATAAAGTTTTTAACGCTGAAAATATTGAGCTAAACGCCCCTTCAGCAGGATGGGACGGAAGATTTGCCGGAGGAGATGTATTACCCGGGGTTTATGTCTACGTAGTAGAAATCATAGATTTGGGTTCTACAAAAAGATCAGTTTTCAGCGGAGATCTTACCGTCATCAGGTAAAAAAATGCAATACAACAAGCGGACTATTCCGTTTTTGAGAAAACCAAGTTGTATTGGCAAATCTGAATGCGATAGGGATAGTAGCGGACACGACCACTATCGTCATCCCAAAATGACGGGAGTGGGAAGTAAAGCGGATAGCCCGGGCTGAAAGCATCGCCCTCAAATTCTTATTAAGAAATGAACAACCTAAAAATTTCTTCTTTATTCTTACACGGACTTCGTACCTTTGACCCGTGAATATCATAGAAGAATTAGGTAAAATTTACGCAGAGAGTCCTTTGATCAAATCATGGGACTCCGACAGCGGACAATCTATCGTTTGTGTCGGACTTTCAGGGAGTTCCTCGTGTTTTTATTTGTCCGCACTTTCCCACCACAGCCAATCGCCGATCCTGTACATTGCTTTTGACAAAGAGGAAGCAGCCTATATGTACAATACGTTTCAGAGCGTTTTTGAGTCTCCGCATGTGTACTTTATGCCGGATTCTTTTAAAAGACCGATGCTTTTTGAAGAGCTTGACAAAAATAACGTTTTGGAGAGAACGGAAACCATCAATAAGGTGCATACTTTCAGAAACAAACCATTGATTCTCGTCACTTATCCGGAAGCAGTTTTTGAAAAAGCCGTTGACCCGAGTCTGCTGGACAAAAAAAGGATTCAAATCAAAAAAGGTGAAAAACTTGATGTCGATACCGTCATTGAATTTTTGATAGAATTTGGTTTTGAAAGAGTGGAATTTGTCTACCAACCGGGACAGTTTTCGATCAGAGGAGGCATCATAGATTTGTTTTCTTATGGCAATGAATGGCCGTACAGAATCGAATTATTTGACGATGAAGTGGAAAGTATCCGTACGTTCAATCCGACCACCCAACTTTCTATAGCTACGATCGATTATTTTTCCATTATACCGAATGTAAACAGCCAGTTTCAGGTGACTCAAAAAGTGAGTTTATTTGATGTGCTGCCTGAAAAATCTATCGTTGTCGTCAAAGATCCGGACACCCTGCTCGACAGAATACAAACTGCTTTTGAAAAAGTGGAACATTTTGTACAAACGAGTTTGTCAAAAACAGATGATGAGCTCAAAGAAATGCTGAAAGAAAGGGCATTTTTATATCCTGCCGACATTATTCGACAAATAACCTCCTTCGGAACGGTTTATTTTGCTGAGAATGAAGTTGATCAAAGGAAAAAACAAAAACTTATTTTTAATACTACTCCTCAGCCTTCGTTTAATAAAAATTTTAATCTCCTTATTGATAATCTGAAGGACAACCATAATAAAGGCTATAAAAACTTTATATTTACGGACAATCCGAAACAAATAGAACGGTTTTACGCCATATTCGAAGATATGGGTGTCAAAGTTCCCTTTCTGCCGGTATTAAAATCCATTCACAACGGGTTTGTAGATCACGACCATAAGATAGTAGCTTATACAGATCATGAGATTTTCGAAAGATTTCACAGGTATAAACTCAAGCAAGGATTTACCCAGGAAATGGCTGTAAGTCTGAAAATGCTTCGGGAACTTCAGCCCGGAGACTTTGTCACCCACATAGATCATGGAATCGGCAAATATTCAGGACTTGAAACCATCGAAATCAACGGTCATAAACAGGAAACGGTCAGACTAATCTATCAGAACAATGATATTTTGTATGTAAGTATCAACTCTCTGCACAAAATATCCCGATATGTCGGCAAAGATGGTACAGAGCCCAAAGTGAGCAAAATCGGCGGGGATGCCTGGAAAAATCTCAAAAGAAAGACCAAGGCAAAAATCAAAGATATTGCCAAAGAGCTGATCAAACTTTATGCAAAAAGAAAAGCATCCAAAGGATTTGCCTTTCCGCAGGACGGATATCTGCAAAACGAACTGGAAGCTTCCTTTATCTATGAAGACACGCCCGACCAGTTGATGTCCACCCAACAGGTCAAAGAAGATATGGAAAAGGAATATCCTATGGACCGGTTGATCTGCGGAGATGTAGGATTCGGCAAAACGGAAGTTGCCATTCGGGCAGCATTTAAAGCGGTGGTTTCCGGAAAACAGGTGGCTATTTTAGTGCCGACGACCATTCTGGCATTACAACATTACAAAACTTTTTCTGAAAGGTTAAAAGAATTCGGAGTTACGGTGGATTACATCAACCGCTTCCGTTCGACCAAAGAAAAAAATGAAATATTAGAAAAACTGGCAGAGGGAAAAGTCGAAATCCTGATAGGAACCCATGCTATTTTGTCTTCCAAAATCAAATTCAAAGACCTTGGTTTGTTGGTCATTGATGAAGAACAAAAATTTGGAGTGGCCGCCAAAGAAAAACTCAGAGAATTGCAGGTCAATGTCGATACGTTGACGCTGACTGCAACACCGATTCCGAGGACTTTACAGTTTTCATTGATGGCAGCCCGGGATTTGTCTGTCATGCGAACGCCACCACCCAACCGACAGCCCATCCATACGGAAAGAAGGGTCTTTAGTGAAGAGGTCATCCGTGATGCTGTAAATTATGAAGTTGACAGAGGCGGCCAGGTATTTTTTGTTCATAACCGGATCAATGGCCTTGACGAAATAGCAACCATGATCAAAAGTATATGTAAAGGAGTGGATGTAGCCATTGCCCACGGACAGATGGACTCTCAAAAACTCGAAGATACCTTGATTGCATTTATCGACGGAAAACACGATGTTTTAGTATGTACCAACATCATTGAAACCGGACTTGACATCCCTAATGCCAATACCATGATCATCAACAATGCCCATCAGTTTGGCATGAGTGATTTGCATCAATTGCGAGGCCGGGTGGGAAGATCCAACAAAAGAGCCTATTGTTATTTGTTTGCGCCACCTCTGTCTGTCATGACACAAGATGCCCGAAAAAGGATCAAAACCCTGGAAGAATTTTCCGACCTCGGCAGCGGATTTCAGATTGCTATGAAGGATATGGACATCCGGGGAGCTGGAAATTTATTGGGAGCCGAACAAAGCGGATTTATAGCTGATATCGGATATGAGACTTATCAGAAAATATTGGAGGAAGCGATCGGTGAACTCAAAGAAAACGAATACAAAGAGCTATTTGAGGAAGAAAATGCCAAAAAAACCACTTTTGTCAGAGACGTGGATATTGACACAGACATCGAGATGTTGATACCCGATGATTATGTCACCAACATCAACGAAAGGCTGGCATTATATACCCGACTGGACAGTTTGGATAATGAAGAAGCCATTCAGAAATTTGCGGTTATGCTTGAAGACCGGTTTGGCAAAATACCGAATCAGGTCAGAGAATTGTTTGACGGACTGAGAATCCGAACCTTATCCAAGAGGTTGGGTTTTGAAAGAGTAGTGTTGAAAAACAAAAAAATGAACTGTTATTTTATCAGCAATCCGCAATCCTCCTTTTTTGAATCCCCTTTGTTTCAAAAAATCATGGCCTTTGTTTCCACAGCAGGAATGAAACATGGATTTAGTCTCAAACAGACTGCCAGTTATCTCATTATGACCAGAGAAAACGTTCGATATCTTGGCGACGCTAAAAAATTACTGGAAGGATTAAAAGAATGGGTAGAGGAAAATTGATCAGAAGCCTTACCGCTCAAAGACACCATTATTCAATTGCAAAGATTTTAATTTACCTTTTTTAATTTTTATTGAGAAATTTCCGGCACTGGAAAAATCCTTTCCAACGTGTTTGCCATACTCAAAATCAGAAACTGATTCCACCAAATCCCTGATGTTAGCGGTAAATCGTTCTGAAATGAATATTGAGGCTTGAATATCAGAAACACAAATCCCCTGATCCAACATAATTATATAATTGATAATGATATTTGTTTCTTTATTGTCAAAGTTTTCTTCTTCACAAAACCCTTTTATTCTCTGAAAGAATTCTTCGTGTGAATACGTTTTGAAGACCGGGGGAATCATCATTTTTTTAAAAATTTCCCGAGGATTATCAGGATCAATTGATTTAAGGCAATCATTTTTATAAACCTCCTGTAAGGGTTTGGATTGGGCCGCAAGATTCTGAACACCGATCATAATAATGCAACCAAACCCCCAAATACTAAGCTGAAAGAGTTGACAAAAAAGATTCTTATGTATTCGGTAAGGCATAAAGTTGGTTTAGTTTTGTGAACCAGGAAGTAAATAAATGTAAAAATAGTAAAAATGCCTGATTTTTGACAAAATTTGTATCAGGAAGCAAGCCATGTTTCTTTATACTCTACAAAAAAATCTGTTGCCAATGATTCCATTCTTTCTTTGAAAAAAGAACGCAACATTTCGAAATTACACTTTGCAAAATATGTTTTATTTTCCAAATTGTATTTTTCTGTAAAAAACTTCACCATTGCATCATGTTCACTTTTGATGGAATAAGAGTATAGGTACATATCGTGCCATCCCTCTTTATAAAATGTAAACTGCAATTCTACCGGATCATTTACAAATACCTGATATTCCACCAAATTATTTTTCATGGGCCTGATGTCTTTGAAAAAATCGACCTGATCGATTGCATTATAAAATTTAAGATGAAACAGGGCTAATTCCGGGGGCGTATTTTTTAGTAATTTATATTCTCCTGAAAACTCAATAAATTTATGTTCTTGTTTTTCCAGGTTAACCAAATGTTTTAACCTTTGGAACATAATATTAAATGCATAACAGGATTCACATCCGCAATCTGATTCATGTTCATGGTGCAACATGTGGTATATCGGTTCGGTTTCTTCCACCCAGGCGACAATCTCTTCAAATTCCACCATGGTTTCATGGAAGGCCAACAACTTCAAAAAGGCCGTTCTTGCCATCAGGATTTCATGTACATTATCTTCCTCGTCTTCCGGCAAAGTTGTAAATTCTCTGCGAAGCCATATTCCTTTGGTGTATGGATCTTTGGGTTCCTCATACGGACTGTCCATTCCCAAATGTTGATGATATTCTTCAAAAACTTCAAATAGGAAGGCAAAGTCATCCATATGTACGTACAACAGAACTTCTCGGTAAAAAGGTATTTTTACCGAAAGGTGTCTTCTGCCTTCTTCAAAATCAAAATCACTCATTTTAAACTCCGAATCATAAGGCACCAGGTCGTCATAATAATATTCGAAGTACCGGTCTACCCAAATCCAGTAAGGTAGATTCAACTCATCATCCTGCTCATCCTCGGCAGGAAAAGTATCCATCATTTGCCTGCAGGTTACTTCATGAGCCTTACATTCCATGACCTTTTGTAATGCATGGTAAATATCCATAAAAGCATGTTCTTCAGAACCTTCTTCCAGATCAGTTAAAGACCAGATGGTAGAACACCATTCATAATAATCTTTATATTTTTTAAGCCAATCTTCAATTTGTGAAACCCGGGCAATCCGATCCGGACATTCATCCAATAACTCTTTAATTTGTGGTGGGTAATACATAGGTTGATTCCATTAATAGGTTTTAAAATACAGTGTAAACAATTTAGTAAAACAAAGTTAATGTTCGTCGGGGAGAATAACAACAGGCAAACTATATTTTTTAATTATTTTAACACTATGGTTTCGGGGTAATCCTGCATCCTACATCGCGGTTTGGTACAAGATCCATCGTCCGAAAAAAATGAATGTTAGTCTATATTTTTTAAAATTAAATATATTTTTATTGTTTATCAATAAATTTATATTGATATTTGTGCCGTTAATTTTATTTTTTCCGGGATTTTCTAAAGAATCAGATAGAATTCATTTTGAACACTTTCATAAACATTTTAAAAACATGAAAACAAAAAATCCATTTATCATAACCTTCATGCATGTTATCTTCATGATTGTTTTTATCGGCATGGCCATCGCTGCCGGTACCATGCTCACACACTATATCATCAGTCTTTTTATCGGACCGGAGCCCCAGGGACCGGGAGGGCCGTCATTCGGTTTGGGAATAACGAATGTTTATGAATACAGTTTATGGAATTACCACATGTTTGCTTCCTATATATTAAGCATCATATTACTAAAGACAGTAATGGCATATCAGGTTGTCTCCATTTTCCAACATCTTGATCTCAACAAACCCTTTCAGTCCAAAGTGGTAAAAAAAATCCGAAATATCGGTTATCTTGCCGTTATGGCGGGAATTATATCCATTTTTGGAAATGCACATGATAACTGGTTGACGAAAAGAGGTGTGGAGGTCGCATATGACTGGGATGCCAATGAAATATTGTTTTTTGCCGGAATCATCTTTGTTTTGGGACTTATTTTCAAAAAAGGTGCAGAGTTTCAGTCTGAAAACGAATTAACCGTCTGATCCATGCCCATCATAGTCAACCTCGATGTAATGATGGCCAAAAGAAAGATGTCGCTCAACGAACTGTCTGAAAAGGTAGATCTGACACTTTCCAATTTGTCCATTCTCAAAACCGGTAAAGCCAAAGCCATCCGTTTTTCTACGCTGGAAGCAGTATGTAAAGCGCTCAATTGCCAACCGGGAGATATTCTTGAATTTCAGGAAGAAGAGGAAACGGAATTGTAAACCGTTTATTCAGGCAGAATAATCACTTCCGTCCTCCGGTTGTAGCGGTGGTCTTCATCGCTGCAGGGCACTCCGTTTTTGCAATGATTCCTGAGTCGGCTTTCACCCAAACCTTTGGTCAGTATTTTTTTTGGATTGACACCCTTTGAAACCAGATATTCTTTGGCATTGGTTGCTCTTTTTTTTGATAAAATGACATTATAAGCATCGCTGCCTCTGCTATCGGTATGTGACTCCAAAAGGATACGCAGATTCGGGTTTTCTTTCATTTTTGTTGCAAGGATGTCCAGGTCATTTTTTTCACTTAAAATAATTTTATCACTGTCATAATCGTAATAGAGATTTTCCAATACATACACAGAACCTGCCTGGGTGTCCCCGAGCAATGTTTCAGCTTCGACATCCGTCATTTCTGAATCATCGGTTTCAACGGTTTCTTCTTCATCAGATGGTTGTAACGTGATATTTAGGACTTTACCGTGCAAAGAAGGTTTAAAAAAGACAATCTCTGTTTCACAAACATCACACAAACTTTCTACCTTGTAGTAAACGTTTTTTTTCAGCCTGATCCTGGCGTACCCTTTGTCATTCGTTTTTAATTCGGTGAAAGAAACGTCTTTCATGATGGTGTTCCATTTGAGGTACATATTTCCTGTATCATCAATGTCGACGATGTCCAAAGTCGGATCGTCGAGATGAACATCCTCCTTAAACATTTCTATTTCTGTAAAACGAACCGTTGCATCCGGAAATGCTAATAAAGTGAGCTTTTCGAAAACCCATACATCAATATCAACTTCTTCATTAAAATCTTTTGAAATTATAGGTTCTGCGGACGATTCGCCCCATACGGATTGTGGCGCCGACCATTGATAAATATCATCTTCTCCTTTCCCACCGGGCCGGTTGGATGCCAAATACCCTTCTTTTCCACCGGGAGCGATGATAAAATGAATGTCATCAAAGGGAGAATTAACCGGTTTTGGTAATAATTTCGGCTCTGACCAGATTTGATTTTCAACAGTTACATAATATATATCAAAACCACCATGTCCTCCTTGTCTGTCTGAAGCAAAAACCAGGGTTCTTTCATCGGCAAAATTGGCATATCCTTCATTGTAAACTGAATTGATGCCTTTGCCGAGATTGCTGATTCCTACCCACTCGTTTTTATCTCTTCGGGCAATATATAAATCTCTCCCTCCGAAACCATCCGGTCTGTCTGAAGTAAATACCAGATATTCGCCGTCGGGACTGATGGCAGGGTCACTAACAGAATACTCCTCACCACGAATATTAATTTTTTCGGCTTTTGCTCCTTTTTCCAGTGTTGATTGCCAAATACTCAGATTGATGATGATACTATCCTGTTTTTTGGCATTGGCACGCTGAATTCTTTTTTTATCATAATCTACTCTGGTAAAATACAGTATCTGATGCACCGTGTCAAACGAAAAAGGCCCTTCATAATAAGCTGAATTGATATGTTTTTCCAATGCTGTATATCCTGTCCATTTACCCTCCTTTTTATCTTCTGCCACAACAATCTGATAGTCCTTTCCTCCGTCGACGCCCGCAACATAAGCCATCCTGTCTCCAATCCACTGTGGAAATGTTTCCAATCCCCGTGAGTTGATATTGGTTTCATTGGTCAGCACTATTTTTTCAAAACTTTTAAAATCAAATCTTTTTTGTTGCGCTGATCCTTGCGGGACGTAAACAAATCCCAGTAGTAATAATATCGGTATTTTGGAAACAACTTGTTTTAACCTCCCGGATAACCGGTGAGTATTTCTGTAAATGTATTGATTACAAACCTTCATTTTGTTCGCTATAGCAGTCCGTATAAAACGAAAAACCAACACATTTATATGATTGGAAAAATAATCCATAACCATCAGAAATATCGGGGGTTTACAATAACCGTTTTAATCTTTTTCGGCAATAAGTTGTAGGTCATACAAATCTCCAGACTTCCGTGGTCAATGGTTCTGATATCAGACAAGGTGATATCATAAGCTGCACTGACCATCCATCTGTCTGTAGCCTGAACAGAAAAAATAAAGTCCAGCGATTCACCCCAATCTCCCGGACCTCCTCCTGTTCTGTAAGTAAGTCCGGCACTATACCAGTCTTTATATACTGCCATAAAATTAAAATCCGCGGTAAAAGGGCTGTTTTCGGCCAGTCTGAACATCACCTGAGGCACAAACCTGAAATCCTGTTTGTAAGCGATACTTCCTCCAGTCATCAGATACAGGTGGCGAACTTCTGATGTAAAAAACTGGTTGGTATCAAAATCCAGATCAGCCCGAATCATCCTGGGTACAGACAAACCGGCAAAAAATACTTTTGTATTGTAGTAAGCACCAAAACCGGCATTAAACAAATTTTTTGAAAAACGGTCCTGCAGGATGGAAGGGTCGTTTTGTATTCCCTGAATGGCATATAATCTCGGGTCGGTATAATCCTGGACATACGATCTTCCGCTGATATTCATCCCCATACTCAAGGTACCTGCTCCGATTCGGAATTTATACGCATACATCCCTTCATAGGTAATTTTTTCGGTGATTCCGATACTTTGTCTTTCCACATTTAATCCTGCTCCCAGTCTTTTGGCTATCCTGGGAAAATTGACAGAAAAAACCTGAGCCTGCGGAGCACCTGGAACACCAATCCATTGACTTCGGTGCAATACTGAAAAACTGGTATAAGTTTCATTGCCGGCAAAACCCGGATTGAGACTCAATTTATTGTACATAAACTGGGTGTACATTTGTTGTTGTTGGGCTTTCGCCGAAAACAAACTCCCAAAAGTTAAAAACCAAATAAAATAGCGCATCAGATTTTTTCTCATCTTTGTATGATTAAAAATCCGCTCAGTGGCTTATTGCCATTTGCCAGATCAAGGTGATAAAAATAGGTTCCCGCAGGAACCGGATTGCCATTGTACAATCCTTTCCAATCATTGGTATAATCAGTCGCCGAAAACACTTCATTGCCCCATTCATTAAATATGACCAAACGGTGTCCCGGAAATTGGTTATTGTACAAACAAGGAACTATAAATGCGTCATTGATCCCATCCTCATTGGGTGTGATGATACTCGGTGGACGGCAATCAATTTCCGTATCTATGGTCAACGTGACGGTAGCCCGAGAACAAAAATCCGGACACAAGACCGAACAAATTTCGTAAACAAAGGTAAGTTCTCCGGTAGTTGACACATCAGGTTCAAAAACCACTGATCCGTTTTCGATAGTGACGGTACCGTTGGCAGGAGGTGTGATGATACGTAAAACAAAATCCCCTTCCGTTTCATCATTGTCTGTAATGTCCAATATTTCATTACTAAAAAACGGAATGGTGTACACGTCATTTTCTGCCGTGGGGCCTCCTTCTACTAAAACCCTGATGGTATCTGATGAATAAGAAACACATCCGCGATAACTGTAAAATAAAAAGATGGTATTCACTCCGTTTTTGAGCCCGCTTAACGTGGTATTTTGACCGTTGGGGTTGGTAAAAAACACGGTAGGGTCAGTTGACAACCATTGAACATCCAAAACCGGCGGACCGTGATTTGCCATAAGGTCAACAATCGCTGATTCACAAACCCTGATGTCATTTCCCTGAGTAGTGCCGGCAAAAAACTGAGGTACGTCATCCAACTCAATAATGACAACATTGGAAGGCGACGAAAAACAATTTCCTTTTTTAGTGACAACGTACACCAGATTGGTTCCGGTAAATAATCCCGGCATCGAACCGTCAATCTGAATACACGGATTATTAAAACTTGTGATGGTATCTAATGTTTGCGCGTTGATAAGATACAACTGATCGCCTGTTACAAAAGAATTGGGGTCTATACATATTTCAACAAAAGAACCAGGTTGTTTGCACAAAAAGTATCTTTGACCTGTCACAACGGGAACCTGGATGGATTCATTTACAGTGACAAATACAGAATCTTTTTGTGAAAAACATCCGTTTTTTTCCAAATATAAAACATACCAACCTTCATGTTTTTTCTCTGCTGCAGGTATTTGTGGCATCGAAATATCTGAAACAAAATTATCCGGTCCCGTCCATCGGTATAAGGCATCTGCAAAATCGGATTCCAAAAACAGGGTTTCGCCAAAACAAACCGGGCTGTTTGCTCTCAGCAAAGGTTTTGCCGGAGTAGGTCTTACCTCAACCTCAAAGGGTGGAGACAGAGCAGAAATACATCCGTTTGCTTCAACAGAAACGGTATAACTACCATTCAGTGTTGTATTTGCCAAACCGAGAGAGATCGTGGCATCATCTGTCAATACCTGTCCGAGTGAAGGTGTATTCCATGTATATTGTATATCGGATCCTGATACAGGTACATTGTTTTCAAGGATAATTTCCTGTCCGCTGCAATAAAAATCCTCACCGGAGATTTCGGGTGTAGCAGGCGTCATATAAAACCGAACAGGAATGGTAAACGGTAGTGAAGGACAGCCATCTTTATAAACAATTAACGTGTACAAACCGGTATCTTTTTGCATGGGATTGTTGAGTACAGCATTAGCTACGTTGGAAGTGAATCCTGATGCAGATGAATATTCGTAAGTATAACTGTTGTCCATAGGAAAAACTGACGGAGAAAACCGGATGGGCCGACTACTGTTCATACAGGGCAACACATCGGAGCTCAGGGCAGTAATCACCGGAGGTGTAATAACAACTACCACGGTTCCGGCATTATTTCTGCATCCTGTAGGAGTCGTTATCGTCACGCTGTAAAATCCGGCTTTGGCAGGAACTTTTGGGTTGTGTATTCCCGGAAGGGTCTGGTTATTGTCCGGACTCTGCCAGGTATAAGAAGCATTGGGCACAAAAGTTGCCTGCAGCTGAACAGAATCGCCCTCACAAATCGGACCGGAATTGATGACTCCGATTTCCAACAGGTTGTCGATTGCTATAGAACGAATATCTGAAGGTGGTGAAGAACAGCTACCTTTGGTAACCACCACAGTCCAATTGCCTTCAAAACCGGTTTGAACGTTGGGTATGACGAGACTGTTTTCATTTGTTGTAAATCTCAATACGCCGTTTTGATACCATTCATATTTTTCACCGGTATTATTGTTTGATACCAATAAGGAGAAGGTGGCTCCTTCACAAAATACCAATGCAGAAGAAATCACCGGTTTGACCGGACTTTCCAAAATAATGACATTAGCTTTTGCCGTATCAGAGTCACAACCACTTCTTGAGACGACCAAAGTATACGTTCCCTGATTCTGAATACCCACATTGGTAATCGAAGGCGGATTTTTTAATGTTGACGAATACCCCGGACCAGACCAAACATAGGAAAGATCATTACCGGTATTGGTGCTGTTGAACGTTATGGTTTCACCTTCACAGACGGAATAAAACACCTGTTGAATCATCGCAACCGGGCGGCTGATTACAGTTACTTTCAGCAAATTGGAAGGACTTGACGTACAATCCTCTCCTGAAGCAATGATGTAATAAAAATGAACGCCTCCCAAGGGGCTCAGCACAAGATTTGGCACAGAGGTGCTTGCTATCTTGACTCCGGTAGGCGCAATGCCTTCATACCAGTCATAGGTAATATTACCGGTAAATTGTGTGGTATTCAGAATGACTTCTTCCCCTTCACACAATGATTCTGTTGACGCTGTGAGAACAGGTTTTGTCAATGGTTGTATGTTTACAAATATACTTCCTTCGGTAATACACATATTAAATCCTGTCACCGTCACGGAATACAGGCCGCTGTAAGATTCATTGACATTTGGTATGGTGGGATTTTCGGTAAAAAACTCAAAATTACCCGGACCTTTCCAATGAAAAGTATATGCACCCGGTGTTGTCGTAGGAGGTAGGTTGGCAAATAATTTTAAGGTATCATTTTCACACAAACCAGATGAAAAAGATGGCATCAGTTCAAAGGGTTTGATACGTACCAATGCCGTACAGGAATCGCGGTTGCCCTGATCATCTTCGACGATTAGTAATGTCTGAACATCTGTGTTGACCAGACTGCAATTGACAGTAGATGGCTCAATAAAAAACTTAAGGTCACTACAATCATCGCTGCTGTTGTTGTTGGTCAGATCAGGTGTCAGCATGGTTTCTTCAATACCTGAAGGGTGGATGCTTACAGCTGCATTTTTACAAAGCGCCACAGGTGGTGTGGTATCTTTGGCTAAAACTGAAAATGTACAGTTTGATTTATTCCCGTTGTTGTCACCGGTAAAAAATGATATTTCGGTTATCCCTTCGTTCAGAACAATGGGAGTGTTAAGTGCATTTTGCGGCACATTAATCAGTGTACTGTTGGTTGCTCCGGATAATTCATAAGCGTAGGCAAAATCATTATAAATCATGGTCAGCCGCAAAAAACTGATATCATCGGATGTTTGATTGGGCATCAGAGCGGCGCAAGGTGTGATACCGCCACCTGCAGCATTGGGCACCGCTGTAAAACTTATTTGCCCATTAAATATCCAATCATTAAACCGGGAAATATCTACAAAAAAACTTGTTTGAACCAAACCACAACTGTCCACGCCTGTTCTTGTGTCCGAAGAACCGATAAACGTTCCGTCGGGTCCTATCAGATCAAAATATTTGTCAGGTGTATTATTATTTCCGTTAAATTCCAAAGTAAGCAAAACATCCTTATTGCTTCGTGTCACCGGTACGACGTTATTAAAAACAAATTGTTTGTTTCTCGCCAGATGTTTGTTAGTGACATCATTATACACAAAAGTAATCAACGAAGCTTCCATTGAGGTCGGAACCCTGCGATTGAATATAAAATTTCCTCCGCAGGCATCGGAAGCTTCCAGATTGTCCAAAGAAAAAAGGAGGGTATCGGTACAGGTGGATGTCGGTAAAGAGATCGTCATATCCAAAGGACAGACGAAGTCCGGAGCGATCTCATCACGTACTTCAATGGAGGTGGTACACACATTTTCATTGCCGGCACAATCTGAATATCTAAAGGTTATGGTGTGATTGCCGGGTTGGAACTGACCGCTGATGGTATCGCCTGGTCTTGCCGTAAAGGGATTTTCCTGATCCAGTTGGACTGTTGTAAACAACACATTGGTCACATCAATTTCAAAAGAAATATTGGTCTGAATGCTTCCACCACAAAACGGATTGATTTCTGCTCTCGGAATTCCCGGAACTTCATTGGATTCAAACCGAAGGGTAATAAATCCGTCAGACATCCATGTGGTCAATCTGGACTGCGGGAGCGTCAATGTCATATCTATATCACCACATTCAGCGGTTGTATTCGGTGTTCGTCCGAGATTATTGTTGTCTTCATCAAAAATGGTAAAAAATTCCGTAAAGTCATTCATATCGACTCTTCTGAACCGTATCAATACATTTGCATCGGATAATGGCAATAAACCTGCCGGGTTAAATGGCCCTATATTAAGGGTCACCGGAAGTACCCTGGAGTCCGGGTTGGATGGTTCCACGCCTATAATCGGGGCAGATACTACCCTGATGACCGGACTGTTTGATTCTGTACAGTCATCTGCAACCGCAGGCACCACAAGGCTGTAATCCGCAGCACAAAAATCAGGAGCCACCTCTACCGCTAAGGTAGGTAGACAACCTGTTACCACGGGGGCAACCGTATCTGCCAGACCAAAATGAGCCGTCTCACGGATGATTTGACCACATGCGTCATGGTACACAAAATCCACACTTTCTCCCCTTAAAAATCCGGCGACCGGAGAAGGGCACTCCTGTGTATCAAAATTGCCCGGATGAATTCCCGGCCAGGTATTCGGATCATTGATATCGTAACTTCCGGGCACAGCGACAAAAGAAAACAATTCGCCGCATGTTGACCTTGCGCTACTGTTGGCTCTTCTTGTCAGCCAATCGGCAAACAAAAGATCAAAATTTAAAA
The DNA here is from genome assembly GCA_022842725.1 of Saprospiraceae bacterium. Lineage (GTDB taxonomy): Bacteria > Bacteroidota > Bacteroidia > Chitinophagales > Saprospiraceae > OLB9. Next base: position 49,883 of record JALHOZ010000014.1, read on the forward strand.
CAGTCTGGCAGGTATACAACTCATCCGATGGTGGAACAATCCATTCAATCGGATCATTGACAATCTGAATCACCTGAACAAAACTGTCCCTGTTTTCGCAAACGTCCGAAAATCTGTACGTGTAAAAAGCCCGGTAATCACATGAGGGTTGTTCTATAGTTTTTTCAATAGTAAAATCCGTCACCGGAGAACAAATATCGCTGACATTCGTATAAAAAATACTGTCAGGATGGTATAAACTACAGGTTGTCTGAATGGTATCTTCCGCAGTAAGTGATGGTGGAATGGTATCCGTTACAGTTATTTTTTGCGTATGGGTATATTCATTGCCACAATTATCCCTTGCTCTCCAGGCCCGAAAAATATCATACCTGTAAAAAGAACAAAGAGCAGGGTCTGTACCTTTTTGGTTAATTTCCTGGAAATTTACCATAGGTTGTGCGGTGCATCCATCGAGGAAAACGACCGGTAAAACCGGAGGAACTTTATCACAGGACACCGTTACATCTGAAGGAGGATTGACCGGAACAGGGGCCACGTCATCGGTTACCTGAAAAAAAGTAGTTCCGAAAGTGACTGTCTCGTTGCCACATTCATCTTCAACCCAAAAATTGATATTCATCCTCCAGTTACATACTCCGTTGGGAATGGTCGGGTAAGGTCCGTTATTGATGGTACCGCCACCGGTTTGTATGATGGTGTTGCCCTGAGATATGCTATACTGAAATCGGGTCCATGTAAGTAAGTTGGAACAATCATCCGCTGCCTGGTAGCCTCCTTTGTTTCTGATCCACCGGATGAGGGTATCGCGAATCTCCGGTGTACAGGATATACTTACATTAGGAGGAACAACCAACGAAGGCCTTGTATTGTCAAAGGTAAAAAAACGTGCAGTTACCGGCGTACTTCTGTTGCCTGAAGGATCGACAGCTGTAAAAGAGACGACAACATTTTTGGCATTGCCACAGAGGGTATCACTTGAATTGATAAAAATACTGACAACCTGGTTTAGGCTGAGGTTAGCTTCCCAAACAAACTGACCGGAATCATCCTGAGCCATAGCAAAAGCGGCATTGTTGTACCATAAGGTCAATGTCGACAATATATTCGGGTTGTTGCTGCAGGCAAAGGAAGAATCTCTTGCCGGAGCCGTTATCATGGGTGGTGTGGTATCTTGAGCAAATGCTGAGAAGGGCAAAAAGAAGAGGATAAAACAAAGTTTTTTCATGGAAAAAATCCATAAAGAAACACTTTTATCCTTTCGGACAAAAGTCACAGGGGGCAATAATGTGACATGTTCTGTTTGTGTCATCAATAATTCTCAGGTTTTAGTGATCGCCGCAAACCGGATACAAAAGTACACATTTTTTTTTGACCGTGATAGAAAAAAAGAATATAACGATGCAAATGACAGAATGTGAAGAAAGACAAATCCCTGACCCGAAACCCAAAAAACGAAATATTGTCTTACCTTTGCGGCAAAATCAGAATTTTTCATGCTATCAGCTCATAATATTTCCCTTCAGTACGGAAAAAGAATCATTTTTGACGATGTAAATGTCACTTTCAAACCCGGCAATTGTTATGGTATCATCGGTGCCAACGGAGCCGGTAAATCCACTTTTATGAAAATATTGTCCGGTGATCTCGAACCCAATAAAGGTTCGGTGTCTCTCGAGACCGGAAAACGAATGGCCGTTCTGAAACAAAATCATCATGAGTACGATAATGTTACTGTCCTGAATACCGTGTTGATGGGGCACACCACCCTTTGGAAAATCATGTTGGAAAAAGATGCCATCTACCAGAAAGAAGATTTTTCTGAAGCAGATGGTTTCCGTGCCTCCGAACTCGAAGAACAATTTGCTGAAATGGATGGATGGAATGCAGAATCTTCTGCTGCAAACCTTTTGTCAGGTATTGGCATCAAAGAATCAGAACATTACAAACTGGTATCCGAACTCGACGGTAATCAAAAAGTAAGGGTATTGCTGGCCCAGGCACTTTTTGGAGATCCGGATGTTTTGATATTAGATGAGCCTACCAACGACCTGGATTTGCACACCATCCGATGGCTCGAAGACTTTTTGCTCGACTTCAAAAATCTGGTATTGGTGGTATCTCACGACAGACACTTTTTGGATACTGTGAGTACGCACGTGGCAGATATCGATTTTGGAAAAATACAGTTGTACACCGGTAATTATACCTTCTGGTACGAATCCAGTCAATTGGCACTCAGACAAAAACAATCAGCCAATAAAAAGGCGGAAGAAAAGATCAAAGAAATGCAGACCTTTATCGACAGGTTTTCTGCCAATGCTTCCAAATCCAGACAGGCAACTTCCAGACGTAAGATGCTTGAAAAAATCAATCTCGAAGACATCAAACCTTCATCGAGAAGATATCCCGGTATCATTTATAAAATGGCCAGAGAAGCCGGAAAAGAAATTCTTACGGTCAGAGGACTCAACTATTCTTTTAATGGCGAAACATTGATCAAAGACCTGACTTTTACGGTAAATCACAATGATAAAATTACCTTTATTTCCAAAAACAGTCTGGCTACTACGGCAATACATCAAATACTTTCCGGAGAACTCGCTCCTGACAGCGGCAGTATCGAATGGGGACAAACCATTTCCACATCATATCTGCCGAATGAAAACAGTAAGTTTTTTATGAACGAACCGATGAATCTTGTCGATTGGTTGCGTCAGTATTCCGCTGAAAAAGACGAATCCTACATCCGTGGTTTTTTGGGCAAAATGTTGTTTTCCGGTGAAGAAGTGCTCAAAATGTCTAATGTCCTTTCAGGTGGCGAAAAAGTAAGATGTATGATCTCCCGGATGATGTTGACCGAGGCCAATGTATTGATCCTCGACGAACCAACCAACCACCTGGATCTGGAGACCATTACAACACTCAACAATGCTTTGATCAATTTTCCCGGCAATGTATTGTTTACGTCGAGAGACCATACCTTTACCCAAACCATTGCCAATCGTGTCATCGAACTCGGTCCTAAAGGATTTTTAGATAAACTTAAAACCTTTGACGAATATATTGATGACAAAGACGTGGAAGCTCAGGCAAATGCGATTTATTAATTTAAGTGTCAGGTGTCATTTAACATATAGAAGACCGGCCGAAAAGATGCCAAATCTTGCACCAATCCACCAAAATGAATCATCTGAAAATCTAAGATAAAAATTTAATTTCAGTTTTTACCTGAAAGATTCAGGATAAGTCATCATATCGATATTCCACAATGGTTCGATGACTAAAAAAACATAAACGGCTATCAATATTACTGAGATAATATTCAACCATAGCCCGACCCGAATCATATCCTTCATCGACATATGCCCGCTTCCGAATACGATGGCATTGGGCGGTGTAGCTACCGGAAGCATAAAAGCACAGGATGCAGCTAAGGTGACAACGGTCAGAATCGGGAAAGGATGAACGTTCATGGCCAAAGCAACACCGGCCATCACCGGCATAAAGACCGAAGCTGTAGCGACATTGGATGTAACTTCTGTAAGAAAATTAACAATAAGGCTGACAATAAGGAGAACTACCAAATATGGCAGTACCTGTAGTACAGTCAGATTTTCGCCAAACCAGGCCGCCAAACCGGATTCCTGAAAAGCTTTAGCTATAGCTAAACCTCCACCAAAAAGCAAAACGATACCCCAGGGCAGATTTTTGGCAGTATCCCAATCCATGATTTTATGTTGCCTGTCCCTTGCCGGCATAATAAACAATAATAAAGCACCGAATAAGGCAATCATAGTGTCATTTACGGCCGGCAACCATGGTTTAATTAGCAATGGACTAAAAATCCATCCGAAAACAACCAATAAAAACACGATCAATACCCTTTTTTCTTCATAACCAAAAGGGTCTATTTTGATTTCATCCAGTGATATCAAAAGTTTTCCGGGTTTAAATACATATATCAGCACAAACCAGGCAATAAAAAGTAAAACCACACTGATAGGAAAACCAAAAATAAACCAGTCGTAAAAAGAAATATTCACCCCATAACTTTTTTCCACCATACCGGATAAAACCAGATTGGTCGGCGTGCCGATCAGAGTAGCCATTCCTCCGATAGAACAGGCATAAGCCACCCCAAGCATCAAAGCTTTGCTGAATCCTGCCGATGTTTTGTCTTTTAACCGGGAAATAATCGACTCCGCAATCGGCAGCATCATCAAAGCTGTTGCCGTATTGCTGATCCACATGGACAAGACAAAACAAGCGATCATAAACCCCAAAATAATTTTATGGAGATTGGTGCCGATACCAACCAATAATATTTTGGCAATTCTGATGTGAAGTTTCCATTTCTCCAAAGCCAGGGCGATGATAAATCCACCGACATACAACCAGATGAGTTTGTCAGAGTATGCATTGGTCGCTTCATCCATACTCAGCACAGAAAATACCGGAAATATAATCATCGGTATCAAAGAAGTCACCGGAATCGGAATGGCTTCCGTCACCCACCAATAAGCCACCCAGACCGTTATCCCCAGGGTATAGGCTGCCTCCTGATTCATATCAACCTGAACACCTATATAGGAAAATAAAAACATCAGGACCGGCCCCAGAATGATGTGAATACTATATTTTAGCATGACAATCAATTGATTTTATATTACAGAATGCAAACATACGATATTTATAAAAAATAATCTGGAACCTGATTATAATTTGTTAAACATCTTGAAAACACTTGCAAATATTTCAGTTTACTATTTTTAAAATAAATGTCTCTTTCAATTACATAATACTATCTGAAATATCAAAACATGCTGCCGCATTTTTGTGTTATTGAAAGGTAAGTTTGTCAATAACTGTAAAAAGTTTGGTAAACACAATATAAAAGTTTTTTTTATGGTAAAAACCGGTAAAGTTTTTTTTCAGCTCCTTTTTGTTTGGGTCATCATGTCCCATTCAGTTTCCTGTTCATTTACCAAAAAAGTAAAAACAGGAGATATGGCTTTTGAATTAAAACAATATGCTGTTGCTATCGACTTGTTTTTGGAGGAAATAGAAAACATCAACAATCCGACACAGAAAGCAAGAACAGCTTTTTTATTAGGAAGATCGTACGAAAAAATATTGGATTATGCGTCCGCTGCTGAATGGTACGGTCAGGCAAAATCTCTGTCTTACGGTGCTGAAGCTACCAAACAGCTTGCTCTGATGCTCAAACAACAGGAAAAATATACAGAATCCATCAAACTTTGGGAAGAACTTAAGTCCGTTCCCGAGATCCGGGTCGAAGCCGACCGGGAATTTCTCATTTGCAAAGAAGCCATGCGGTGGAAGGCAGATCCCGAACCTATGGTCATTGAAAAATGTATAGAATCATCCTCCTTTTCCCATTATGCTCCCGTTATTTATCGGGACCAATATTTGCTTGTCACTTCTGATCGTCAGGAAGCTACCGGAAAGTCTTTGTATGCCTGGACCGGTCAAAAATATTCGGACTTGTTTTTATTTTCAAAAAACGGAAATTATCTCACACCCTTTGATCCTGTCATTAACACTGAACACAACGAAGGAACTCCGGTGTTTACCAAAAATTTCCTGACCATGTACTTTACCAGATGTCAGCGGGATAATAATGAAAATGATGATTGTAAAATCATGATAAGCTATCTGGAAGACGGTGCCTGGTCAGAACCCGAAACGTTACCCTTCACCAAACCTAACGTTCAGTATGGCCATCCTGCTCTTCTTGAAAACGACAGTATTCTTGTTTTTGCATCCGATATCGAAAGTCCGGGAGGCAACTCTGATCTTTACTATACCGAATTATTTGAAGACGGAAGTTGGGCAGATCCTGAAAAAATGCCGGCAACCATCAATACCAACGGAAATGAAAAATTTCCTGTAGCTGATGGCGATACGCTGTATTTCAGTTCAGACTACCTGCCAGGCATGGGAGGATATGACATCTTCAAAACGTTTCTGAACAAAGAAAGAAAATGGGCGGCCCCTATTAATATGAAGTATCCGATCAACTCCGGAGGAGATGACTTTTCATTTGTGCTGGACAAAACGTTCAGGACCGATGCCAACAAAACGGGAAGGGGATATTTTACTTCATCCCGTTCTCAAAAAGGTATTGATGAAGTATTTGTTTATACCCGTTTAAAAAAAGAAAAGGTCCAGCAAAAAGACAAATTACCTGATCCTCCGGTTTCTTATTTTGTGAGTGGAAAAACCTATGCTGAAATTTTCAAAAATGATGATCCCAAAGAAGCAACGATGGAAAATAGTTTGCTCCCTGACTCGAAGGTTCAGCTTTTTGACCAGAATGAAATATTAATAGCTGAAACAAGAAGTTCTTCTACATCGGTTTACTTTTTTGAAGTCGAGAAAAATAAGTCCTATACCTTAAAAGCAATTAAACAAAACTATCTGACTGCTTCAGAATCCATCTTTATCACAGAAACAAAACCTAAAGAAGGAGAATTTACCGTCACTCAAAACCTGCATCTTGTTCTTTCCAAAATCTATCCTGACCAGGAAATTATCCTTGAAAACATCTATTATGAATATGACAAATGGGATTTGACAAAAGAAGCCTACCCTACCCTCGAAAAACTTGCCAACATGATGGTCGCCAACCCGGGCATTCAAATCCGGTTAAATTCGCATACAGATTGTCGGGGTGAAGATGATTACAATATAGAGCTTTCGCAAAAAAGAGCACAATCTGTGGTCGATTTTCTGATTTCAAAAGGAATCAAAGAAAGCAGACTGACACCGGTTGGTTACGGTGAAACCAAACTTTATGATTTGTGCCCTTGTGAAAGTTGTTCCGAAGCCCAACATCAAAAAAACAGAAGAACCACGTTTACCATTGTAGCGTTTGGGAAATAAATAATTCACTATCTACCTGATTTTTCCGCAAAAATAATTCTGTCCATGCCTTGTAAATCTTTGATGATCTCAATGTTTACCAATCCCGCTTTTTCAAAAACGGATCGGGTCTCCAAACCACGGAAAGCATTGATCTCTGCCAGGACCATACATGGGTGCGACCTTGACGATACAAATCGTGCGATGGTCTCATAAAATTCCATTGGATGATGGTTTACAAAAAGAGCCTGACCGGGTTCGTGAAGCAACGTGGAAGCAGACATGTGGTCTTTTTCAGCCACATCAATATAGGGAGGATTGCTGACGATGAGGTCATAGTCCGGCAAAGCAGCTACCATCTCCTCCTGTAAAAAATCTATTTGCAAAAAGCATACATTTTTACAATCAAACGTATTGCGGTTTTTCTCCGCCACCATCAGGGCTTCGGCACTAATATCGATGCCTGTAATGTTCCAACCGGGTCTTTCGATGCCCAGGGTGACAGCGATGGCACCACTGCCCGTTCCAATGTCTAAAACAGAATGGATATTTTTGTTTTTTGTCTTTTGTAAAATGTTGTACACCAACTCCTCTGTTTCAGGTCGGGGAATCAAAACCCTTTCATCTACGTAAAAGTCTCTTCCGTAAAAGTTTACCTTTCGGGAAATATATTGCCAGGGTATGTGTTGACGTACTTTGTCAATAACTTCTTCTATTTTTATTACAAAATCATTTCCATTAAGGTCATCGGACTCCTTCATCGGAAAAGCCAGATCTTCCCACAAATATTTGGTGATGGTAGCAGCCTCCTTGTCGTCTATACCACTTTCCACCAAGGAGTTAGTAAGCTTTTGGTAATACATATTTATCATACAAAAACTTTACAAATATAAAATGAAAGAAATGCCAACACCTGATAAAAGACCCACCAGGGTACGTGTATCAAATCCTTCAAACTGATCTGAAAATGACGGTGTATGACGACCAACATTATACATTTATGCAGATAGTAAGAAAAAACAGTAGCCCAAACCAAACCATAAAGGCCCCAGATTTGAACCCACCAATACGACAATATGATGTTGGAAATGATTTCAACCAAACCGATCCAAAACACCCAGTTTTGTTTGCCAAAAGCCAGTAAAACACTGTGAGGCAGCAATATACGCGAGCCTAAAATCAAAAGATACATATTAAAAATCAGCGCCGAATCCAAAAAACTGTCATTGTACACCAAAACAAATAATGGTTTACTCAGCCATATCAACAAGATGGAAACCGGAAATAACAAATGCATGTGTCGGGTCGCTTTATGTTTTAAAACGGTCAAGTCCCTTTTTTGGGTGATCAGTGGTATCAATGCAATACTAAGAGAATGCATCAGCAACGATGACAAAGGAAATTCTCTCGCTCCGTACTTGTAAATGGCAAAAGTCTGTGCGTCAAAAAAATGTCTGACAAATAAACCATCCGTAATGTCCATTGCCAAACCCGTCAACGCTATCAGAAAAAAAGGTATGGCGTACCTGAAATACGAAAACCAGGCAGCCATTTGTATAGAAACTGACCATCCGGAAAAATGCACCAAACCAAACAATATTTTCAGAAAAGAAACAAAAATCAAAGCCAACATCAATGCTTTTATATCAGCAAACCACCACAAACTCAGACCAATACTAACAAAATAGATCAATGTGGATACAAAAGCATAGTATGTCAATAATGTTGCCTTTTTGGTGAGCAGAAGGATTGTTTCCGGAATGTTGGCTAAGGACTGAAAAACCAAAAACAAACAAGCCAATAAAATAAGGTCAGATGGTAAAACCGCCTGATTAATATAAAAAACTGAATGGTCAAAAACCATTACAAAACCTACAGACAAAATGGCAAGCACAAAAGATGTCAACCAGCCAAAAAAAAGCACCTGCTGTTTGTCAGGCGAATTTTCGTAAGAAGAAATAGTAGCATCACGCAAGCCGCTGATCCAAAATTGGGATACCAGGACCATGGAAAACATCAACCATTCGTATATTCCGATATCTTCTAATGAAAGTCCAAACTTAACCAATAAAATACTCAGAAACAGATTCTGAACATATCTGGCTATGTGGGCAAACTGGTAAGCCGTCACCACATCAGAAAAAACTTTGTATATCAAACCGGAAAACAACAAACTAAAAAAATGTATTTTGCATGTAAAGGTACAAACTAACGTAAAAATCAGGTATTATTAGTCGATTTTCATATTTTTTGCAAAATCAGGCAAAGCTTTATTATAATGGAGTTCCACATTTTCTGCAAAATACCGCATCCGTAGCATGACCTTCCAATCCGCATGATTTACAATTGATGGTATTGGATTCGTTTTTACTAATCTGTAACATAGTTGACGTCATAATACCGGTAGGAACTGCCAATACGGCATAACCAATCAGCATAGTAAAAGCAGCAACAAACTGTCCGGCGGTCGTAACCGGTGAAATATCGCCGTATCCGACCGTTGTGACGGTGATGATGGCCCAATAGATGCTGCGGGGTATACTGTCGAATTTTTCGTTGACACCGTTTTCGATGACAAACATCAAACTACCGAATATAAATACAAGGATGAGAATATTAAACAGAAATATAAGGATTTTAGGCAGGCTCACGATGATGGACTTTCGCAACATCTGGCCCTGGGCGACAAACTGATGTAGTTTGAATATCCTGAAAAGCCTCAGCAAACGCAAAGCTCTGATGATCATTAATGAATGAAAACCCGGGAATAAAACCGACAAATAGGTAGGCAGAACAGAAAGCAAATCAATGACACCAAAAAAAGAAGTGGCATATTTTGCCGGATTATAGACAGTATATAGGCGGAGACCATACTCAATAGTAAAAAAAATGGTAAAAAACCAGTCCATCACTAAGTAAAAACGAGCCATCTCAGGACTTTGTCCGGGAATGGATTCAAACATCAGAATGGCGATGTTAATAAAAATAGCTATCAGCAGAATAATATCAAAAAGTCTGCCTTCTTTGGTCTCGGCTTCAAAGATAATTTCGTGGAGTTTTTCTCTGAAATTACTAAAATTTTGTGGTTTTTTGCGATCCTTTGACATAATGATATATTTTGTTTTTGATGTCGGCTTTCAAAATCAAAAAGGTAGAAATGATTTGTTATTATGGTTGTTTCCTGTATTTTTAAACATAAAAAAAGGGAAGCCGTGAAGCTTCCCCTTTTGCTCAAAATTTGTATTCACTAACCAATTATCTTCAATCGATTAAAACCATTTTACCGGTTTTAACCGTATCATTAAACTTCAATTCGTACAACAATACTCCGGAATTTAATACTTCAGTTTTGAGAAGCTCAAACTGTTGTACTCCTTTGTCGAAGTATGCTTTTTTGGTAACAATTATTTTGCCGGCTATATCACGAACCACGAGGTCAACATTTCCGGGTTGTGGCACATAGAATTGTACATTGGTAGACTGACTCCATGGGTTTGGAATGTTTCCAAGTTCCAAAAATTCAGCTTTTTGTACATGTTCCTGACCATATCCGATCTGAATACCTGCTACTTTTAATTCATGATTATAACTTTCTGCAAACATCACGTCTTTGTCCAGAGATATCAGTTGTGCAACTGATCCTGTTTGAGCCGTATTGGCTTTTACCACAAACAATACTTCGCCTGCTTTAACATATACAGGTTCTTGTTGTGACCAGGAGATAAAGATATAACCGTTAGACACGTGATAGTTTTCATCTGTAAACCGAATCACATCTGATTCAATTCTGATATTGTTCAGACCTTCTGTTTTCAGAGCAAACTGGAATCCTGTCAATTGAACATCTTCGACATTTTCGGCAGGAATTTCAATATTACCTTTAGACGTCACTTTATTGCCGAGTAATCTGAGGTGCAGGTTATCATTTGACCTTTGTTCAACAGATTGTTGCTTAATCTGATAACTTTGGTTGACATCACCAACTTTCAGACCTTTGAAGCTTACGTTCATGGTTCCTGATAATGATTCAAGGAAGTAAGAATCCGGAACAAAAGAACCTAAAGGATTTGTCGGATCAATGAAACTGAAACCATCCGGAAGGAATCTCCAACTATCATTATTCGGAAATTCAGATTTCACACCAAGAATAACTTTTCGCAATTCTACGAGATCGAGTGAATTTAATTTCTTATCGTTATTGATATCTGCGGCCAGGAACATATATGGATTGTCAAAGACCGTCATATTCATAATATGTCTCTGTATCAATACCAGATCCAGGGTGGAAACACCATCAAGAACGCCGGTGACCTTACGAGGTTTTACATCATATGCATCACCAATGACGGCGTTTTCTTCCCGGTAGATACCTTGTACATCTGTTTGAAGGGTATTTCTTCCATTCAACGTCACATCAACACCTGAAAGCGGATCATTCAATAGTGATTCAACACTACCGTAGATGATACCTCTTCCACCGTTACAGAAATCATTGGTATCTGTGAGGAAGTATTGCGTTCGGCAAGAATCCCAAAGTAATGTATCACCACTTCTGGTATCCCAAATGTATACGGTTAGGTCAATACCCACCATAGACAAGTCGCTGCAATCCAGAATCATTACGGTATCCTGAAGGTCATAAGAATAGGTTTCCAGAAAATGACCTGTCTGAGGACAAATATTGGTGAAAGCAAAAAATCTTCTGGCAAACATAGGTTTGGTCAGTGTATCCGGCATTTCAAGGAATTGTTTCGTACACAATGATCTAAATGCGTGCACTTTAAGCAAAAAGCTATATTCAGCGATGTTACCACAATGATCCTGTGCCGTGATGGTAATCGGATAAATACCTACGTCATAAGTTCCTGAAGGATCGATACTGTTTTCATCATCCGCCCAGAAACCATTATTGGTCAGGACAAGATTTGTATCACAATCTGTGGCAATAATTCCGGAAAAGTCAACAAAAATAGCACATTCGGCTACAGATACAGTGACATCCACCACAGCAGGAGGCAGGTTGAAAAAGACTGGCGCCGTTGTATCGTTGACAAAAATAATCTGCGTGAATGTAAATATTCCGTCATTGGTACCAGGTACCAGGTGACATGAATCCACAACGGTCCATGTTCTGATAATGGTATCCGCGCATCCGGATCCGTCAACCGGAAGATTAATATCTTCATAATCGATAGAAATGATAGAACAATCACTGCCTTCGTCATTTACTTCCGGAATGCCGGTATTCATTGGTGTTGCTTCAGTACAATCAAATATGGTGACTGTATCCTGCGGCCATGTAATATCATCTTCTGTAATGCCGTTGGTAGGTTCGATGGTAATAGATTGCACACATTGTGTTGAATTGCCACTATTGTCTGTCACCACAAAAGTTCTGGTAATGATACCTACATTACATACATTGAGATTGGCTATCGGCGTTTCTTCAATTTCCAATCCGACCATACAATTATCGCTGAATGTTGCCTGACCGAATACACTTAACGGTGCATCAGGATCATAATCCAAACATCCGATGGTCAGGTCAGCAGGACAAACCAAAGAAGGCACTAATGTATCCAATACGGTAACCTCGGCAAAACACTCCAATGTATCCTGAGTGGTCACATTAATCACCCTTAAAGTTACTGTATTTACTCCGATCTGATTGCAGAATAAATTTGGCGGAGTGACTTCAACTTCAATATCGCCGTCACAACCTGTGGTATCACCGATACTGATCAAAGCAGGTGTAATGGCCACCATGCCCATTGCGTCGAGATATACTGTTGTATCTCTGGTCTCACAGGTAGCATTACCGGCACTGACATGAACCGTAGCAGATTGTATTGCGGAACAAAGATTGGCATTTGTTACTGTGACTCTGTACATTGTCGTTTGTGCAGGTGAAACAGTGATTGAAGCAGATGTCTGACCTGTAGACCAAAGATATCCCGGCCCTCCTGTTGCTGTAAGTGTTGTACTTTCGCCAAGACAAATATCTAAATTACCTGTGATTGTTACATTTGGTAAAGGATTTACCTCAACAATTCTTGTACCTGTAGCTGAACAACCGTTAACATTGGTCACCGTGACACGATACATGGTAGTTTGTGTAGGACTTACCTGAATGGTTGCTGTGGTCTGGCCTGTTGCCCAAGCATAGGAAGTTCCTCCTGTAGCCGTAAGTGATGTGGTTTCGCCGCGACAAATTATATTATCACCAGTGATATTGACCACCGGTAGCGGATTTACCAAAACATTAAACGAACCGGTATTAAAACAAGTATTCTGATTGGTTACCGTTACAGTATATGTTTGAGAAGCTACCGGGCTTACCGTTATGGCTGCGGTTGTCTGGCCGTTTGACCAAAGGTAAGCTGTACCTCCTGAAGCTGTTAAAGTTGTGGAACGACCCACACAAATCGGAGAAGTTCCCTGAATTTGTACAGCCGGCAATGCATTGACAGTAACTGTAGCTGTTGCAGTAGCCCTACAACCGTTAATATCTGTTGCTGTTACAATATAATTTGTTGTGGTAGCAGGACTCACTGTAACTGAAGCAGTCGTCTGACCATTAGACCAAACATAAGATGTTCCGCCAATGGCTGTTAATGTTGTTGACTGGTTTAAACAAATGGTTCTGTTGCCTTGAATCTGAACATTTGGCAAAGGCTGAACAGTCACCGATATTTGGGCTGTAGCTCTGCAACCTAAAGCAGACGTTACCGTTACTCTGTAATTTGTGTTATTTTGCGGACTTACTGTGATTGAAGCCGTTGTCTGACCTGTACTCCACAAGTATGTTCCTCCTCCTTTTGCGGTGAGGGTAGTTGAAGAACCTCTGCAAATGATATTATTTCCTGTGATCTCAGCATTTGGAGTATCATCAATAACCGTGATACTTTGAGAATAATTGTAAGATATAGGTCTTGAGAAACAATTGAAGGTTACTGTCCAGATTCTGGAAGTTGTGATACAATCATCACCACAAGATACAGGAGGATTATCCACATGTGTTACGGTAACGTCATTACAATCACAATCAGATTGTATTGCCGGGATTTTGTTAAATCCTACATTAGCAATCAATAAGGCACAACCTGTTGTATCTACTGCTCCCGGCCATACTATACATTCCTCAAGATCCGGACAAACATCCACATCATTGTTATCCTGTACTTCTACCTCAATGACACATTCGCTTACACCACCGCCGATTTTGTCGATTACATATAATGTAAGGTCATATGTTCCCAAATCAAAACAGTCGTAACAATATTCGGTAAACGTAGTATCTGTTGCAGAAAAAGCAAAACATAAAGAATCACTACAAGGGTGAGAACTTCCTGCATCAAGACTTACAGCCTGAATACATGCCATTTCAATATCGTTTTCACCATCACCGTCTGTATCCATAGGCACAAGTCCCACACTCACTCTTTCTACACAAATGGCAGTCGGAGAATCACAATTTACAATGGTAAAGATCTGATCACAGGTAGTCACATTACCACATCTGTCTTCAAATGAATATTGTACTCTGTGGGTTCCTACAGGATAAACACCTGAAGCATTGATGGTTCCACCGAAATTACTGATTTCGATATCATAAGTACCATCGTTGTTTGCGTCAATTTTGTACACATTGCTTAATAAATTGGCAGGAGTACAAACATCTGTTGCGGTAGCGCCCAGCGTGATAAAACCATCCACACAATTGTCTTTTGGTGTACATTGTGTCAATGAGTCACATGAGCTGGTGATAACAGGTCCTACTTCATTTTGAACCTTAATCGTTTGTTGCCAAGTGATAGGCTGATAGTTCGGATCATTTTCCATGGCACACCAGTCGATGACATACCAGGTTCTTACTATTTTAAAACAAGCATTCGGCACGAAATTAAAAATCTGATCCTTGAAGGTTACTCCTACATTATCACAAAAATCTTCTGTAATCACAGGATAACTATATAAAGTATCCAGATTGTCAGGATGTAAATCCAAAGCAGTACATCCTCTATCTGTTTCAAAATCCAAAGGCCAAACGATGTCATTTTCATTAAACGGATCGTAATTTTCGATGGTAATGAACTGAGAACATCTGGCAAAGCCCAGGTTATCTCTTGCTTCAAATATTCTTTCAATAACACCTGTTCTGCATTGATTTAATGATGAAACCGGTGCAAGCTCTCTAACGGTTGCACCGCAGGCATCCACAGCTACTGCTGTTCCAAATTCACTCAAATCTGCAATGTCAATATTTTCATCACAACTTCTGGTTTCGTTTGCAGGACAGGTAATCTGCGGAGCAAATTTGTCCTGAACTGTCACAGGTATCATACAAGTGTTGGAGTTGTTGTTGATGTCTGTTACCCTCATTTCTACAATGATGGTATTTCCAACATCAGCACAACAAAAATCTACCAACTGACCAAAAACATTATTCTGATTTCCGCAACCGGCAACCATTCTTCTGATTTCATAATGAGAAATTCCACAAGCATCCCAACTTCCGTCGTTGACATGATCAGGTCTCATATAGGCTTCGCCGGAGGAATTCAGACTTACTACCAATTCTCCTTTACAGATGGTGGTAGGTGATGTTTTGTCTTCAACTGTTATGGTGTAAGAAACAGAATCTCTGTTACCACATTCGTCGTAGGCAATATATTTAATGGTATTTTTTCCGCTTGGCAATTCTACGAAAGCCGTATTCTGACCTAAGGCAAATCCACCAGGATATACGATATCCACTCTCAATACCCCTTCGCATTCATCGGTGACTACCGCCTGAGGAAGCTGGACTCTTGCCAGACAATTTCCTACAGAAGCACTTACCGTAATGTCAGCGATCGGTGCAATAACCGGAGGTATTGTATCTGTGATTTCAATCATTTGGGTAAAACGAATCGGAGTTACATTAGAACACCAGCTTTCAAAAATAATCCACTCTCTGGCTATTTTTCTTACACAATTGATTTTACCGAGATCTCTGTCGCTGAATCCGGTGTATACATTACATGTTTCGTCATAATTTGGATACAAATCATCACCAAATAATGTCGGCACACCGGTTACTTCAGGAGAAGGTCTTCCTTCTTTATCCAAAGGAAAGTTGTCACAAACCAAAGGATTGTTATTTGCCATCGTCCTGTCAGCAGGAACAACCACTTGTCTCAAATTTGGTCTTGCGACAAATATTGTCATATCACAAGGCAGAGAAACATTTCCTGCTTTGTCTTTTGCAATATATCTTCTGTCTATTTGTTTGATATACAATTCATTACACACATAAGGTGTTACCAATTCATATAATAAGGTATTTTCTACCGCACCACCACAATTATCACTTTCAAAAGGACCTACATAAGTGTCCAGTTCGTGACATGCCAAAACGATATCCTGACAGAACGTTCTTGGTGGAATTTTATCTTCCACAAAAATCGTAGCCCAACAAGAATTACCACCACAACCGTCGATCAACTTGGCCATGATGTTTTGTCCAAGATGTTCTAAAGTCAATGTGGCATTCGGAATCACTGCTCCGTTTTTGTCCTTCAGCATAACCTGATAAGGTGAACCGGCATTAAACGTTCCTGCAATCAAAACAGAAGGAGTAACAGTAAAAACACAATTTTCATCCAAAGACACATTTACAGTTGAAATACAGGAAATAGCTCCTGCATCACCTACACCTGAAGAGATGTTTAATGTCACAGGACTGTAACACTGATCTATAGCCGTAGCATCGATTTCAAGCCTTAATACGTGCTGTCCGTCAGCTACACCCGACCAGTCAATGGAAACCGAACCTTGGTCAGCTCCTATCGGATTTCCGTCCAAAGTCCAGGAAAAGATATAATCATTTCCTCGTAATTCTACTGAATAATCAGATGTGATACTATTACAAACACTTGTCAGACCATTGATCTGAACGGTGTTGTATCTGCATGTTCCCGGATCCAATCGGTAAGATCTGGTCAAACCGAAATTATTTTGAAGAACAATAAAAAATCCTTCGCCTTCGATATGATTTCCTTCAAATGAATATCTTGAGATTCCATTGCCCAATACAGTTTCATCCAAAAGAAATCCTCCTGAACCTGTAATAAACGGGATTGGTGAAGCCGGAGGAAGCGGACTGAACTCATCGTAAAGACCTGTAACCTGTTGGATAAACCAGGTCTCTCCGGATGCACTTTCCAATCTGATTGCAGCGCTGAATTGACCATCAAACGGATTTGAAGCATTGTTCAGACAAATGCAAGGATTTGCGATTTCTATATTTCCAAGCAATACCACATCAGCCGAGGAATAATTATCCTGACCTAAATATTGTAATACACTGTTTTCATTATTTACTACTGTCAGTGACAGATTTGAATCGTAATCGAGGTCTGAAATTTCATTCAGATCGGTATCATAGATCTTATAAACCTGAACCACATTGGTAAGAACTTTAGGACCTGTCAGATTTTGAGATACCAATAAGGTAATGTCCGTAAAGGTGCTTTCACCCGGTCTGAGCGGTTTTTCAAGCTCGATGGTTCTTTCAGCAATATTATCAGGAATAGAAGCCCAATTGGCATCCATCAATGAAAGACCCTGAGGAATATAATCTCTCAATACAAATTTTTGAATTGATACAGTACCTTCATTGATGATTTCCAGACTGAATTTTGACTCCTGTCCCGGAACAAGTTCTCTTCTGACTGCTTTTTTGATAATGGCCACGTCCACTACATCCAATAAAACCACTACAGGATCGTGGTCATCTTCGTCCATAGCACCTGCATCGTTGATCATATTATCGGTGATGCTGTTTATGACTCCACCATTGTCATTTTTGACGTCATCATCTGAGTCTGAATCAAAATCGACTGCAATTCCCAAATCAGTATATGCTTCAAGAATTTCAGCATAATTGATAACAGCACCAGAAGGAGCGTTTTCTCTTAGCGTAAATGTCAACATATGAACCCTGTTTTGTCCGGAATACAAATATCCTTCACTTACAAAAGTAAGAGAACGTGCATCAGGAGACAATACCCAACCCGGATTTTTTGCCGGATCAAAGATAAAAGCTTCGTTCAGGTAATTGATAATCGTATATGATTTGGCTGCAACATTGCCCTGGTTGAATACCGTAGTATTCATTTTAACTTCAGAACCGTTAGAAAATACACCATTTTCATTGAGTTCGTGTTTCAAGGCAAGATCAAAAACAGCCGGAGTAGTGACCGTCACAATATCTTCAGGAGCTACAGAACAAGCTGAGACCAATTCGAGAAGATTATTGTTGAGATCCAAAACCCTGTTGATTGAAAATTGATGGGTGAATCCCGGACTGTTTTCCTGAGCATTAAAGTTGACGACCACTTCAGTGCAGAAAGTTGCCCCTCTACCCAAAACCTGATTAAAGGATTTGGTAAATACACTTCCTTGTGGTGTCCAGCCCTGGTTCAGACTTCCGTCCAAAACATTTCCTTTAGGCATTTTATAATCAAGTGCCCAACCATTAACAGGCAATGTACCTGTATTGGTCACACATATTTCATAGGTGACAGCACTTCCAAATCTGATGGCTTCGGTATTTTTTACAGAAGCTTCGATACGCATACCACAATCGGAAGCATTGTACAGACCAAAGTCAAAATTTTGATTGGAAAATACAGTGTTCACTTCAATTTGTGCCATAGGGCAGCCAGGTAATGTCTCGAGCGCTTTGCTGCCCAATAATTCCTCACCGGCTCTGACACCTGAAAGTGTAAAATATTTTCCGTCGATATTGTACATAAGCGCCTGAGCATCATATGTATTCGGGTCAATGCCCAGATAATATGTTTCACCGGAAGACAGACCTCCGGTTACATTTTTTTCATTAAAATGATATTGACCGATAACATCTGTTGTCATTTGAGCCAACCGGTCACATGTACTGTTGTATAAAACGATACCTATTCCTTCAAGTCCGGGTTCGCCGGCATCCTGAATTCCGTTTTTATTGGTGTCATTCCAAACTCTGTTACCAATTTCCAAAGAAGGCTCGATACACGTAGCAACGATATCTCCAAAACCGGTAGCTTTTCCAAAAGCAACAGTGGTATTAAGTCTGTACAATTCCAGAGCACCCAACAAATCACCATTACTGGTTGAATATCTGTGTAAACCACCTGAATATGCATTGAGATGCGGATCAAAAACGGTAGAAACTACAGAATTTGTGCCCGGCATCACAAAAATACTTCCCAAAGCTACTTCCGGGTGATAAGCCGGATCTTTAGGCCAATGGTCTTTGCCAAAAAATTCTCCACCGCCGGGACCCTGACCATTGCCAACACCTGTACCGGTAAGATTGGCAACCTTTCCGTTATTTTCAAGTTCCCATGTTTTTGATACATTATTATATGCAACCATCAACAGGTCCGGTCTTTGATCATCCAGTCTGTTTGTAAAATTGACCGTACAATATCTGTGGCCAATTCTGTCAGAAAGACCCAGTAACATATGGCCATCATCTGTAAAATCAATATCTGTCAACCATTGAGATGTAAAAATCTGACCCGGTTCAGAATCTTTCCAATATCCTTTAAGATAAGGAGTGGAAAAAATAAGGGTAAATGTTTTTTTGGCAGGATCAAACTCATAGACATTTGCAGATGAAGAAGCTTCTGACTTTGATGTCTCTGCAGTACAAGTGACCCCAACATATAGTTTGTTGTTATACATTTTTAAAGCGAAAGCCCGGTATTCTCCATGAGAACATCCAGGGTCCGGAATTTTGTATGATTGTGTATTGGCTGCCTTAGGGTTTTCTGTAGGGATAGCAACCAATGTATTATTATATAAGTTGATGGTATATAATAATTTTTGGTCAGGAGAAATTTCAAGAGCTCCCAGACCCATTTTACCAACCTGAGCTCCGTAGCCGCAGTCGTTGATGTTTTGTGTGGTCAATGTTCCCACGTCCTGTCCCAAATCGCTCAACTTCACAAAAAGAGATGTTGATGACATAGCTCCTTCCGGAACAAGTGTTTTAAAAATGGCGTCATGACCATGGTTGGTCAATCCTCCGTATTGTTTTATAAAGGCACTACTGTAAAGTGCTTTTTGTTTTTTGTTCCAGGCAACTCCCCAGATCGTGCCGGTTTCACTGTACATAGCCAATTTTTGCGGCTGCGAACCCAGATTAAAACCATATTCCATACCGACTATGGTCGGCTCTGCCGGAAGTGCGGATGTAGGCCCCTGTACAAAACAAGTGGTCAGGATTCTGGTATCTTCATTACAATATTGTAGTGAAGAGGAGAGTCCGACACCTTTTGCACAAGAAGGCACACGAACAAACTGAACACGTGTTCCGTTGTCCTGCCCCATGTAGCCATCATGATAAGAAGCATGTTGAAAAGTAAGGCGCACTTCGCTGCCGTCAGGAAGATTTGACAGACGGTAATTACCGTTGATATCTGTCATCATGTTGCCTACAACGCTACCAGCCGCATTAAATGCAGATACCCTGACGTTGGCAATGGCTGCCTCGCCGGGGTCTTTGATACCATTAAAGTTAACATCCTGAAATACGAAACCGTCTACGGTTCCTGTCTGTGGAATACACTGTGAATTGCCGACCGTCATTATCAATAACGATAAGGCGCTTGTTAACAAATACGCGAAAGCTGAACGCTTCCTGTTTTGCAACGGGAGTTTTCTGTTTTTCATTTGAGACCTTGATTAATAATACTTAAGAAAATATAAAACCCTGTTACCGAATCGGGCTTTAAAATCCATTTTGTATTACTGTTTTGGGACGTTTGTTATACCTTTTACCAACCGAACAGTATCGGATACACCAAACGATGGGGCAAATATATAATTTATTTATAATATGTTGTATCTGTTATATTATTTTTTTTTCATTTTTTTTTCTAATTGATTATCTAGTAGTTATGACTCATATATTTTTTTACATTATACATATATATTTAGTAATGCTGAAAATATTATGAATCCTTGTATCAGAAAGGAACCAAAAGAAGAACCACCATAAAAACGAACAAACAATCTTACCTCCTTTTTTGACTATTAAAATATACGATATTTTTTCTTTTTTGATATTTCGTTACAGACAGAAAGCTGACTCCATATATTTTTTTTACTTTTGTACATTCAAATACAAATCTGGTATCAGATCAAAATTTTTATAAACCCATGCAAAATTTATATAATCATAGTGATTTCAGCATTCACAATATTCCTTTTGGTATTGTTGTCATCAATGGCCAAACTTATGTTTCAACAAGGTTGGGAGATGAAGTTTTTACGCTGGAGGATTTACAGGGTAAAGGACTTTTTGACCATCTGACTCTTCCAAACGGAATATTCAGATCAAACTTCCTCAATGATTTTATCAGTCTGGGTAAAAAAATAACTTCAGAGGTTCGTTTATCGATACAACGATATTTCAAACAAAACAATCCGGATTCAGTTTCCCATTATCCTGCAGGTGAGGTTACCATGTCACTCCCCGTGCGTATAGGCGATTATACGGACTTTTATTCCAGCCGCGAACATGCGACCAATGTAGGCATCATGTTCAGAGATCCTGCCAATGCCCTTCTCCCTAACTGGCTTCATCTTCCTGTGGGTTATCACGGAAGATCGTCTTCTATAGTTGTTTCGGGCACTGATATCAAAAGACCCAAAGGACAAACCCTGCCAGTTGATGCAGACAAACCTGTTTTCGGTCCAAGCAAACAAATAGATTTTGAATTGGAAATGGCTTTTATCGTCGGAAAAGAAAATGCCCTCGGCGAAACCATTCCGGTAGATAAAGCTGAAGATTATATATTCGGGTTGACATTGTTTAACGACTGGTCTGCCAGAGATATTCAAAAATGGGAATACGTTCCCCTCGGTCCCTTCCTTGCCAAAAACTTTGCTTCAACGATGTCACCCTGGGTTGTGACACTGGAAGCTCTTGAACCCTTCAGGGTGGAAAGTCCCAAACAAGAACCCGAGGTATTGCCGTATTTACAATGTAACGGAAAATATAATTACGATATCCAACTGGATGTAATCATCTCCACAGCAGAAAATAAAGACACATTGGTATCACATTCTAATTTTAAATATATGTATTGGAGTATGATACAACAACTTGCTCATCATACAGTCAATGGATGTAATATGCGGATCGGAGACGTACTTGCTTCCGGAACCATCAGCGGACCCACACCGGATTCATATGGTTCTATGTTGGAAATAGCCTGGAAAGGAACAAAACCGGTGACTATGAGTGATGGTACGACGAGATCCTTTATAGCCGACGGTGATACTGTAACGTTAAAAGGATATGCAGAAAAAGGAGATATCCGCGTAGGCTTTGGCGAGTGTACGGCAACCTTACTACCTTCAGAATAAAAAAGATCAAAATGTTGAACCACAAACATACCATTGCCATCTTAGCGGGCGGACCTTCGACAGAACATAAAATTTCTTTGTTATCTGCCAACAGTATTATGAAGGCCATTGACAAAACCAAATACCACGTCCATGTCATTGGCATTGATCATGAAACAAGATATTGGTTGTACGCATCCGGGGATTTTCTTGATTTTCCGGAGGATACAAAACGAATCGCACTCAAAAACAACGCGGAAGAGGTTTTTATCAGAAATGTTGATGGCAAGGTCGTCTGTTTGGATACTGCCGGAACCGCGCGATTAACAATCGACCTTTTTTTTCCGGTGCTTCACGGAACTTACGGTGAAGACGGGGTGATTCAGGGTGTATTTACGTCTGTCGGTGCAGCCTATACAGGTGTTGGGCTCATGGCTTCAGCAGTGGGAATGGACAAAGACATGGCCAAAAGATTATGGCGTGATGCCGGTATTCCTGTGGCGGATTTTATATGTATTAAAAAACACGAAAAGTCATCTGTAACTTTTGAAGCAGCAAAACAAAAACTGGGGCTGCCTATGTTTGTCAAACCGGCTAATGCCGGTTCATCTGTAGGTGTCAGCAAAGTCTCTAAAGAAGAAGAATTTTATACCGCCTTAGAAGAAGCGTTCCGTTTTGACACCAAACTACTCATCGAAGAAGCCGTCATCGGAAAAGAAGTGGAATGTGCTGTCCTCGGCAATGAATATCCCGAAGCGTCAGTCATGGGCGAAATCATTCCAAAGGCATCTTTTTATTCTTATGAAGCCAAATATCTGGACGACGATGGAGCTGCCATGGCGATTCCGGCCAATATTGACAACGACACCAGTGAAAACTTGCGCAGTCTTGCCGTAAAAGCTTTTACAACCATCGGCTGTGAAGGTCTCTCCCGAGTAGACTTTTTTCTGACGACGGAAGGCAAAATCGTCCTTAACGAAATCAATACCCTACCCGGCTTTACTTCCATCAGCATGTATCCCAAATTGTGGGAAGCCACGGGATTGCCTTATACCATTCTGATAGATCGCATCATCGAACTCGGCCTTGCAAGACATAAAAGAGATGCGGAGTTGGTAAAAAGTATCTGATGATGATTATGTCGGCTTACATTTATATTTTATTGTAGTTGTATCAAAAAGATTGATTACCTGATTATTTTAGTTAACATCATGATTAAAGTTTATCCATTCAATAAAATAAACCTAAATATTCTAAAATAATAACTTATTAATATTTGGAATATACAGAAATTTGTCCTATATTTGCAGACAAATGTCCAAAGCCATGTATGCAGCTTCCATTCAGACTAAGTTAAATAAAGAGGTAAAAAAAATATTGAAAAAAAATAATTTGGCAAACTATCTTCCAACAGATGAAGACGGTCTTTCTTTCCATGATTTTTTGAATAATAAAATACTTCTGGTACTTTTGATCAGACAAGGCATTCCTTATTCTTTTTTCAGTCTGATCCGTGAAATCACTCCTTTTTCAGAAAAAGAGTGGGCGGACATTTTTAATATTTCCACAAAATCACTACAACGGTACAGCAACGAACCTGATCATATTTTTAAATCTGTGTATTCAGAAAAAATTCTGGAAATAGCAGAGGTTGTACACATAGGTCTGGACATATTCGGAAATTCGGAAAAGCTGTACCTCTGGCTTGAAACGCCAAATTATGCATTAGGCAATATGAAACCGGTAGAATTGCTTAAAGATTCATACGGAAAAGAATTGGTGCTTGCAGAACTGGTCAGAATAGAACACGGAATTTTATCTTAACATGGAGGTTTTCCGACTTTCACGGGAAAAATTCGCTGCGACCCTATCCGGTATAGGTGCCGCTTTGAAAGGGGGAAGATGGAATTCGCCCGGCATAGAAATGATTTACACCGCCCAAAACAGATCTTTGGCCATGGCAGAAGTAGCCGTTCATTTTACATTTGCTACCCTGCCGGATGACTACAAAATGATTACCATTCTGATTCCCGACGACCTGTTGGTTCTTGAGATTTTTGAAAGTTCACTACCCACCGATTGGAGGAACTTTCCTCACCCGGTTTCAACACAGATCATCGGAAACTCCTTTATTGAAAATAGAAAAGCACCCATATTAAAAGTTCCTTCGGCCATTACCAAAGGTGATTTCAATTTTTTAATCAACCCTTACCATGAAGATTTTGAAAAAATACAGATCCAACATATAGAATCTTTCCCTTTTGACCAAAGAATGGCAAAAAGATGAACAATTCCCTGATTTGAGAGTTCCGTTTTCTTCAGTTTCTTTTCATTTTTTTCTTTCTATTTCACAAAAGTTATATCTTTACCATCATGAACAGACATATATTATTTTTATTCCTTTTTCTGACATCAACTTTGGTCGTCAACGGACAACAAACTCTCACAGGTACACTTGAACACGATAATCTTACCCGAAATTACCGTTTGCGATTGCCCAAAGATTTTCAGAAAAGTGAAACGCTCCCTCTGGTCTTTAACTTCCACGGGTTTACTTCCAATGCAACGCAACAGGAATTGTATTCAGGTATGAATTCCGTAGCTGATCGCGAAAGATTTGCCGTTTGTTATCCCAACGGTGTCGGCGCAGCATGGAATGTCGGATGGTCGTTCGGCAGTCAGGCAGATGATGTCGGATTTGTAGAAGCCATGATTGAAAAATTTGTTGACGAATATGGTTTTGACCGAAATAAAATATACGCTTGTGGCATGTCCAACGGCGGTTTTTTCAGTTACCACCTGGCCTGCAAGCTGACAAATAAAATCGCTGCTATCGCTTCTGTGACGGGAAGCATGGTGCCCGGCTCTCTTGAAAATTGCCAACCTTCATCCACCATTCCCGTTTTGGAAATCCACGGGACGGCTGATGATGTGGTCGCATACAACGGAACAGTCAATGTCAGCCTTCCGGTAGATTCTGTGATGGCTTTCTGGGCTTCTCACAACCGATGTACCGGGACTGTTGTAACAGAAAACCTTCCAAACATCAATACCACAGATCAGAGCACAGTTGAAAAATATACCTTTACAGATTGCGAAAACGAACACACCGTTCTGCTTTATAAAGTAATCGGTGGGGCACATACCTGGCCTGGCGCTGTTTTAAATATCGGCGTTACCAACCGGGATATCATATCAAATGAAGAAATCTGGAATTTTTTCAAAAAATACAGCCTTCCTGCCATCAATAATACAGACGACATTTCGACTGATATCCGTTTATTTCCAAACCCGGTTTTTGATCAACTCACCATCGAAACAACAGAACCCGTATCAAAAATCGAAATATTTTCAAACGACGGTAAAAAAATAATGGAATCCAATACAAACGTTTCAGAGTCGGCATCACTACACATTCCGGTGGACCATCTGATTCATGGCATGTATACGGTCGGCATTTTTCAAAACGGTCGTTATTCCTACCATCGGTTTATAAAAATGTAAGGTTATGCAGGCCTATGCGCAGGTATTGTTGTATGCGATTCCCTTTTTTGTACTGCTGATTGCCGCAGAACATGTTATTTCTGTTTTCAAAGGGGTAAAAATCAACCGTTGGTTTGATGTAATATCCAGTCTCAGCAGTGGGATTTCCAATATTGTAAAAGACATCCTTGGGTTGAGCATTGTCATCATCAGTTATGGATATATGGTTGATCATTGGGCTATTACGCGGATCGAACAAAGCTGGTTGGTGTACGTACTTGCCTTTTTAGGGATAGATTTTGCCGGCTACTGGACCCACCGTTTTTCTCACGAAATCAATCTTTTCTGGAATCGTCACATCATCCACCACAGCAGCGAAGAGTTTAACCTTTCCTGTGCATTGAGACAATCGGTTTCTGAAATATTTGCCCTTTTTACCATTTTGTATTTGCCTTTAGCTTTGTTGGGTGTTCCGCAAGTGGTCATTGCAACCATCGCACCGCTTCATCTATTTGCTCAGTTCTGGTATCATACCCGACTGATCAACAAAATGGGCTGGCTGGAACATATCATCGTCACGCCTTCACATCACAGGGTACACCATGCTATCAATCCGGAATATATGGACAAAAACTACGGTCAGATTTTTATATTTTGGGACAAATGGTTTGGTACTTTTCAGGAAGAAAAAAAAGAAATACCACCGGTTTATGGTGTCACAAGAGCTGTAAAAACCTGGAATCCCTGGCTGATCAACTTCAAACATCTCTGGCTTCTGGTACTCGATTTTTTCAGAACCAAATCATGGTATGACAAAATCAGAATATGGTTTATGCCGACCGGATGGCGACCCGAAGATGTCAAAGACAAATATCCGGTGACCTACACAAAAGATATTTATCACAGGACAAAATATGAAACCGAAGCATCTTTGTTTTTTAAAAGCTGGTCCGGTTTTCAACTGATCATGACATTGGTTTTTACCTTGTATTTTTTTATGATCATCGGCGATCTTTCTAATACCGATATATTTCTGTACGGATTTTTTATATTCATTCAGATTTTTTCTTACACCTCTCTGATGGACGGCAGTTGGCTCGGACCCGGCGCTGAATCCCTAAAAATAATGTATATTGTTTCTGTTTTATACCCTAAAGGATTTGATTGGTTTGGAATCACTTCTTATCACTATGCTCTTAATATTTTTATCCTGTTGTATTTCGGTGTTTCATTTCTGATGAGCCTTTATTTTTATTTTTACGATAAACCCTCGATTATATCAGAACAAAATCATACCGCAAACGCATGAAAAAAATAACATTTTTACTTTTTGTAATCCTTCTTTTTTTTCAATGCAAACCAAAAAAAAACTTACCCGTCACAACAGAACCTCCCCTGTTTGAATCGGGAATTGGCGGAGAATTTATGTATTTTGCTGATGCGCCTGTTTTCAGGTTGTGCAACGAACAAAAAATATATCCCGTAGCCATTGAAAAAGCGTATATCGGGGTTGAAAAAATGTATCTTCAAAAAGTAGAAGGAGGCACCTGGATCTATGTGGTCGTTCAAGGGGATTTTGAAGAAAAAATAAATGAAGAAGGCCAAAAAACAAAAATGTTTGTTATTAAAAAACTATGGACGATGGATAAAAATAAGGGATGTAATCATTGATTTAACTGTATATTACTGTCATTTATTTTTATATTAAAATATTTCTCCATCTAAATTATTTAAAAGACGGGAAATAATTTTAATGTCTGTAAAATGCTTAGACCCTTTAAAATCGCTACCAAATAAAGAACATTTATGATTTACATGATTCCATTTATTTAAAACAATCTGATTCCCGGTTCGGAAGGCAAGGTGAATACACTCCGTTGTTATTTTGAACCGGAAACTGACAGCCCATTTTATCAGCAAAAACATGAGCATCTTCATCACACCGTATCAGACAGGCAGTACCTTCCATATATGAACAATCCTTATTCAAAACATGTTAACTCACCGGTAGGAAGTGAGTTATTTCCTTTAAAGTCTGAACTTACCTGATATGGAAAAAAACACCCCGCTTTGTCTTTAAATATGGGTGATTCATCATCGCAGACAATACTACAAGCAGTTCCTTCTATCGTAACATAAGTGGCATTTTTAACAATTACATTCATACGATAAAAAAATAAACCTCGGTGTATGGAATCTTGAAATCGATAATCTCTTCCATTGAAAGCATAATTAGTTAAGTCTTTTGGGTCAAAAACTTCACGAACAAAGATACTGCGCATAGTGTTGGGGTCATCACGGTCAAAGATGGTAAAATTGATGATGTTTACTGAATCAGATTCTTTGATATCATATATTGGATACCAAAAATCATTAACTCCATCTCCATTTGGTGTAAATGCATTCGGAATATAAAAATTTACTCCATTAATTGAATAATTGGATGCCGTGTCTGCACCACAACAGGGTTCATATGCTTCTGAAGTAATTACGGGTGGACTATCTGTATTATTACATCCTACATTGAACATAATGAAGATAAATAAGCTGTAGAGCATTGGATTTTTAAATGTATTCATGTTGAGTATTATTTGAAACAGTTGACTTCTAAATTATTGAGCTCCGTGTTAGCTTGGTTATTTAAACCGACTTGCACTGGAAAAAAACAGCCCAATTTACTTGCAAAGATACTTGATTGTTCGTCACATAGTACGCTACAAGCATTACCTTCGATAGTAAAATATTGATTGTTTACAATGATATTCATACGATAGAAAAAAGAACCTTGGTGCATTTTCGTTCTATGCCTATAATCCCGCCCATCAAATCCGTAATTAGGTATGTCTTTTTGGTCAAAAACTTCACGAACAAATATACAACGCATACTATCGGGATTGTCATTGTCAAAAATGGTAAAATTAATTACATGTATCGTATCAGCAGGTTCCATGGTATAAATTGGATAAAAGTAATCATTGATACTATCTGCATTGGGTGTAAATACATTTGGAATAAAAAAATTTACACCATTCAAGGTATGATTTACCACACTATTCATTGGGCAACAGGGCTCGTATGTGTTTACATTTTGAGCAAAACTATATTTATGCACTATGAGAATTAGGATTACAATTAAGAATATCTTTTTCATTACATTTACATTTTTATGATTTGACTTGTGTAGAGATGTCTGCCTACATCATCGAAAACTGTTAAAAAATATGATCCCGGGATCAGGTCAGAAATATCAATTATATTTCGATTCGACAATATGGCTTTTCTCTTTACCAAAGTGCCATCAGGGTCGTATATCATATAATTCATACCTTTAAGTGCCAGAGTAGATACGTCCAGATTGATCAATCCATAAGTAGGATTGGGATATAAATGATATATATTTACATCATTTTCTACCGTCTGACTTGCAGTCTGCCCATCCAAACCATTCGTATCAAATTGCCCCATCAATGGTACTTGATCAGCAATAACTCCCCGGGCCGGTTTACCACAGCCACCGATGTAAGTTCGGCTGGTACGATTTCCAGATGCATCGTAGCCATATTGGATGTAGCATTGAGAATATGACCATTGACTGGTCAAAATTGTTATAAAAAATAGGAATTGTTTCATAAATTAATTGTGTTTGTAATTTATTTAAATACTTTAGATAATATTTGAATATACATTTTCAAAAAATATTATTTTCTGATATTAATATAAGAAAAATAATCAATCCAAAAAATAGCATACTATAAAAAGCTCCTTTTTTGTTAATGTGATTTTTAAAAAAGAAGAAGCACAACGATATTAATACGAATAATAAATATAAAAGAGTAAACCGCACAATAAGAAAAATACAATTAGAAAGCTGATCAAAGTCAACATGCCCTGTTCCACTTTGGTTACAATTAGTGGAATATTGCAAAATATTAAAGAATATTATGTAAACAATAATGGTATTTAATATAACAAAAGAAAAAGAAAAAATTGCTGATTGTTGTAACTTTCCTTTTATTCTATTCATTAGATCTACAGTCCTATTTTCCATTCCCATTCTTTTACATTTTGTAACATTGCACTATTGCCATAAAGAAAAATAGTGTAGTGAATTTTATTATTATATTCAATACCAATTGCACCACCACTTAATTTCAAACCATTCTTTAAAAATTCTACATTAATGATACCATCATTAAAAACTGCATCTGAGGCAGCTTCAGCGGCCATCATTGATAAACCACTACTCCAATCAACTTTAATTGATGAGTTTGATATTTTTGTAAAACTATTTATTAAGTTTGCAGCTGATTTTGGAACAGCATATTTAGTAACTAATTCTTTAGAAGTAATTTTATCTCCTATTTTAGCTGATTTTAAAACTTGTTTTATTCCATTCTCTAAATTTGCTTTTTGTTGCTTTATTGTTTTTGATTCTAACCTATGTAAAGAATGATTCAAACTACTCGATATCAATCCATACAACATACCGTGCATAACATTACCTCCTGTCACAGCTGCACCGACTCCACCACTGAGTGTACCACCGATGATGATAGAAGCATCACCACCACCGAGACCTGCCACACTGGAGCTTGTTAAGGAGCTTAAGGTGCCTGATGCAAAACCTTTCCAATAGCTGCCTCCTTGTACAGCAGAAAACATACCGGATGTAAAACCATGCATGACACCTTGTACTAATGCTACTTCCACTTTAGAAAGCCCCGCCGTAGCAAGGCCTTGTGCTACAGTACCTATACCCATACTTATACCACTAGTTACAATACCTATTACCGCAGTTTGAAACGCTCCATTAAAAAAATTACGATCATTTAACACATTATTAATACCATTCGCGGTAACACTGATTGCAACAGAAATAAGTATAGCTGTTATAGCTTCATTTCCATCAGGATCGATGTATGATAATGGGTTATTGTTAGCATAACTGTACCGGTTATAACCTTGCGTGCTATAAGGAAATGTAATCGCGTTGTCAGGACTAAGCATCCGCCCATTGATTGGGTCATACAACCTGGCATTCATATTGATCAGGTTAAAACTTGGGTATTCTTCATGCCCGGTATAGCCTCGGTACAACCAATCTGGTACCGTCTGAACAGCATCGTACGTCCAGTCTGTTGTATTTCTTTTTCGTCCCCATGCGTCATAATTCTGTTGAGCAACATAAGCAGCACTTGCATCTGTAACAGCTACTATTGAACCCAAATGATCTGTATGGACATAATAATTTGTTACTGTTGAGCCTACTTTTACTATGATACTGATTAGCCGTTCTCCATTTGTAACATAATGAATATCTCTGGTCGTGGATCCTTTGATTTGTCTCTCATAATTGCCCAGATACCACCTCGTTTCTGTCGTAGTCGTACCTGATTTAAATGTAGATCTACGCCTTTCATAATCGTGACCATATAGAAACTCAACTGATTGAATCGGTGAAAGGCTTTCAGTAATTGTTAGCGGTCTTTGATATGTGCTATATGTTATATTTTGTTGATCAATTGAGATATCATTGACACTGTTGACCTTTGAAATAGCGTTAATTTTAGGTAATAAATACTCCATACCATTACTAGTGGCATATGTGGCATCTGGTTTAAATGTAATATTACCGTTCGTAGAAAAATTATATGTATAAGATGTTCCTCCTGTGACTATTCCACTTGTCAATCTATTAAGATTATCAAAACCAAAAGTTTCTACTTTATTTTTTACAACATCATTTCTGGACTTGAGATTTCCTGTCTGGTACTCCCACACTTGATTTAGGTCTTGCCTTACTATTGTTCCAGTAATATTTCTGCTATAAAATCTAGTTGGAAATGTTTGATTGTAAGTAATATCAGTTATTAAACCATTGCCAAAAGAATATTTTTTATAGTCATTGTAAGGACTCATCTCATTGGTAGTGAATATGGTGGTAGAGCCATTTAATATGGTCGTCAAAAAACCATTAGCATCATAATTATTGGTGACCACAATACCCGATGAGTAAGTAGTTGTCAGTTGGTCATTGTACTTATTGTAAGTATAAGAAGTTATAAATGAAACATTATCAATTTTACGAGTGGTCGATTCAAGTTTTCCATACACTGGATCGTAAACAAATGTTTCTTCATTATTTACTCCGAAACTTGTAATTTTATCCAGTTTATTGATCTTAACATTTGCAACGGTATTATATAAATAGGTTGTTGTTCCTTCAGCCGCAACCCTAGTTTTAATTTGACCAATTTGGTTATAAGTATATGTAACATTGCTTGAAGCTGGGTTGTTTTCTTTAAATAGTTCACCATAGCCATTGTATTCGTATGTTGTAGTACCAGCATTAATATCTATTAATTTGGACTGTCTTCCATATACATCATATTCATTTGTAGTGTAAGTAACAGCACCATTGAGTACGCTCTTTATTTGTCCATTACTATAATATGTATAAGAAAGGGTACCACCATTATCTGTGACGGAAATAGTTTTACCAGTTACGTCGCTGATAGCATGACTTACTTGGTTAACACCTGGTGAAGGAATCACGAGTGTCTTTGTTATTTTTGATTCCCCTCCGGTAAAAGTGTATCCATAATTGATGGTACGTAATGAATTAATGACACTACTGAGACGATTATAATCATCATAATTATATGTAGTTAATAGTCCTGTTTCACTTAACGACGCTCGATATGGCCCGGTTTCAGTCGATTTGTTGCCAAGGATATCATAAGACATTTTGGTTGTTGTCCAATATCCGTTGAATCCCTCTGTCTCCTTAATAATTTCTCTACCAAGTTTATCATAATAAGTTTTGACATCAGGTCTTCCGGGATGGCTAAGCAATATATATGTAGACGCATTAGACAAACTCCATCCATAAGTCATCAATGTTGTATATTCTTCGGGAAGTCCCTTTTTATAGATAGTGGAAATCAATCGTCCAAAATTATCGTAGTTATATTTAGTTTTTATACCATCAACACCAATAGACTCATCTGGTTTTGCCCATTTTTGGATATAAGTTGTAGATGATGTTTGGCCTAAAGCATTGACAGATGATAAGATAAATCTTCCTTTAGGATCAAATGTATTAGTTGTACTTCTATCCAATTGTCCTGCAGTACTCAATGTTAGTTTATATTGGTTTCCTTTATCATTGTATTCATATGTATGCGTCAAGGCCTTAGGTAAAAGGTAAAAATCTATTTTTGACGTTATTTGGCCCTTATCATTATAATAGTGCTTAGTGGAAATTGTAAATGCGCTCTCTCCTGTTCTTGTGGATGTACTTGTTATAAGGTCCGGTAAATTTTTCCTAAAGCTGCCCTTCATGATATAAGTAGATTGAGTAGATACTTGTTCTACAAGTACATTTGGACTTCCTTTTTTATAAAACTTAATATTAGTATTTTCTACATTTCCATCAGTATCATAAGTAACATTATTGGTTTCTTTTAGTGTTCCTTCTATTATATTATCATCTATTACTTGTGGATTTTTATGCCAAATAATTCGTTCAAAACTACCAGTATTTAATTGCGTGTATGTGTTTGATATACTTTTCTTATTTATTCTCACTAGTTGTTTGCGATTGATAATACTATCAAGAGACATTATTGCACAATTTGTATTGAGATTATATTTATAATCTTGATACATATATTTGACAGTATTATATTCGGTAACTTGTTTGTACCCCAAAAATCCTCGACCCCCTCGATGGATAATTGCATCTTTGTACTCATAATACGTAGGTGATAAACCTTCCTTTTGTAAACTTGTCACCAAATATATAGGTAATCTCAAAGAGTTGAATGGGTAAGCAGTAATTGAGCTTCTTACATAATGACTCCCCAATTGACTCATTCGTGTATAAGTAAAATTGGTTATATGATTTTCACCATTTTTTACTGCTTCAAGTAAATAATCTTTTCCTTCACTATTTAAATAATATACGTATGATGCCGAAGTAAGGTTAGGTCTATTGATAAAATCCGTGCGTCCATCTCCATTAAAATCGCCGACTATATTACTTACGCTTGTAAAAACTGTTGATGGGAATACACTAAATTTATAAGAAAAATTTAATGAATTACCATAACTCAGATATTGTGTAATATAGCCTGAAGTAGAATTTGGAGGACTAGTTGAAAAATTTCGTGTTCTTAATATGTCTGATTTACTATCGCCATTGAAGTCGCCAACTATGATTTTGTCGCCAGCATAATTTTCATCTATTTGCGGTGCATTTTGATTAGTCCATGTAAAAAGAGATTCTTCCCAATTTTTACCTGTGGATATAGCAATATACCACGGAGTAGTATTACTGTTTAAAGTTCCACGTGTTAAAAGATCAGACTTGCGATCACCATTAAAGTCTCCTTGAAAAACTAAATGCCATTCTGTAGGAAATCCTGATTCTTTAATTAAAGTATGGTTTGTCCCTGTTAATCTATATATGGCACTATTACTTCCCATTGTAATCATAATTTCGTCACGGCCATCACCATCAAAGTCTATGGTACGATTTTTTTTATGCCAGTATTCGTTTGTTACTGCCCATGGTGGTGATAAAGTTAATAAAGAAAAAGAATTACTTGTCGATCCGATAGGTCCGCCATACCATACAAAAGGTCTGGTATGCTTATTTCCAGGCAATGCCTCTAATTCCAGTGTTAGAAAAATATCTTTAACACCATCTCCATTAAAATCACCTATACTAAAAAAATCGCGCTTCGCTATCCAATCTACATAATAATAATTAAAATTAGCTGTAATCACCTGCTCAATAAATGAAACTGCATTATTTGCAGGATTCACTTGAGAATAGAATATGGTTATATTCCTAAAAGGAAATAAAAAATCGTTTGAAAATTGTGCAAAAACAACATCATCTATTCCGTCACCATTAAAATCACCGGTAAAATAATTATAAGCGTTATAACCACTTACACTTATACCTTTTTCAGGTAAAACTTTTACATACTGTAAGAAGAAATTTTCATTTGCACTTGTAGGAGCCTTGGTATAGACAGTAAACTTTGTTTGAAAATAATTACCATTTATTAGTGTACGTTCAGGTTGACAGATGTCAGAAAAGCCATCTCCATTGAAGTCTCCACTAATCATATCAGATGGATTTGTGCTACTAAATCCAAGCCATTTTTGAGTTGCTAAAGGTCCTGCTGCGCCATATTGAAAGATCGTCGAATTAAGTGCAACACCGTCAGAACCTTTCTCTATTACTTCATTTAGATATACATTAGTAGTGTTATTTGCATAATTAAATTCATAAGATTTAAAGGATTCTGAATCAGAAATTAATGTTATTTTTGTTAAAACCGAATTTAGCTTAACATTTGTATCGAATTCATAAGTATTGATTTTAAATTTAGTGTCAATTGCTCGTTGTTTATATTCAAAAAGAATAGAATTGTATGGTAAAAGTGGCGTTGGTGTCACTAAATCATTTCCAGTATATTTAATTTCTTTGATTCTGATTTCATTATCAATTGTTTCGTAGATATAGTCAATGTAGTTACCATCTTTATATCTTACTTTGTTTAATCTCCAAAAAAGAACATCAGTATTTGTAGCGTTCATAAATCGAGAATCAACTGTGTTCCCATAGTAATATTCAACACCTTCTTTAGACTCAGCAACAAAATAAGTTGGACCCGAACCAGTAACGCCAAAAGATGTAATCTTTGAAAAATCTTCAAATTCTTTAGAATAAACAGTTCCATTGGCACCATAAACCCCAGTGGTAGAGATCATCCTAGTCCCATCTATTGCAAATCTATCTGTTGCGTCAAGTTGGGCTGAACTGACAACACCATCATGATATATTGATTTTGTAACTCTTGTGATCATTGATAAGCCACCTAAAGCCCATCCATGACCTAGAAGACCATCATTGCCTTGGGATTGGTAACTTATAGATAATTCTGGATTAACACCATTGGTGCCTGCTGGCAATTGTATGGGAATATTATAACCTGCCACGCCATTAGATACTGATGCATTAGCAGTTATACTACCCGCAGGTAGTGTAGTATTTACAACTTTTGCATTAAACGTTGCCGTCGTGTGCAAAGTCTGATAGGTTACTGCCTGACCTGAGAGGGATTCGGTGCTTAGCACAAAAAATACTAAAATCGAAAAATATAATTTGTTAAGAGTTATTCGTAATAAGCAATTTAAATCCATAATCCAGAAAAATTTTAAATGTACTAGACAAATGTAATAACTTCTTGTTAATATAACAAGCAATTTTGTAAATATTTTGTAACATTAACAAATTTATTACAATTTTACTTAGCACATGACAAAAAAACAAAAAGCCATGCGTAAAAATTTGATTTATTGAACACTAAAACATAATTTACGATGGCTACAGTCAAATTTACAAATATTGCCTGGGAATTGTTCGAGAACCTACCATCATTAACAAAACCAAGAACTGATTTTATTGCATTAATTATTGTATCGGTCCTAAAAGTAGGAACGGTAAATCTGTCAAAAATTTCAATAGGCATGGGAGGTCAAGCCAATGTCCAATCGAATTACCGGCGGATACAAAGTTTTATTGATCAGATAAGATGGTGTTATCTTGCACTTTTTCCACTAATTT
This sequence comes from Saprospiraceae bacterium, assembly GCA_022842725.1. Lineage (GTDB taxonomy): Bacteria > Bacteroidota > Bacteroidia > Chitinophagales > Saprospiraceae > OLB9. Next base: position 86,301 of record JALHOZ010000014.1, read on the forward strand.
TGAAATGGAGCAATGTCAAAGGCCCTTTAACATTAATCATTGATAGCACCAATTGAAAACTTAACAGTTCAGACCTGAACATTTTTTGCATCAGTGTGCTTTGTTAAGGATTCTGTGTGCCTGAATCAGAAACACTATTACAAAAAAAGATAATAATTGTTAAAAAAGAGGACTCAATTGATGACCTGATTGATAACAACACCTGGAATGCTAAAAATAAAATCGATTATCAAAAGCTGTGAATTTACCTTCTCAATTTAATCGATGAAGCCAAAATATCTAAAAAATAATATCTCTGAATTTTCTTACCTTCTAATATTTTTATTCATTTTTAAGACCGGGAACAACAATATTGCCAAATTATAAAATTATCCTCTCTCATAAATTAGCAGGATCGGACAAACCTCGTAGATGATTTTTTCCCTATTTTTGTATCTGAATTTGTATTTAAAATATTTTCAACCTTTCCTGATAAATTAAAATAAATTAAATCATGACACCAAAAAATGATTTTTGTAATTCTTCCTTTTTTAAGGCCTGTTTCGTAATTATTACATTCGGCATGATTATTAATGTTATCAAAAACGGGTATTATTTTGGAATTTGGCTACACCAGATTTCAAATTAAAAACACCCTAAATCATTTTTTTTGTGTTGATGACAAATAATATATATATTGAAGTGAACTGATTTTTACATCAAAATAAATCTACCAGAAACATTTCACATCATTGTTTTTTAGGAATCACTTCCAAAATCTTTTTCAAAAAAGTATCCGCATCAAAATCACTGTAACCCAAACGTACGATAACCAGATCATACGAAGGAATGATCAAAACAAATTGCCCCTGATAACCGTCCGCGTAAAACATATCTTTGGGTGCTGAAGGGAATGTTTTGCTGTTTTTTCCCAGCCAAAAATGGGCACCGTATTGTCCGTCAGAACCTTGTGCTTCAGAAGTAGTATACTGAACCCAATGTTCGGGCAATATCCTTTTACCCATCCACATTCCGTTGTTTTTATACAACATTCCGAATTTTGCCCAGTCTCTGGCCGTAGCAAATGTATAACTCGAACCAATATAATTTCCGGTGGCATCGGTCTCCATAATCACGGACTCCATACCCAATGGTTTGAACAATCTGCGGTACATGTAAGAATGGTAGGCTTCGTCATTGCCAAAACGGTCTCTGAGGTATTTGGACACAAGATTGCTGGTCCCGGAACTGTACATCCAGAAAGTTGCCGGTTTGTGTGCCTGCTTTTTTGAAAGCGGAATCACAGCAACATTGGGAGATTCGTACAACATAGAAGTGACGTCCGATACTTTTTCATAATCTTCATTCCACTCAAGACCACTGTTCATAAACAACAAATCATTCAGCGTGATATTTTTGCGTTCGTCGTTTACCCATTCAGGAAACAGGGAGTTTTGTGCAGGGTCTACCTTACCATTTAAAACCATCAGACCGGCAAAAGTATTCATGAGACTTTTGGTCATGGACCAGCCCAATTGAGGCATATCTTTATGGACGGGCGGAGCATACATTTCCGCAATCATTGTATCGCGGTGGATGACCAATACTGTAGATGTTCTTTTTTGACTAAATGTTTTTCCATCATCAAAAGCAGTTTCCACAACAGACATTAATTTTTGTTTATCGACGCCGGAAGTCACGCCTTCTACCCATTCAAAATCAGAAGCCAAAGTGTCTTCATCAAACATCACATCATTTCTCGTATATACAAAATCTGGTCGCTGCCCGTTTGGACTTAAAACACAACCAACTCCGGTTTTGTAATAAGCTCTTTTCTTTTTCAGGCCAAAAAAGGAAGATGTTACCGATTTTTCCGCCTCATTTATATCAATCTGTACATAAGGCAGGATACTGTGGTGCAATACATTTTTTTTGATTTCGTCCTTATCCCTCCCGGAAATAAAATGGCACGAACAAACCATTTTTGAAGCAAAACCGGTCGCAATACCCAAACGTGGGTAATAATAGACATACAAAAACCCTATCAACCCGATGACAAAAATACCTGAAAATAAAACTGATTTTTTCATAAAACATCTGTATTAAACAAAATAATTATAACAAAAATTTATACCATAACAAGGTTATACAACAAACATCCACCTGATTCAGCCTTGGTATATTTTCTCTTTTACAAACGAGGAAACATCATTCCAAAAACCGACAACATTACCATAAACAGCTTTTTTACAATATTTTTTTCTGTTTCTGCAATACCAAATATTTTTTTAAAAACAATCTTTTGGTTCTGTAAGTTCAGAAACAGACCACTTTTCTGTCTAAAATGTTAATTTTTTTTCAACACATTTGAGCGCTAAGGTGTACGTTCTACCTCGTTTATAACCTGATTTTAAACATAAACCCCGGATAAAGAGTTACCTTCATATGTTAAAATTAAAAAGATGAACACGGATTCTCTTCAAAAAATTTCTGACCTGTCAAAACAAATCGTCGGTAGTGATGAACCTTTTAAAATGATTTTTTCAAAAATCAGGTCAAATGATGTTCCTTACAACCAGATTATTGTCAAACCCGTTCGACTCAAAGATAACAAAAAACTATCCTGCGTTTTCAGGTCGTCTACAAAAGATGAAACCAAAAATATCGATACGGAAATGTTTGAAACTATGTCCGCCACCTGGTTGCAAACCTATTTTTTCAACCTTGATATCCTGACACAAGACAAAACCATTCAGTGTTTACAAAGCAAAAAAGGTAAATTGTCGATCATAAAAAAAAATGTAGCCAATAAACTTGCTGTTGACCTTTCACATGACCACAACAAAAAATCGTTTGTCAACGCAGAAGGACCTTATTATAAAGATCTGGGACTGATTTCCGATGGCGGATTGGTATTTTCAAAGGGACAGAAAAAATACAATCAGGTCAATAAATATATAGAAAACATTCACCACCTTTTGGCTGATGCAGGAGAAAGACAAACATTTCGGGTTGCTGATATGGGAAGCGGAAAAGCCTATCTCACCTTTGCGTTGAATGAATACTTATCCGCCGAAAAAGGATGGGAGACCCATGTGACCGGATATGAATCCCGTCCTGATCTCACAGACACCTGCAATAACATCGTTCAAAAACATCATATCAAGGGTTTACATTTTGTTACCGCCAATATCAGTCAGGCACCTTCAGAACCCGTGGATATGGTCGTTGCGCTCCATGCCTGCGATATTGCTACTGATATGGCTATCGCTTACGGCATTCAAAACCATGCAGAATATATTGTCCTGGCTCCCTGCTGTCAGAAACAAATTCGTAAAAGTATGTCCGGAGACCACGTTTTGTCACCTGTCATAAAACATGGCATCCTGGAAGAAAGACTCGCCGAAATGTTGACTGACGGTTTACGCGCTCTGTTTCTTCAAGCCAAAGGTTACCAAACCAAAGTATTCGAATTTATTTCTTTGGAACATACCCAAAAAAATGTGATGATTACCGCAAAAAAAGGAAAAGTCGATCCCAAAGCTATGACACAATTTGAAGAAATCAAAAAAACCTTCGGTATTGAATACCATTATCTCGAAAAACTTTTTGAAAAATAATTTTTATTGATCATATTATATATTTTTATAATATATATTTCTATCTTTGCCAATAAATTTCATCCATTGACTGATACATATCGATTAAAAGGATTGCGGCAACAACTTGTCAGAGAACTGAAAACCAAAGGTATTCAGGATGTTCGGATTTTGCAGGCGTTTGAAGAAATTCCAAGGCATTATTTTTTAGATAAGGCTTTTGCTGAATGGGCTTACAAAGATGTACCATTCCCGATTGAGGCCGACCAGACCATTTCTCAACCTTATACCGTAGCATTTCAAACCCAATTGCTCGATATCCGCAAGGGGGACAGAGTGTTGGAAATAGGTACAGGTTCAGGTTTTCAGGCAAGTGTCCTGGCTTATATTGGTGCCAGAGTCTACACCATCGAAAGACAGGAAAAACTGTTCCATCAAACGAAGTCTTTGCTTGAAAAAATCGGTTTTCCTCAGGTGAGAACATTATTTGGCGATGGATATGAAGGTGCACCAAGATATGCTCCTTATGATAAAATACTGATTACAGCCGGTGCACAACATATTCCTCAAACACTGGTCGAGCAGCTGGTTCCGGGAGGTGTGATGGTGATTCCTCTGGGAAATGAAAACGAACAAATCATGAAACGATACACCAAAACTGAAAACAATACACTCTTTGAAGAAAGTTTTGACAAGTTCCGTTTTGTGCCTTTCCTGAAAGGTATTCAACAAGTTTCCGGTGCTCCCACCAAACCTGTCCAGACTGTCAACAGGCTAAAAGTAAGTTTATAACAGACAGACTTTGACATAAGTTCAACAAATGGTTGATACATCCTGATGTTCGTATCATTTTACATCAATGTGTCCTCGGTTTTGTATAATTTATCCGTACAAAAACCAAAAAAAAGCGTCAGTAAGGTGAAGAATGGAAGGTTCTTTCCGGTTTCCTGACAATTCCCGTTTTTATCTTTTCCTATTCCTGTTTTTTTGTGTAGCTTTGCCATCTCGAATCGAATCCGGGTATGAAACATCTTTTTTATTTTTGTTTTTTCAGCTTTATCCTTATTCTGGATAATGGTTGTATTCCTAAAACAGACACACCGATAACTTCTGTCGTCACTGACCTGAATGACAAGGAGCTGCAAACCATCTTAACACTCCAGGCAAAAGTACATACCGACAGTATGTATCTTTACCTGAAGCACAAAAATCCGGCTTACCGCTATCAGGTATTAAAAGCATTTTCGTCGTTAAAAGGATTGGTTGCACCTGATTCGATATATCCGTTACTAAATGATCCTGTGATGGAAGTTCGCGCTGCTGCAGCATTTACATTAGGTCAGACCGGCAACGGTGCTTCGGTTCAACTATTATTGAGCGCGTTCAGATCCAAAGATACGATTTCGGTCAACAACCTCTTTAACAGCAATATCCTCGAAGCTATCGGCAAAATCGGTGAAGCCAAACTGCTCACATCCATGGCAAGCGTGCGGACTTACAGGGCCACAGATACTTTACTTCTCCTTGGTCAGATGAAAGGTATCTATCGGTTTATGCTGAGAGACCTGACGGATCCCGAAGGAAGCAGCACAGCGATCAAATTGCTGAAAGATTCAAAACAACCTCAGGAAATCCGTCTTTACGCTGCGCAATATTTTGCCAGGGGAAAAGAAACCGGTGTTGAAAAATATGCCAAAGACCTGGTCAAAACGCTTAATACCACCAAAGAAATAGAGTTGAGACTACCGATTGTTCTGGCCTTGGGAAAAACCAAAGATTCAACCATAGTCACCAATCTCAAAGCCCTGCTTATTACCACACAGGATCCGAGGATGAAGGTTAATGTCATCAAAGCGTTAACCAATTTTCCATATTTTGCTGTTCGTCTCGAAATTGGCGGTTTGTTAAAAGATAAAAACCACCATGTCGCCCTGGCAGCTTCGCAATTTTTCCTCAAAAACGGAATAAAAGAAGATCTGGAATATTATCAGGTCCACCTGAATGACAGCCTTCATTGGAAAGTCAAAGCAAATATGTATGGTTGTCTGCTCAAACATGCTCCGATATACAATACAAAATCAAAGGCCTACATTTCTACTCAGATCAAAACATTGTTTGACAAATCAAACAACCCTTATGAAAAAGCACAACTTGTTTTTGCACTTAGTCAGGACCCGTTTAATTATCAGCTGATCGAACAGTTAAATGATCAGAATATGGCACCGGTCAAAGTAGCCAAAACAGAAGCTTACAAAACCATACTCACAAGTCCGTCATTTTTTAAAGCTTTCGGATATGGTTATCCAAAGATCAAAGCTTACATCCTGGATATTTTGGCCGGTATTATTCAAAAAGGTGACCCTGCCTCCACTTCCGTTGCTGCGCTGATATTGAGAGAACCGTCCCTTGGGTGGCGCGAATGGATCAAAGACACGGAGTTTTTGACAGAATCCCTTAAAAAAATAAAGGTCCCGGAAGGTCTTGAAGCCTACGTCGAACTTGATAAAACTATTCATTATCTTCAAAACAAAGAATATAAACCCGGAAAATCGTTATACCACAAACCTATTGATTGGGCTGTATTGCTGAGTTCGACAGATTCAAGTTCTGTAGCGGTCAAAACCACCAAAGGAACGTTCAGGATTCGTTTACATCCCAAAAGGGCTCCTTTTTCTGTTTCGAATTTCCTGACTTTGGTTGAAAAAAAATATTTTCACCAAAAAATCATCCATCGTGTAGAGCCTAATTTTGTCACCCAAACGGGTTGTCCGCGAGGTGATGGTTATGGTTCGCTGGATTACACCATACCTTCAGAACTGACTTCCGGCAATTACACCACAACCGGTTTGGTAGGAATGGCATCTGCAGGTCACAATACCGAATGTTCGCAATGGTTTGTCACCCACTCATCAGCGCCTCATCTGGATGGAAATTATACCATATTCGGACATATCACTGAAGGAATGGACGTAGTGTATAATCTGGATGTTGGCGATAAAATAATTGAAGTCATTTTTGTAAAATAATATTCGCAGACGAATACCTTATAATTTAAATATATGCTTAATACACCTTTAACTGAAAAACATATCGCTCTTGGAGCAAAGATGGCAGAATTTGCCGGATATAATATGCCGATTGTTTATTCGACCATAACAGAAGAACATTTTGCCGTACGAAATGGGGTCGGCGTTTTTGATGTTTCACATATGGGTGAATTTATCATCAAAGGACCTCAGGCTTTTGACCTTGTTCAGAAAGTCACCAGCAATGATGTTTCGGCGCTTTCCATCGGAGAAGCTCAATACAGCTGTCTTCCCAATTTAGACGGTGGAATCGTGGACGATTTATTGGTGTACCGACTTGCAGAAGATATGTGTGATGAAGGAGAACAGGCATTTATGTTGGTTGTCAATGCTTCCAATATGGAAAAAGACTGGAACTGGATCAAACAAAACAATACCTTTGATGCCAAAATGAGCAATATTTCAGAACGTACCGGACTGATCGCTCTTCAGGGACCAAAAGCAGCCGCTGTTCTTCAAAAACTCACCAATGTCGCTGTCTCTGACATCAAATATTATACTTTCGTAAAAGGAGAAGTTGCCGGATTGCCCAATGTTATTATTTCTGCAACAGGATATACCGGCAGTGGCGGATTTGAATTGTATATAGCCAATGAAAATACTGCAGAGCTTTGGGACAAGTTGATGGAAGCAGGAAAAGAATTTGACATTAAACCCTGTGGATTGGGTGCAAGAGATACCCTTCGGCTTGAAATGGGATTTTGTTTGTACGGTAATGATATCGACGATACAACGTCACCATTGGAAGCAGGATTGGGTTGGATAACCAAACTGAAAAAATCGGAAGACTTTAACGGGCGTGACTGGTTAATGGCACAAAAAACCAATGGTTTGACACGAAAACTGGTTGCTTTTACCGTGGATGACAGACGTGTACCCAGACATGGATACCTCATCTGTGATCAGGATGAAAAAGAAATGGGTGTTGTTACTTCAGGTACGCAGGCACCTTCCCTCGACAAACCTATCGGAATGGGTTATGTGCCCCTTTCTTATAGTGCTGCAGGAAGTAAAATTTGGGTTCAGGCCGGTAAAAAACTTATCGAAGCCACCGTTTGCAGCCTTCCCTTTTATAAACCTCAAGCCTGACAAATGCCCGTTTCCGGTGTGGAACATACGAAAATACGAAAAATCCTTGTCATCGGTGCCAATGGATTTATTGGAAGTTATATTGTAAAAAAATGTATTCAGTTAGGATTTGATGTAACAGCTACCTACCGCAAAAATCCTGATCCTTTTCTGACCTCATCTTTCGGAAATCAGGTCACCTGGCGACATCTGGACATCATGAATCTTTTTGATGTTGAAGAATCAACCAAAGGGATGGATGCTGTCATTAACACAGCTGCGGTAGTTTCATTTAATCCAAAGAAAAAAAAAGAAGGTATCCGGGTCGGGATAGAAGGAACAGCCAATATCGTCAATGCCGCGCTCGAAAATAATATCGGCAAGTTTGTCCATATTTCAAGTGTGGCTGCCATAGGCCGAAAAAAAGCTGAAAACCACATCAACGAAACGGATATATTCAGTCACAGCGGTTTTGACACAGATTATGGTCTGTCCAAATTTTTGGCAGAACAGGAGGTTTGGAGAGCTCATTTTGAAGGACTACCTGTCACCATTCTAAATCCTTCTAAGGTGATTGGTGCCGGACCCTGGGGACAAAGCAGCACCAAACTCATCACATCGGTTTACGAAGGACTGAGGTATTATCCTGTCGGCACCACAGGTTTTGTCGATGTCCGGGATATTGCTGATGCGGCGATACTGGCATTACAGGACAGTTTTGACGGACAGAGATTTATCATAAGTGCCCAAAATCTTTCTTTTGAAAAAGTATTTTCGCAAATTTCCCAAAATCTCACTCTTTCCAAAACCTTAAAACCTTTGACACCAAATCTGGCTTCTTTTGCATGGCGTTGGTCTAAACTTGTTTCCACCCTTACGGGAAAAGAACCGGTAATCACCAAAGATAATGCAAAAAGTACCGGAACCATAAGCTGGTATGACAACACAAAATCTACCGAAATTCTCGGATTACAATACAGAGATCCGCTGGCAGCTGTCAAAGAAACATGTTCGGTTTTTTTGGCCGGAAGAAACAAAAATCATACGTTTGATATGTTGGAATTTTAATCATGTTTTGAACTCACTAATGATATGAACTTTCTGATCGTTTGCCTTTTATTGTTTTTTCCAAAAATATCAACAGAAATAGCACATTTCTGGCCGGATTTTGTGGTAAATACACGTTCCGGTAAGGATACAACGGATACCGCACAACAAAAATTCTGGGAATCTCTGTTATCACTATGCGGAAAATCTTTTGAAGGTCGGATCATAGTGGTGCCGGAAGGAGATACAACATTTGTGGGTAAAAAACTGGTGATGCATGTCCGTAAATGTAGCGACAACATCATAAAAATTCCTTTTTTTGTTGGTCAGGATAAGTCCAGAACCTGGGTGTTTACCAAAACCAAATCAGGTATTTTGCTCAAACACGACCACAGACATGCCGACGGAAGTACTGACAAACTGACGAAGTATGGTGGTCATACGACACATGGCGGACATGCCGGAATGCAGGTTTTTCCTGCTGATCATGAAACCCTTAACATGCTTCCGGCAGCTGTTGGCAATGTATGGTGGATTGAAATCCTTGAAGGACAAACATTTACCTACAACCTCAGAAGAATACATACCGACAGGTTTTTTTCAGTCGGATTTGATTTGACAAAAGTTGTGGCACAACCGGAAGCTCCCTGGGGTTGGTCTGAAGAATAAAATGTGTTCCCTCTTTTTTCATAAAAATCAACCTGTCAAACTGACCTTTTATAAATAATTTGACCCCGTTAAAACATTTAGCCGTTTGTAGCGATATAATATACATGGAATACATTGAAATCCGCCAACATGATTGATCTGAACAATATCGCCCAAAGACCTCTTTTGATTGCAGGTCCTTGCAGCGCAGAAACCGAAGAACAGGTATTGGAAACAGCCCGCAGGCTCAAAAATACCGGCAAAATCGACATTTTCAGAGCAGGAATCTGGAAACCAAGAACCCGTCCCGGTTCATTTGAAGGCGTAGGAGAAACCGGTCTGCCGTGGCTGGTCAAAGTCAAACAATTGTATGATCTGCCGGTAGCAGTGGAAGTTGCCAGGGCAGAACATGTGGCACTTTGTCTCGAACATGGTATTGATATGGTATGGATCGGCGCCCGAACTACAGTCAATCCTTTTGCTGTGCAGGAAATTGCAGATGCTTGTGCCGGTACCAATCTTCCGGTGATGCTAAAAAACCCTATCAATCCTGACCTGTCTCTTTGGCTCGGAGGAATGGAAAGGCTGATCAAATCCGGAATCAAACAAGTAGCCGCCATTCACAGGGGATTTTCATTTGCCGGTGAAAAGATATACCGTAACCGACCCCAATGGCAGATAGCCATCGACTTCAAAACCGAAATGCCGGATGTCCCTATGATCAATGACCCGAGCCATATCTGTGGCAGAAGAGACATCTTACATAAGGTAGCTCAAAAAGCCATGGACCTGGATTTTGATGGTCTTATGATTGAATCCCACATTACACCTGATCTGGCCTGGAGTGATGCTTCACAACAAATTACGCCGGAGATCTATGCAGATTTAATCAGAGACCTCATCATCAGAGACACGAAACCGGCTTTGGATCAAAGAGATGAACTACACAGGATGAGAAAAGAAATCGATCTCTTGGATGACGAATTGATGCAGATTCTCATCGCAAGAATGGATATAGCCCGAAGAATCGGATTGTATAAGAAAAAAAATAATCTGACCATTTTGCAGACAAGCCGGTGGATGGAAATTTTAGAAAAATTTAAAAATCGTGCTGCCAACGCACAGTTGAGTGAAGAATTTATTTCCAGGATGATCAAAACGATTCACGACGAAAGTATTGAAATTCAGGAAAATGTCATGAATCAAAAATAAAATCAGACCCGATCCTTCATAAGCACGAAATAAAGGCAAGAGGTATCAATTTTATTAAAATTCATGACATATTATGATTTTTTTGTATTTTAGCACCCAAATTTCAGATTCATCATTTGTTTCTCAAAACAACCGAAATACGTTTAAAAGGTCACGCACATCGGTATGCAGGGAATAAAAAGACCTTTTTTTAGTTTCGAATGTATATTGAAGAAACATTTTAATATAATTTTAAGAATATAGAACGAATAAATACCGTTACATAAAAAAATAAACCCATGTATCAGCACTCAGCACTTGAAGTTCAAAATTCCCGAAAAGGTCGTAATATTTCTATAGGAATGCATCTTTTGTTGTTATTGATAGCCTTTTTTTACATTTTGCCGGCAACAGACAAAGAAGCAGTGGAAGAAAAACCACCTTATGCGGTGAAAGTTGATTTTACTTTTGAAGAAAGTTCTATGAGCAAATATGCGCATGATGACGCCGGTGAAAAAAGACCTCAGGCAGAAGAGCAATCACAAAGTCAACCGGAAGAAACCGTGCAGGAAAAAACACCTGAACCTGAGCCGGACCCAACACCGGTAGAAGTTAAACCTGTTGATCCTATTTCCACCACAACATCGTCTGAAGACAGCCCGATCAAAGTTGTCGAAAGACCTAAACCTGTTATCAAAACACCTGACATCATCAAATCCAAGCCAAAAACAGATGATGTATATACCTCACCGACCAAAACGGAAACATCACCAACTAAAGCTCCGTCCACCTCAGGATCAGGCAGTTCTACTACCAAACCTTCCAGCTTACCTGGTGGCAGCGGAACAGGTAAAGGGGATTCCGGCACCGGAGCCGGTAGCAGCAAAGGCAACGATGGTGATGAAGGTAAAGGCAATAGCAGCTCAGGAACAGGAGCTTATGACGGATCAGGTGATGGTGTTTTTGGCAGAAAAGTAGTATATAAAGACGTAAAATCAGCTATGGCAGCGATGACCGTTTCAGGTATAGTGGCCGTAAAAATCTGTGTAAACCGTGCAGGAATCGTCACTTATGCAGAAGTCATCGAAAGTGAAACAACCATCCGGGACAGAAATTCAAGAAAAAATTTCATGAAGGCTGCCTACAACTATAAAGTAAAGCCAGATTATACCGCTCCTGAGGAACAATGTGGCAAACTGGTCTTTAAATCTGATGCCAGCGCCGTCAATAAATTGAAATAAGGTTCATCGGGCTAACTCTGTGATCAATCCTTAGTCATCAACATAAATCGTTTCAGGATGAAATGAATTTATAGCAGCGTTGATGGATAGTCTGATCATTGAAACATGGCCTAACCATACGTTTTAATAATATCAGAAGAGGAACGCTCTTCACTACGAATTATCATGGACCATCAATATTGGGAAAACCGTTATATAGACAATGACACGCCCTGGTCATTACATCATGCCAACCCTGCGCTCATTCGGTATATGGCAGATAAAAACCGGGATGCATCCATACTGATTCCCGGAGCCGGCACCTCATATGAAGTGATAGAATTGTTCAATATGGGTTTTACAGATATTACCGTATGTGATATTTCTGCCACTGCTTTATCCTTATTGAAAAAAAATGTGGAAAAAACCCTTCAAAAGGATCATAGTATCCGGTTTGTGCATGGTGATTTTTTTGCGTTGACCGGACAATATGACTATATCATCGAACAAACTTTTTTATGTGCTTTGCTACCGGAAAAACGAGAGGAATATGTTCGTAAAATGTTTGACCTGCTGCGTGAAAACGGAACTTTATTCGGAGTTTTATTTGCCACCCCGTTTTTAAAACCCGGCCCACCCTTCGGAGGAGAAAAAAATGAATATAAATCTCTTTTATCCAAATTATTTTATATTAAAGAGATTTCTATGTGTACCCATTCGGTCAAACCCAGACAGGGAAATGAACTCTTTTTTATTTGTAAAAAATTAGTTAATCCGCATTTTTTATAGCATATTTTTTGGCTATATTAAATTAGTAAACTAACTTGCAGCGTCTTAGCATACATTTGGATTCTCCAAAGGCAGGACAAGCAGCCATTTTTCAAACCGTAAACGCTGCAACAAAGACGAATTTTATAACCGTTAAACCTTAAGTTTTGAAACTTACATCAATTTTCAGAGGTAAGTACAAGAGACAATTGACTGATGTGTTGTTTTCTCTTGTATTAGCCAGTATAGCCCTGGTAGGGTATTATGACTGGCAAAATCGAAACAAAACACTAACTGACGAATCAACATCCAACGCATCAATTGTTAAATTTGGTTTTGCCCTGGATTCTGTACATATCGAACCTATCGTTATCAAAAAAAATGAACTGATGGGTGAAATTTTTGAAAAAATGGGATTTAATCGCCCGGCAATACTGGAAATAGAAGAAAAAACGAAAAATATTTTTAATCCCAAAAATATCCAGTCAGGAAAAAACTTTCACGTAATCAAAAGGGATGAATGTGACGACAAGCCCATTGCTGTCGTATACGAACATGACAAATCCAAATATATTTTGTACGATTTCAGAAATGAAATAGATGTCAAAGTTGTTGAAAAACAAGTGGAAGTAAAAGTTCAGGAAGCCTCCGGACAAATCAATTCTTCTTTGTGGCAAACGCTGGAGTCCAATGGAATAGATGCATCGGTCATCGATCTGATGGAAGAAGCACTTTCGTCTTCTGTAGACTTCCACCACGTCAAAAAAGGAGATGAATTTAAATTGATTTACGAAGGTAAATACATAGATGGTGAATACATCGGCGCAGGCAAACTCATTGCTGCTCAATACAAAAACGCTCAGGGAGATTTTTATTCCTTTTTGTATAAAACCAAAAACAAAGAAGGATATTTTGATTATGAAGGTCGCCCTGCCAAAAAAGCATTTTTGAAATCTCCGGTAAAATTTTCCAAAATATCCTCAGGTTACAGCCTTCGCAGATTCCATCCTGTTTTAGGCAAAAACATGCCTCATTTGGGAACAGATTATGCAGCACCACACGGAACGCCAATACATAGTGTTTCTGACGGTGTGATTCTGGCTGTAGGTTATAGTGGCAACAATGGCAACTATGTCAAAATCAAACACAACAACACTTACGAAACGCAATATCTTCATATGTCAAGATTTGCCAAAGGAATCAAAAGAGGTGTGAAAGTATCTCAGGGTCAAACCATCGGTTTTGTTGGTTCCACAGGATTAGCTACCGGTCCTCATGTTTGTTTCAGATTTTGGAAAAACGGAGTTCAGGTAAACCACCTTACCCAGAGATTACCTGCTGCAGAACCAATGCATGTATCTGAATTGCCTTCATTTTACGATTTCCGTGATAAAATGTTGGTAAGATTGGCAAAAGTTGGTTTTAACAGCGTAACATCTGACCAACAAAAAAACTTAGGCCAACCGGCATTTGCGATCAAACCGTAGATTTTATATCACCAATATAAAAAAAAACGATGATTCAATTTAGTTTGATCATCGTTTTTTTTTTATATGACAGGATAGTTGGATGAAAAAAATATATCGTTATTTCCATAAACCTTTGAAGCACAAACAGATGGTCGTCCATAAGGTATGTAATGGTACATACAAAACCTTTTACTTTGAACCAGTTGAAAATACTACACGTAAAAAGACAATTATTTTTAACCCTATGGTTATTCAGCTTTTACGCGGTTACGAAATGTTATACCTCCTGTAAATGTTTTTTTTTAAATAAAAGTATCAAAAAATACTACCACCTATTTTCAACTTAAGATTAAACCCTATGTCTTTGAAGGAAGTTTACTCCAATATTTTAAAAAAGGTATCCACAAATTTAAAGAAATTAAGAAGTATTCAACTTTGATCTTAAGCCCTGTAAAAAAGAAAAAAACTTCCATATAATATTACATAATACAATATTACAATAACGCCACCTGTAAAAACCAAAGTATTTACTACACTAGTCCCTTCATCATATTTGATCACGTGGATCTCTTCTACATTGTTCCAGGGAATTTCAGCATAAGGAGGATTTATATTTCCTGCTCTCAGATAAAAATGAACTTCTTTTAAAACTTCTTTTTGACTGGTTTTATAGCGTGATGTAAATCTATGTTCTGGTGATTTATAAAAATACCACGATGAATCAATTTTTGCAACACTTCCTGATAAAAACAATGAATCCATTTTAAAATCCGACAGCATAAAAGTTTCTTGTCCGACGTGTATGATTACTTTTTTCTCCTCTGGTCTGAAATTTTTAATTCCAAAAGCGTCATAACGTGTTAATTTTTCAGCCCTATAAAAATTACAGGATGTCGTATGGACCAACAAAAGAATAATAAAAAACCAAGAAAACCCTTTTTTACTTGTTTGACTGAAGACTTTCATATATCGTTCATTTACATATGATTAATAAAACATACAGTAATCTTCTGTTCCAAAATTGTATCTTTCCAATACCATCTGAATGAATACCAAAATTAAGGGTTATTTCAGACTTTTACAATGATCACACACATGTAGTACAATAACTTTTGTCATGCATCAGGGGAAATATCATAAAATTTCACCTTATAAATTATAGCTGCATCATTATAATCAGGAAAGGTTGATTCAGAACATTGATAGGATAGGTATGTAATGGAAGGAGAGTATTAATGAGTTTAGAATGGACTGATCTAACATTTAAAAAGCCACTTTACGCGGCTTCGTTTTTTTCTGGTGACCTGCGAGGATTAACCAGGGTTGATCCTCGTAGCGTACAAGGTCGAAATATCCAAATCCGGACTATCGTCCCGAGTCTGTATTTTTACAAAAACAGACTTGTGCAAGCACGTTTGTTTTTTGATACTCTGGGAGGATTAACCACGGTTGATCCTCGTAGCGTACAAGGTCGAAATATCCGAACCGGGACTATCGTCCCGAGTCTGTATTTTTACAAAAACAGACTTGTGCAAGCACGTCTGTTTTTTGTAAAAATACAGAAGCCGCTTTACGCGGCTTCGTCTATTCTCTGGTGACCCCAGGAGGATT
>JALHOZ010000014.1:102086-109885 GCA_022842725.1 Saprospiraceae bacterium
GAAAATTTCTTTCAGCTGATGAAATCGAAAAACTGATAAATTATCAACCTGAAAACGAAAGTGAACATAAAGTGATGTTGATCATTCGTTTCAACCTTCATGTAGGTATGCGAATCGGAGACATATTCACCCTGCGCAAAAATCAGATACAGGAAGATCACCACCGATCAAGAGGAACTGTGTTACGATTGGTCAAAACTACATCTAAAACAGAAACGGATATCAATATCTTACTTACCTCTCAAGCTGCGGAACAGGTGATAACCTCTGGTTATTACGATAAAAAAGAAAACGATCTGATCTTCCCTTGGTTAAATGAAGAGGATTTCAGGGAGGAGTTTGTGTTGTACAAAGCTATTTCTTCAAAAACAGCTTACTTCAATAAAGTATTATCAACTATTTGCGAAAAGGTAGGTATCAAACACATTTCGTCCCATTCATTGCGCCACACTTTTTGTACTACCCTCGTCAGTAAAGGTGTACCTGTTACCAGTATTGCCAAACTTGTGGGACACTCGGATATCTCTACCACAATGATTTATGCTCAAATTTTACAGGAAACTGCTGATGATGCTATAAGTGTGTTAGAAGTTTAGTGGATGTTTGTAGTCTGGTCCGATGGAAATGCCAATATCCCATGGGCTGGACTATCTCACCACTATAATACAGTAAAATTTATATTCAAAACTACCAATTTTCATTTTCTACCTCTTCTTTAAGTTTTTAAGAATTTTTCTTTAAAAAATCTCTCAGTTCTTCCGTGATCCGCCTTCTTTCCACACTACCGTTTACCTCAGAAGGATTTTTAGCTGTTGCATCAATGACATAAAGAAACAGGTTACTAAGCTTCTTAACTCCCTTAAAATTTGGCTCAAAGAACTCATTATAACATTCAGAAATCATTTTAGCTATAAATTCTATTTGGTTCAAACTCAAAGCAGGAAAGCTTTCTGCAACATTTAGGAAGTCTGTTGTATCCAAATTTTCCAAATGATCAAGATAATACCTGGATATAGCATTCAAGTTCTCAATTGATCTTGGATAAATGTTGTCCTTTTTAGGTGGTAGCATGATTATCTTGGTTTAATGCAATAAAAAAATAATCTTATCAATCATTTATATCAATACCCCTACTATACAAGACTAACAGGTAATTGATTTAACTCTTTATATATGTGTTTCCACTTAGGTAAATAGCGGTCCATGCTTGCACTCTTTGATGTTTTTAACATGGAACTACGTTTTTTCTACTCTGCAAATTTAACACCTCTTATGGATATTTTGTGAATATTTTTTAAAAATCTGACATATTAACTATACGTTATTACCAGAATTTGCGAATACGGACGATTTTAAAAGGCAAAACAGTTCACTTTTAGTAACAGATTTATTTTAAATGCCCGGATTTATGACCTCGTATTTTCCACCTAAACCATATTTTGATACTCCCCGAGAAGTTTACTGTGATACAAAACATTAATTTTCTATATTTTTTGGTAGCAATTTACCTTTTAAAAAAGTGAATTTACCTATTCTACCTATTTGTGAAAAAATTTTACCTATTTGTTTCAAAATCCATCTATTTGATTGTTTTACAGCCATTTATGTCATTTTTTTTTCGTATCTTTGTGTATAAACGGAGAAAAAAATCCTGAAATTTTATAACAAAAAATTATAAACATGAATAAAATCAGAGATGGACCTAATATTTTATATTTAAAACAATTTAAAGAATTTAATAAAAATATTTAATCAATTAAATGAATTTTATAATGAATATTAACACAATTTTAAAACTTAATGAAAAAGAATTTTTCACGATAGATGAGGTTATTGAAAAATTGGAAGACATTGTAGGAATAGACAAGCTCAATGATGCCCAAAACCATCAAGACAAGATAAATATCAACCACTTTTTTTACTGGAAGGAGTTTTTACTCAAAAAAGATAATGGGAAAATATATGAAAAAAAGCCAAACATATATGTAAGAGTTAACAAATGTAAGTGTGATTATTTAGTTACCCATGCTGGCATACTTTACATATTGGAAAATATAGATGAAGTAACATTATTTAAAGAAGATATTTATCGTACTTTTTATTAAAATATACAAAATAATATTAAATAATAAAACAGGGAGGTTTTTTCCTCCCTGTTAAAAATTCAAAAAAATGAGAATAATCACAGAACAAGAATTAAGACAACTGCTGAAAATAAGCAGAAGTACTGTACATCGGTACAAAACCAGGATGGGCCTTCCATTTATGAAGGTTGCAGGTAAAACATTTTTTAACATGGAAGATGTGGAGGTATTTTTGAAAGAATATTCTTCACATTTTGTAAAAAACTTAACAAATGACAGAAACAAAAGGGAAAACGTATGAACCGTTGATAACACTTAATGAGGCAATAGAAATGATTGCTGATCAACCCCCCATAGATTTTTTATTCTGGGGAATACCACACGCACCTTGTGTAGCTCTGTTAGTAGCAAGAGCCAAAGCGGGAAAAAGTATTTTTATGGAAAATATGGCATATGCGTTGGTGGATGATTGTGTAGACAGATTTTTAGGAATGCCAATAAAAACTGTAGATCGTGTTGTAGTAGTATCATTTGAAGAACCCTTACATCTTAGAACCCAGCGTCAAATCAAACAAATAAAGGCATTGAATTTAGAATCTCCAGAGAAAGTACTGAATAAAATTTGGGTATTTAACAAAGATGAAAAACAATTTTTGTCAGATAGAACACAACAAGAAGAATTCTTACAATTAATGGTAAATAATCGTCCTGATGTATTGTTTATCGATTCCTTAGGGCGTATGGGAATAGGACAGATTGAGGATTCCAGATATGCACAAGAACTCATGTTGTTTTTAAGAGTATTGTGTAAAGAGCTTGATTGCCCGGTTATTGTTGTACATCATATTGTAAAATCTAAACGGAATGAAGAAGTAGAGTTATCCAGTATGGCTGGATCAAGGGTGATATCCCAGGAAGGTGATGCTATGATCAGTTTGTTTGATGGTCCTGATGGAGTAAAAATCCTAAAACCCCTTGCATGGAGATACCACAGTGATAATGATACAGAAATCACGTTCAGAATTAACAATGATTGTATAATAGAACACGTAGGTACACGTAATTCCGATTCTTACACAAGATCTCAAATATCAGAATCAAACTTCGAGCAGATATACTCATATATTGAAGTAAATGATGTTGTTTCAGTAACTGATTTGATTGAAATGTTTGTGGACAAAGGAGTTATGGCACGATCAACCCTCTTTGAAAACTTAAAGAACGAAATGTTTGAAAAAGTGGGAAAGGGATTATACAAGACAAAATCTATTGAAAATGTAGGTGAAAAAACTACAAATAAAACAGATATAAACTTATTTTTCAACAAATTAAATATAGGAAATAATGATATTCGATTTTAGTAATAAAAATTTAAAAATACAAAATAATTTTGATCCAACTCTTTATGGGTTGGCTAAGCATTGGAATTTTCAAAGGAACAAGTTTTATCAAAAACTTAGAGAATATGGGATATTAGATGAATTTAATATACCTACCTCAGAATATGAAGATTATTTTATACCTTATCAAAATAGTAACACTTATTATGCTGGTAAACCTGGATTCCTTGTTACTTCAGAAGGACAAGATTTAATTTTAAAAACTTTGAAAGAACAAGATATAGTAGAGTTGAAGATAAAAAAGAAACCACTAACACCCCAAATAAAACCAATGTATAAAAAAATTGAAAAATCTGGAGAAGAATCAATATTGTTTGAAGAAGAAAATCAAATGTTAAAATATTACGTAATTGCTCAAAGAAGTCTTTAAAAAAGATAAAGTCTGGTCCGATATAAACCTATGTAGTATATTCGGACTGGACTTATTTTATTTATTATACCACAGCTTTTACCCCCAATTTTTATATGAAAACGAGTATTAACTCCTAAAGGATCTTGTAAATGAAGTTCAAAGAAGTTTTATATTTTTAAATTTCGGTACTATTATTTATCTTTGCAACATAGATTGTTTCAATTGTATTAATGAAAAGACAACCGAATGTTTGAACAAACTTTTAAAAACATTGACGATATACTGCACAAGGATGCAGGGTGTGGTAGTGAGTTGGATTATGTGGAACAAACGTCATGGGTATTGTTTCTGAAATATCTGGATGATCTGGAAAAAGATAAAGCTACAGCCGCAGAGCTGACAGGCAAAATCTATACACCGATTATTGCTCCGGAATATCAATGGAATGTATGGGCAACTCCTAAAACAGCAGATGGTAAACTGGACCATCATAAAGCCATGACAGGTGATGATCTGAAGGATTTTGTGGATCAACAGTTGTTTCCTTATCTCAAAAAATTTAAGACTGAAGCTGAACGAGCTGATACCATAGAATATAAGATAGGAGAGATATTCAGCGAGCTAAAGAACAGAATGCAGAGTGGTTACAATATGCGTGAAGTCATCAATCGTATAGATGAGTTGCGTTTTCGTACCCATGCTGAGAAACATGAAATGAGCCACCTGTATGAAGCAAAGATTCAGAATATGGGTAATGCGGGTCGCAATGGTGGAGAGTATTACACTGTAAGACCATTGATCAAATCCATAGTAAGAGTCATCGACCCTAAGATAGGGCAAACGGTATATGATGGTGCCGGAGGAAGTATGGGTTTTCTTTGTGAAGGATTTTTGTATATGCTCAATAGTAAAGGTGGACCAGATAAACTCACCACAAAGGATATAGAGATATTACAAAAGAAAACTTTCTATGGTAAGGAAAAAAAAGGACTGGCGTACATCATCGGCATAATGAATATGATCTTGCATGGTATAGAAGCTCCCAATATCATCCATACCAATACACTGGCAGAAAATATAGCAGATATACAGGAGAAAGACAGACATGATATTGTATTTGCCAATCCACCATTTGGTGGTAAAGAGAGAGCTGAAGTACAGGAGAATTTCCCTATACGATCATCAGAGACAGCATATTTGTTTTTGCAGCATTTTATCAAGATACTCAGAGCAGGTGGCAAAGCAGGTATAGTCATCAAAAATACTTTCCTGAGTAATACAGATAATGCATCCGTAAGTCTACGTAAACATCTGCTGGAATCTTGCAACCTGCATACTGTACTTGATCTTCCTGGTGGTGTATTTACAGGTGCAGGTGTCAAGACGGTGGTGTTGTTTTTTGAGAAAGGTACTCCTACAAGTAAAGTATGGTACTACCAACTCAATCCCGGCAGAAATCTGGGTAAAACCAATCCACTGAATGAAAATGATCTTAAGGAATTTGAGAATTTACAGAAATCATATGGTGAAAGTGAAAACTCCTGGAGTATAGATGTCGCAAGTCTGGATACCACAACTTATGATCTGAGTGTCAAAAATCCCAATAAAAAGGAAGAAGCTGCCTTGCGTGAACCACAGGAGATATTGAAAGAAATGAAAGCACTGGATGAAGAAAGTGCAGAAATTTTAAACTCAATTTTGGAACTGATATGAGACATGATGAGATAAAAAACTTTGAAGATATCTGTGAACTAGTTGGCGGGAGTCAACCTGCAAAAGATGATTTTATATATGAGCCCAAAGATGGTTATATTAGACTGATTCAAGTCCGGGATTATAGAACTGATAAGTTTATAACTTATATCCCCAAACACAAAGCTCGTAGGTTCTGTAACAAAGATGATATAATGATTGGAAGGTATGGACCACCAATTTTTGGCATATTTAAGGGGTTAGAAGGAGCATACAATGTTGCCTTAATGAAAGCAGTTGTAAATGAGGAAATTTGTAATAAGGATTATTTTTATTGGTTTTTAAATACAGATAATCTACGACAATTTGTTGAACATTCTTCGAAACGTGCAGCTGGACAAGATGGTGTCAGAAAAGAATTATTAGATAAATATCCAGTATTTGTACCACCACTGCCCGAGCAACAACGCATTGTATCCATTTTAGATGAAGCATTTGAAGCTATAGCAAAAGCAAAAGCCAATGCTGAACAAAACCTGCGTAATGCAAAGGAATTGTTTGAGAGTTATTTGCAAGGGGTGTTTGAAAAAAAGGGTGATGGATGGGAAGAGAAAAAGTTAGGGGAAATTTATGATGTCCGAGATGGAACACACGATAGCCCAAAATACCATAATCAAGGTTTTCCTTTAATTACTTCAAAGAATTTAAAAAATCATAAACTCGTTTTTGATGATATAAAATTTATCTCTGAGTTAGACTATATTAATATCAATAAAAGAAGTAAGGTTAATGTTGGAGATGTGCTTTTTGCAATGATTGGTACGATTGGTAATCCAGTAGTTGTTGAAGATAAACCAGACTATGCAATAAAAAATGTTGCTCTTTTTAAGGTTGGGAATAATCAGAATAGCTATTTTTTGAAGTATTTCCTTGACTCAAAGCAAACAAAAGATATAATGATGAAAGACGCTAATGGTACAACACAAAAGTTTGTTGGTCTTGGTTATTTGAGAAGTTTCAAAATATTTGTTCCATCAATAAAAGAACAAGAATCCATTGTAAATAAATTGGATGCCTTACGTGCTGAAACCAAAAAATTAGAAGCTATCTATCAGCAAAAGATCAATGATCTGGAGGAGTTGAAAAAAAGTATGTTGCAGAAGGCATTTAGTGGGGAATTGAAAAAGGAAAAAGTAATAGAAATATGAAGTTAAAACATCAAGAATTAATAATACCACAAGATAATCCATTTGAAAACTGCAAGTTAGCTAGAGAGCCCAATGCAAGAATTTTAACAGAAATCGTAAATACCTATGCAGATGGTTTTGTAATGGCTATTAATAACGATTGGGGCACGGGAAAAACAACCTTTGTTAAGATGTGGCAACAACAATTAAAAAATGATGGATTTCAAACCATATATTTCAATGCTTGGGAGAATGATTTTGATAACAACCCTTTGATTGCTTTAGTATCAGAATTAGAAACTTTAATCAATTCAAAAAATAAGAAAGTTTTCAAATCAGTTGTTGAAAAAGGTGCAATCTTAGTAAAAAATATTGTTCCAGCCCTTACGAAATCATTATTAAAAAAATATCTAATTGATCTCGAAGAAATTCCTAGTGAAACCATTGAAAATGCCACTAAAGCTTCTACTGAAATTTTAGAAGAAGAAATTAAGGAATATTCATCTAGGAAAAAAACTATAGTTGAGTTTAGAAAAGAGTTGGAGAAGTTTGTTAAGCAAGGTGAGAATGCAAAACCTTTGATTTTTATTGTAGATGAATTAGATAGATGTCGTCCAAACTATGCGGTTGAAGTATTGGAACAAATAAAACATTTCTTCTCTGTCTCAGGAATTGTTTTTGTCTTGTCCATTGATAAAAAACACCTAGCAAGTTCTGTAAAAGGTTTTTATGGAAGTGAAGAAATTAATAGTGATGAATATTTAAGAAGGTTTATTGATATTGAATATTCAATACCTATTCCAAATGCTAAATTATTTAATGAATACCTATACGAATATTATCAGTTTAATGATTTCTTTTTAACTGGAGACAGGAAAATTTCACCTGAAACTCGAGAAGATGGTGAACGGTTAATAAATTTTGCTAATTATTTATTTTCTAATTCAAAACCAACTTTAAGGCAGCAAGAAAAAGTATTTGCTCTTAGCAGATTAATTTTATGTTCATTTGAAAGCAAACATTATACATTTTCTCATTTATTATTTTTCCTTGTGTATCTCAAAACATTACAAAATGACATATA
>JALHOZ010000015.1 GCA_022842725.1 Saprospiraceae bacterium
TTTACCTAAAACCTCCGGGGTAGTGGTGCTGAAAGATGTGCAGTTCCGTATTCCAAACGAGATCAAAGCCGCTCAGGACTTTGGCTGAGTGAAATGCGCGGGCTGCATAAATCTAAGTTTTAGTGTAATGTGAGATAGGTATAAAAGCGGCATTTTAAAATAAATGGGCCTGTAGTGACTTTAGTCACTACAGGGCAGTTAAATACAGCTTAATTTTGTGAGAAATAATGTTGCAATAAAATGAATAGCTTTAAAAATAGAATAATGAAAGAAAAAATAATGCTGATGCCATTACTGTGTACAATACTGCTTTTTAGTATTATTCCTTTTCTGACGATGGCTCAGGTAAATGTGGTGTGGTCAAACTATCCCGGAGGTGTGGCGCTGGCTACAGATCAACAAAACGGTATTTTTTCGGCAAATTGGGACTATAACCCGGGAGGTGATATAACAGTAACCAAAAGATCATGTAATGGAAATGTCTTATGGAATGCCACGTATGACAATACGGATAATACGAGGCATGAGGTAGCAACCTGGTTGGAAACGGATAGTCAGAATAACTGTTTAGTTTCCGGAACCATTCGCTCGGGATATTCAAATCCTGTCAATGCCGCCAGTTTATTGATGAAATACGATGGTAATGGCAATCTGATATGGCGCAATGTTTTTGAATCTTCTTTTGAAGGCTCTTATACTACAAAAATACTGGTCGACAATGATAACAATATATACGTTTTGGGTTTAGGTACAGGACCAAATGGGCAAGTTACAAGGGTTAAGAAGTTTAATGCAAATGGAGAGGCCATCTGGACATACTATGATACCCATGGAATTGGGGCACCTAAAAATTTCAAGTTCACCAGGGATAGTTTTTTATTAGTATCCGGAAGAGGAATAACCGGCAACATCAATGGTTATTTGAAACTTAGTTTGGCAGGGAATCTTATCTGGAGTAAGGCCGGCATCATAAGTCCAACTATCGGCGATGCTTCAGGAGATTCATTTGGCAATACATATATCATTAAAGGAGAAAATGTGAGTTCGAATGCAGGCAGTATCCTTGAAAAATTTGATCAGAATGGCGTTTTGATTTGGTCACATACGAATACAATGGCCGGCAACAAAGTAGAGACAGGCACAGATAATAATCCAATCATCAGTGGTTTCCCAAACTCAGGAACAGCAGGGGCTGCTTTTATGAAATATAGTTCAGGTGGCTCTGTGCTATGGCAAAATTTAAATGCTGATGGTCCTGAAACATTGCTTCTTCATGGTATATTAAAATTAGATGCCGCAAATAATGCCTATTTATCTGCCGGAAATCTATTTTTTATGAATGTTTGTAAAATAAATTCTGATGGAACATTTGGTTGGGTTGGCTTAGTATCAGGGAGCAATTCTGCCAAGTCTTTTACTATTTTTTCAAATAATTCTGTTTATATTACAGGCACTACCACTGCAAAACTTTTGCCAAATAATCTGAGTGTTTCGAATACTACTATTTCACAAAACACTACGATTGAAGCCACAAACAATATTTTATTGTCGAATATAACCCTTACTAATTCCTCACAATTAACCTTAATTGCACCAAACGTTGATGTTGCTAATAGTGTCATAGTTGAACCGGGAAGTACCGTGCTTGTAAATCCCGGAGGCTGTAACTAACCGATATTCAGATAGGAAAAACGTCTACTGCGACCAAACTGACAGGTGGATAAAAAAAGATTTCAAACCTGTAGAGGATGATCATTATGTTGATGGCTATTGTGATCATTTTAAAATGGTATGGACTTCTTCAATAAAGTGCAGACAAAGATAAGTTGTAAAACTAAACTTGGTTTTTTTACCATTCAGAACATGATGACTTGTTTTCAGCACTCTGACCACACAATTTGAAAGAGATGAGTGATATTTTATTACCTTTGAAGCGACAGATTCATAATGGTTTTTTATCTGAAACTTATTGACAAATCAAGTGCGCTGCCCTATTTTTATAAATCAACTTTTTAAACCTGACTTATTCATCAGGGGAAAAGGTCGTGACATGTCATTAAAATTGCTTTGTAAAACCATCTGTTTTGAGTTGTTTATGATGTGTTTTTTGGTTTTTATGGCATTTTATCCAACAGTCATCAAAGGAGAAAAATGTCCTGAAAAGGAACTGGTCGCGTACACACAAAAAGTTCAATTTTACATTCAAAGACATAAAACGGAACGATCTCTCAGTTATTCCGATTCAGTCATACAAGTTTTGAAAAATCCGTTAAAAATGGAATGTAAGGCGGCGCTATCTTTTTTGATAGAAAGAGGGGAGGTTCTTGAAATAAATATGCGTTTTGCTGAAGCCCTGGATATGTATTATCATGTCATTCGCACTTCTGAGTCCAAATCATGGTGGTCTTTATCTGCTACTGCCCATATCGCGGCTGCCAGATGTTTTGAAGTTTTTGACAGACCGGACGATTGTATAAGACATTTTGAGATGGCAAAAAAAATCATTGAACAATATAAACTTTTGGACATTTATGCAAATTATTGTTTGAGATATGCTTCATTTCACAGGATTTACGGAAACCTGGATTCAGCCATCGTGTATTCAAAAAAGTCAGTGTATTACGGACAAAAGTATAAGGTGCAGAGATCGGTTTTTGACGGACATTTGCTTTTGGGACTTTTGGTGACAGACATTGATACCTCGGTTTATCATTTAAAAGAAGCAATCCGTATGTTTGAAGAAAGGGAAGATTTTCATGGTGCTGCGTTTCAATGTATAAACATAGCGAATCGGTTACTCAAAGTTGGCAGATTGTCAGAAGCGCGTAATGAACTGGAAAAAACGAATTATTTTTTGAAACAAATGGAACAAAATACACGTGCATACTTTAGCATTCTGAGCAGAAAACACGAAGTTCAACATCAAATATTTTTTAAAGAGGGCCGTCTTGACTCAGCATATCATTACATCCAATTGGCGAGGTCATACGATAAAAGAAGTGAGTGGCACATAAATCAGGATTCAATAAACAAAAATGCTGTCAATTTTGCCATTGAAAAAGAAAAACAAAAAAACCTCTTACTTGAAAAAATTTCAAAGAGGACTACCTGGGGATTAATAGCCGCCACTTCTCTTCTTTTGGTTTTTTTGGCATTGCTGTTGAATAACTATAAAAAAAGGAAAAAAATCATCCGCCAAAATCAATTGATTTACAAACAAAATTCCGAATTGGAGCAGGCAAATGCTAAACAATCATTATTATTGTCAGAAGTTCATCACCGGGTAAAAAACAATCTGCAGCTTGTGATCAGCTTATTAACGCTTCATGGAAATGCATCATCTACTGATAAAACAAATCGGTTTATGAATGAAATCACTGCCAAGATCAGAAGTATATCTTTGATACATGAACAATTATACAGTTCAGGTGAATTTGAGGATATCAATGTATCTGCTTATCTGAATCAATTAACAGAACATTTCCGGATATTACAAAAAAGTGAAGACAATTTTGAATACGCTATCGATGGCGGAAACAATATTGTTAATCTTGAAACGATAATGCCCATTGGTATTGTATGTTCTGAATTAATCGGAAACTCATTAAAATATGCCAGGTTACCGCAAAAAAAATTGCAAATACATATCAGTGTTTATAAAGTAGATGATAAATTTGTGCTTAAATATTCCGATAATGGTCCCGGACTTCCTGAAGAGGATCAAAGTAAAAATGATAAAAAGATGGGATTACACCTGATCAGTAATATGGTTCGTCAATTGCAGGCCGAATGCAGGTTTTACAATGACAATGGTGCTCATTTTAATCTCATGTTTGCCGAAAAGAAGGTTTCTAAAATATGACAAAGTTAAAAATTCTCATCGTTGAAGATGAAATACTTATTGCTGAATTGATAAAATTTTATATTGAGGAAAAAGGACATACAGCATCGGGTATAGCGATATCTTATGAAGAAGCGGTTCGTGAATATAATCTTCAAAAACCGGATTTAATATTGTTGGATATCAGGTTATATGGTGAAAAATCCGGGATTGATTTTGCTACCTATGTACATAATTCGGATGAATTTTTACCCATCATATACCTTTCATCTCAATATGATCAAAAAACGCTGGCGTCTGCTTTGAAAACCAATCCTTTCGGATATCTCACCAAACCGATTCAAAAGGAATCATTGTGGACTTCTGTAGAGGTGGCCTACGCTCAGTATCTTTCACACGCCGGTAAAGAAAAAACAATAGAGATATTTGACGGGAAAACGCATCATGTGATAAAAACCGGAAATATCATTTATGTTGAATCAGATCATGTGTACGTTCATATTTATACTTCGGACGGTGTGCATATTCATGCCAGAAAAACAATGACTCAAATGATGGATTGTATCAAGGATTCTTCACTCATCAGGTGTCACCGAAGTTTCATTATTAATACAAATTTTATAAAATCAAGAAATTCGGAAAGTATCGTTTTGGAAAACAATGTTGTCATACCCGTTAGCAGAAGCAAAAAAAATAATATACACTTTTGACCCTGATTCATTAAGGATTTTCTGTTTTTTAAAAATTATTGTTTCCAAACAGACCTTGACCTTGTACCCATACAATTTCTTTTTATTTCATTGGTAATTTGTTTAATCATCCAGGATACCTGTCCTGTTATTCAGAACATCTATTCAGCCATTCAGAACATTCTGTCTGAAACCTGACCTCCTTTACATTTGATAAAATACTTTTACTGAATCTTTGATGTATTTCTCTTTTTCAGAAATACAGTCAGGGAGGTTTTTTGAATAATGTGTTTGTTTAAATTCATTTGAGTATTTACCGGAATAAATATCCCCACATGAAACACCTTTTTATTCTAATCTTTGTATTAGTAACCTACTTTACCGGTTATGCTCAACTAAATTCTTTTGAAAACCTGGATGAAGTTTCCAAAGAAGGTTTTTTCAAAAAATACATGACCAATTTTGTGAAAGGATTTACTGACTTCGGAGATCCCTTTACTTTATCAGGAAGCGTGGGCCTCAATCTTCGCTCGTATGATGCTTTCGGCGGGCCGCTGCGTCAGGACCCGTTTTTCTATACAGTTAACAGTAATGTGAACATCCGGATTTACCAGATCGACATTCCGTTTTCCATGGTGTTAACGGCCCGGAACACGACAAGTTCTTTCCCCAGTTTTTCGGATTTGCGAGAATCACTCAGGGAAAGAATCAATAACAAACGAAACGGATTTGCGCGGGTAGGTTTCAGTCCGTATTACAAGTGGGCCAAACTACACCTGGGACACCGGTCCATGAATTTTTCAAAATACACGCTCAGCAATCTCAACTTTTTTGGTGCCGGCACAGAACTGACGCCCGGAAAGGTGCGTTTCAGCGCTATGTATGGCAGGCTGGCGCAGGCTGAACCCATAGATTTATCTTTGGTCACGCCCAATCTGCCCGTCTATCGCAGAATCGGTTGGGGCACAAAAATAGGATACGGCGATGACAAAGCATCAGCTGATATTATCCTTTTTACGGCTAAGGATGATGAAACTTCAGTTGTAGTCCCTGGTGATTATCCGAAACAAGTAAGCCCGGAGGCAAATTTTGCGTTAGGTGTTCAGCTGCAAAAATTGTTTTTCGAAAACGTACGGGTCAAAGTGGATTATACCCGCAGCGGTGTTTCGCCCAACGTGTTGGATGCCACTGCTAATGATGGTAGTATAACGGATTTTTTATTAAAAAAGAGAAATACCTCCTATTATGGCAATGCTCTCGAGGCTAGCGCGGCATTTGAAGGCAAAACGATTAATGCCGGTCTTTTGATTAACCGGGTCGATAACACCTTCCGTACCTTCGGGGCATATTTTTTTAACCGGGACATTCAGGATATTCAGGGGTTTGCCGGCTTTGGACTTTTGGAAGGTAAATTGAATACCATGGTTAAAGCCGGTGTACAACGAAATAATCTGGATGGAAGCAAACCCACGACCACAACAAGGTTGATTTATGATATCCAGACAGCCTGGTCACATAAAGACCTGAACGTGCAGGGTAATTACAGCAACAACGCATCCAATGTGGGTTATGTCTTAAATCCGCAGTTAGACTCATTGAATGCCGTGGTCATCACCCAGGATCTCGGCATCAACGCCAGCTATGTCTTGCCTTTGGAGAGCGAACATGTACATACGGTCACACTGACCGGCAACATGCAGGATGTGAGCGATGATATTGAAAAGCCGGACCGAACGTCCGTGTCTAAATTGTATCTTATTAATGCCGGGTACAATCTGAAAACTATTTCAAAATGGATATTTTCAGCCCGGGCAAATTATACGCGGAATGAAGTGGAAAGTATCCGGCTCAATCGGTTGGGCTTGGGTATCGGGATTCAAAAACCCCTGCTCAATAATAAAATGATGGTCGGATTTAACGGCAATTATTTCAACAATAAAAATGACGCGGGGAATACCTCCTCCAACCTTTCCGCGATAGTCAACATGACAACCCAACTATTTACCGGTATGTCCGTACAATTTTCCTGGGGATTGCTTCAAACGGTTTCAGAAACCATTCCAACATTCACGGAAAGTACCGGAAACCTTGGATTGCAATACAATTTTCAATATGCCCCGGGCAAAAACAAAAAGAATTAATTTTTAAAACAGGATTTCCTTTCAAACAGACCCGCATGAAAAAGTTTGTTACCCTATACCTCACATTCTTCCTTTTTATTTGTTCGTTGACCGCCCAGAACACGATCTGGCCTGTACAGGTTACCGGTGCGCTTGTGCCACCACATTCTCTGGACCTCAAGGTGTATGGGACAGACCGGATGAACGATCTGAATTTTCAGGTTTTCCTGAAAGATCCTGTAGAGCAGTCCTTACAGGTCAAGCCTGTGTTGACCATAGAACAAAATGGAACCATCCTATACCAGACGGATATGAATTTTAATGGTGATATCCTCACGCTGACACAATTTGAACCCTTTGTTTTGGACGGAACCATTCTCAATCGTTACTTGTCTTCGGAGGCATTGACGGGCAGGGCAGAGCAGGGCAGGGGTGCCGCTCTGGTACCGGAAGGATTTAACCAGATTTGCCTGCAGATGTACGGTGTCGAAAGGTCTGTTCCCGTGTCCAATAAATTTTGTGTTGCCGGCAATTTCCGGCTCAACCAGCCTCCTCAGATTATCAAGCCTGCCTTCAATGAAAAAATAAAAATGCCCGAGGTTCAGAACATGATTTTTTCCTGGATGCCCATGCATCTGGGAAGTGGTAATAACCCGGGAGCGGTGGATTATTTTTTTGAATTGGTTGCTTTGCCTCAAGGTGTCATGAACGCCAACGACTTTTTTGACAGTGCGTTAAAAGTGTATACAACTACAACCAACGCGACATCATTTATCTATTCCCAGGCCGAACCGCCGCTTCAGCCCGGGGTGTATTATGCCTGGCGGGTCAAGGCGAGTAGTATGTTACATCCGACCAGCACCTTATTTCAGAATGAAGGAAAAAGTGAGATATCTGTCTTCGTACTATATGACGGGGAGGCTCCTACCAACGATCTGAATCCTTTTGATAATCCGGCACCCCGCGGTTGTTCGGTGTACGAAACCGGTTACGGACCCGTGTCCAAAGCCGACAACGAACCCATGATCCTGGCGCCCAACCAGGACGTGAAGCTCGGGTTTTTCAACATGAAGGTGACGGAAGCTTCCGGCAACAGCCAGGTCGGCTATTCCGGCAAGGGTCTGATTGCATTTCCGATGTTGCGCTCGACGTTGGAAGTAGTATTTACAAATGTAAAAGTTAATAAAGAGGGCAGGGTATATGATAGTGAAAGCATCGAAGCGGGCAGTGGTCCATTCACTTTATCCAAAGAACAATTAAGCCCGGAAAATATAGCACGATATGTAAATAACCAGTATGCTGCCGATCTCTACCGTTCCATTAATGACAGTAAAAAAGTATCCTTGTTGACGGAGGATGTCTCCAGGCGTAATGAACTGCCTTTGGCCTTGGTCAACGAGCAAAACCCTTCCATGATGGTTTGCGTCACCGGTATATATTTTACACCGTCCCATGCCTTTTTGAACATGGTGGGCCTGAACGAAACAGGGGAAGGTTTGACCTTTGATATTTCGGCGGCCACGGCCATCCAGGCCACGCCGTATGGCTTAAAAAGCGGGTCGTATCTCGTGCCGATCAGCCGGTCGTCCGGACCGGGAAGTGCCCGGGAAATCATCCCGACCATTGAAATGATGGTGAGTACGGACGGCAGCAGTAAGTTGTTTTGTGACTGCAGTGGAATCACGGAAAGTAAGCTGAAAGAAAACCTGCAGATATCGCCGGATATTATGGTCAGGGCGGATAACGGCGGCCCGGTGGTGCTGGAATTATCGGATAAAAAAGCAGATGCCAAAACCTATTTTGGCGAGGTGAAAGGTTTGCCGGCGTTTGAGATCAACGGAATGGAAGGTTTTCGTTTTAACGCCAATAAAGTAATGGTTGATTTGTCCAATACGAATACCATAGAAAATGGAGCAAAATTCCAGGCATCGGAAGAAGGCATTCTTGATCCTACCTGGAGAGGTGCCGTTATACAGGAGGCCAGTGTTTCGCTTCCGGAAGCATACAATGTATTTTCCGGCAAGGGCAGGTTAACATTAGATAAAGGAGAAATCCTGCTAAATGAAAACAATATTCCGTATGGTAGTTTCAGCAAAGAAAATCTGATTTCCATAGATAACGGCAAGGTTGAAAACTGGCGTTACAGCGTTGATAAGTACTCACTTGAATTTCTGAAAGGAAAATTCGTCAGTCCTTCTATTTCAGGCAGACTAAAATTGCCGGTAGCGGATGACCTGATAAATTACAACGGTGAATTACTTCAATCCGGCAACAGCAATGCCAGCATGAATATAACTATGCCAAGTGGAGATCTGAAGATTGGTATGTGGTCAGCTAATATGAGCTTGTCAGATGAAACATCAATAGGATTGGAGATTAAGAATCTGGGCAATGAAAAAATGATGTACCCTTCTGCCAAATTATCCGGTGATCTGAATGTAAATGTTTCAAATTCAGTATTAGGGGAAAAACTAAAAGGCAATATAGCCCAGACCTTGGCTGATATGAAACAGGCTTTGAATGCAACCTCGGATGATTTATCATTTTCTATTTCCGGTCTTCATATAAACAACTGGAATTTGTCTCCGTATGATCTGCCTGAAAACAGATACACGGCCAATTCAGTGGAGGTGGAAAAAGCTCGTTTTGTGTTGGGTGGTAAATCGTATGCTGTCACACATGGTGAAATTTTAAAAAGAACCATCGATAATATCGAACAGGTCGGGGTGTCTGTGGTCATTAAAGAAGGAAATAATAAAATAAATGTCATCCTATGGGGTGCGGAAAACAACGGCTCATTTGCACTCGACCAGATTGAAGCCCAAATCATCGATATCCGATGCAATTGTACCATTGAACCTAAAGGTATAGGTAAGGTCGAACTCCAAAAATTGTATGACAAATTAATTCATGAAGAATATTGGGCGATGGCTCCGGGCCATGTTCCTTCGAGCGGGAAACAGGCATCTGAACCTGTTCATAATAAAAACTTTCAAATCTTCCATGCAGAAATGAAAGCGCGGCTTGAATTAAATACCACGCAGGGAGGCTGGATATATGAGGATGGACAGGTTTACATTCCTTTTTTAGACATTAAAATCAGGGCAACCCGGGAAGGTAACAAGTTGGTTGCCGACAAACCGGGTATTTCATCCCTGGAATATTACCGGGATTATAAAAGTAAAACTGTACAAAATACGGTACCGATTCTCGTCAACGAGGAATTATTTAAAAAATTAGGCTTTGAAACCAACTACAATATTCCCCCCGATTCGAGATTATTAATTTTGGATTTAATAATTCCGGACATTAACAAATCTGATGGAAGTTTGACTTTTGGCCTTGCGAGTTTTATCAGAGAAGAAGGCTCAAAAGAGGAATTATTCAGTAATATATTTGATAAAAGGAATTTACTTTTTAAATCTCCGCCAATAAAAATTACCAATGATACGGCGGCTGCTATTAAACTGGTCGATGTACAATTGGTACTCGAAGGGAGTTATACTTCAGAAGAGTATGATTACAAAAGGGTAGTTAAGGTTAAAGGCGCCGACCAATTCAGTAAGGCTCACATAGATTGTAAAAAGGGATTTGACCGCTTCGATATGCGCGGATATTACAAACCAAAAAATCTTGTGCCCGTTGGAGAGGATACATTAAAAATGCTTTTTACTTTGAATACTTCATCGGCTGGTAATGCACATGATTTAGGAGAATTTATTGGCATTATTCAGGACCTGAACGGAAAAGGCGAAAAGTGGAAGTTTTATTTAGAAGGTCAACCACATATCATATTTACTGCGGGAAATAATTTCTCCATTTTCCTGGACCTCTCTTCGAAGGCAAAAATATCCGAAAATGTCGATTGTAAATATATTAAAAATTTTAGTAACCATGAATCGTACAAAGGAATTGTGTTTAAAAGATTTGCATCTGACATCTCCTTTATTCACCTTAACAATGACCAACCCCTTCAGGTGGCATTAAAAGATGGTATGTATTTTCCCGATACAGAGGCAAGTGATGGTTTTTGGCTCGTATATAACTTTTCTAAAAATCTTACAAAAAATCAAGACCTGGTAAGTGAAACACAGGGGGCGAATTTCAGCGGATGGAAATACGCGGTGGACAGCCTTTCTTTTTCGGTTCATGCTTCAAAATTGCACGAAAAAGTTGGATTTGGCGGTCGCATGTTAATTCCGATATTCAAGGATAAACCGATCAATTATGAAAAAAGGAAATTTGATAAGGGCTGGGCAAATTTCAACGGTTCCATTCTTATTGAAAATGAAAAAATTACAGCTGAGATTGGCTTTACATCATTAAAAGATAAGTTGTTTCAATCTGTATTGGTGCCGGGTATGGCTATGAAACTAAATGCAAGTTCTAAGGTAGACGTCAGGTATAATCAGCAAACGCGAAAATGGATACCTACCGGAAGTTTCAGTGGTTTGTGTGATTTTTATTTGAATGATAATGTGGCTCTATCTCTCAACTTGATTTCACCACCGGGTTTGGAAATAGAGGCCGATCCCATTTCTTTTGAAAATGTAAAAGTAAGCGCAGACGTTTTTAATAATGCCATAAAATTTAACCTTGACAGTACTTTAGTCAGTTATGTTTCCTTGGGTACATGGGGCGACGTGGATGCTAATGATTTAGCTAAAATTGATGAAGTCATGGATTTTCGAAACAGGCTTTCCGTTATCGGAAGCAAACAAAATTCCGCAGGAATAAGCAAAGCCATGCCTGGTGACAAAGGCGGCAAAGGAGGAAGTCAGGCCATGTTTATGGGCTTTGATCTGGTATCTACTTGTTTGGGACCGGTCCAGCGGGATGGTGAGATTGTGATGGGACTCAAACTCGCTATTGGTTTGATGGGAGCTACGAAAGAAAAAACATCGAAAGGAACAGAGACCAAGGCACAATTTATCAGAACGGAAGGAGTGTTGGGCTTGAGTTATAAACCTTCCGGAAACAGCCAGGATACCTGGAAATTTTCAGAAGTAACACTCGAATGTTTATCAGTTGAAGGAGCACTGGGTCCCGTTGGCTTTAAAGGAGGTCTTAACATACTCAGGGGGGATTCAGAATACGGGTCAGGCCTGAAAGGTTTTCTTTCCGGTGACATTGAAGGTTTGGGGGGCATGACCATTGTCGGTCAATTTGGAAAGAAAAAGGAAGGTGAAAGTGATTATTATTATGGCTTCCTGGATTTGGAGGTATTCAGCGAACAAGGTATTCCATTGTTTTATGACCCTGTTACCAATGTGCCCAAAGTGGATTTCTTTGGGGCTGGTGGCGGAATACATATTAATATGAATATTAAAAAACCTGTAGAAGAAGTAGCCATGCCTGATTCTGCACAAATGGTAAAAAAAGATAAGGAACGTGAAGACGCGGAAGAAAGAAAAAAGTCCGGAAATTTTTGTAAAAAGGTAGGGGGGGAACTTCTCCAGCCCGGGGCAGGTCTTAACCAAACCTATACGCCGAAAAAAGGTACTTTCGGGGGCAAGGTATATGCCATTTTTGGTCCTTATTCACCGAAGGAACCACCCTATAGTATAGTGGCAGATGCAGGTATTGCCATTTCATTTAATTGGGACAACGAAACCAATGAGTTTTCGTTAAATCAGATTTCATTGGAAGGCAGAGGTTATCTGATGCCATCTTCCATCCGGGAAAGACGAGAAAACAACGTGGGCGATATATATGCCGGAATTACACTGGATTGGCCAAACAGAACCCTGGAGGGCGAGATCGCTTTCAGATCCAGGTTTAAAGTACCGGTTGTCAACACGACCTTATTTTCTTTACCCATTGATTATGATAAAACGGTATTTAACACTAGAGAAAATTACAACAAGGGGCGAATAAAATTTAGTTTCAGCCCATCCAATCCGTATGCGGAACTCAAACTGGGCGGTCCCGGAACCGGCACATTTAAACCCATCTCAGGTACTTTGTTGACAAGCCTGATACCACTCGTACGGGATAGCATCAAGGCATATGCTCAGCTTGGTGCCAATGTGGATGCTCCTCAAAAACTGGAGGACATGATTCCTGAACTACGCGGACTCCTGTCGAAGGCTGACAGTATAGAAAGGGCAGAATCACTCAAAAGTCAACGTGAACCGGTGGACCTAGGCTCCGGTCCGGCCAAGGGTATTGCCTTTGGATTGACCATGTCCCGGGGAGTGGATGCCAACTTCCTGTTAATGCACGCCAATCTTTATCTCAAGCTGGGATTTGATGTCAATCTGAGAGAATATAAAGATATAACGTGTAGCAATAGTGATAATCAGGGACAAATCGGCCTCAAAGGATGGTATGCCAAAGGGAGTGCTTTCGCCTATGCAAACGGACGGATTGATATGGGCTTCAAGCTATTCGGTCTAAACCTGACTACTCCGGTTTTTAATGCCAGTGCCTACCTTACTATGCAGGTAGAAGGCCCCAATCCCACCTACTTCAGAGGTATGATTGGTGGACAATACAATGTTTTAGATGGCATGTTTTCAGGAGATTTTCAGTATAAAGTGGTCATCGGAGAGCCGTGTGAATATACTAAACCGCCTGACCCGCTGGCAGATCTTACGATCTTTAAAAATGCAAGTGTCAGGAACGGTCAGAATAACGTGGACAGGTATTCGGATATAACGTTAAATACGAATATCCCGCTTCGAAAAGATTTTACCCTGACACAACGGGATGTGAGAAACCTGCCTTCACATGCGCTTATTTTTATGGCTGAGGTGCACGATGTAATGATTTATACCGAAAAGGAGTTTGATGAAGAAGCCAAACGGTACAGGTACGAACAGCAAAATAAAAACAACCAATCTACTCCATACATTAAAAATCCATCTGAAATAAAAAGAAGATTGTATTCTTATAAAGTTGAGAATTATGGTAAGACAATTACCATTTCATTACATGAAGCACTTCAGCCTAATACGGTATATTATATAGAATACAAATTCGGTTGGAAAGAAAAAAAAGGCTATGAAAATCCACAGTATACTGACAGAGACAAGCCTGAATGGGGAAAGATCAAATTCACTACAGGCGAACGTCCGACAAGGATTACTCCCGGTATGATAGAGTATTCCGCGCCGGGTGACCGCCAACGTTATTGGCACAAAGGATATGCGGATACAGAAATCAAATTTCACCGGAAAGCAGAAGAGGATGCCAAATCATTATTCCCGTTGACTTGTACTGAGTGTGATGTTTTGCCGGGTCAAACGGGTCCGCTTAAATACAAATACGTAGCCCGATTAAAGGAATATAATTCCAATGGACAGGAAATATCCACAAAAGATTTTGTTGTTACCGGCCATCCGGGACAAAAAGAGAACGTTGAGGTACTGGATTCAAAGTCCAAAACCATAGATGGCAGGTATAATTTGACCTACCTTGAAAAAAGAAACGTAAATGTGAGCAAAGTTTCATTTCCGGATTTAAAAAATTATGATCTGCAAAAAGGGAAAATTTACTCGTTGTTCATAGTCCGTGAGTTGGATTTGGCTTTGCCAGATGTTAGCGACGCCAATTATAAAAGGTATCATAAGATGATCAAAGATCATTTTTTCGTCCTTAAGGAGTTGAATTTCGGCACAAGCTTGTATGAAAACCTTACGGAAAAGTTAGCCAAACTCGAGTTTGCTCATGTAAAATCCGACCTGAAAATGCGCGATTTCAGCCATCCGAATGATGTGTTTGATTCGGAGCGTGCCGGTGTCATCAATCAACTGGGCGAAAGTAAATTTCACTCCGTGAGAGATGATTTTTTTAGTTTTAAAATAAAAAACAGGAAAGGCAATGAATCTTTTGACATGTATGATATAGCGCGTTTGAGAAGAAATGTAAAGCTCGACTATTATCATGCATATATCCCGGCCGAGTATGTCACAAAATTTCATCAGAACAAAGGCTTGAATAGTATTTTGGATGGAAGTGTATTAAATAATCCGAATTTTAATTTAGCCGGAAAATCATACCTCAAACAAGTACTGGTTGATTATACCAAAGCCGAAGAGAAAGGAATGCTTAATTTTGGCGATAAAACCATAAGTGATGGTTCCAAATGGCATTACAGGCTTACCGGTGCCACCAATGTTTCCTTACAGACATTGACCGATGCCGAGATTGCAACCAAAACTTTTTCTACGCAATCAATGGATCTTAATGTAAGCGCCGGAAATCCGCAGCTGGCAGGGAAATCAGTACAAGGTGACTTTTTGATTCAGGATTTACGGTCCAGGATTGTAATTAACCAATTATACTGGTTGTCAAAGATTAGCAAGGGCACATCGGTTTCGTACGGCGACGGGTATCAGGAATTTATAAGTTCAAGGGGTAAAGGAGAATTTATGGTTGATGGCCGAAGAGACTTTAGCTGGATCACCAACCCACCTGAAGGTACAAAAAATGTGTATAATAATTTTATTGCTACCGAACCCGGCTATCGATTATCGTATCATGGACATTCAGCCATTTATTTTCCTGCCGGAGAGTGGGGCGAGATGGTCGAATCCAAAAGAGACAAAGGAGCGTCAATGACAGGTTATCAAAATTTATTTCCGGACAGGGTTTCAGGGTCTGAAATTGAAATAGACAATGTAACAGAATTGTCATTGGAAGAATGGTATTATATTAAAAAAGATGGAAAGACAAGGATAGATGCTAAACATGGAAGTGGGGTATTTTATCCCGTTTGGGGATTAGAACAACCTTACTTTGACAAAAACGAATCCTCGGCATATGGTATTTATACGCCGGCATACGGACTGATTTTTGACAATGGATGGACTTACATTGAAGATATTCCAGGTGATTATTCGACATTGTGGAAATTTTCTAATAATGGCAGCAACATTTCCATCCGTAATTATGCTGACAAATATAAAAATGTAAAGTTCCCGGCTGTTCTGAGAAGCATTGATAGTCATAAAATAAGTCCAAAATTCGAAGGTGATAAAGAAGATGATATTTCGGTAACTTTTACGGAAAGAAACCAAAGTTTATTTAACTCCGAAAAAGTATACAGGATAAAAGATTCAGAAGGTAGAATCATGAAAGATGTAAAAAATAGTGAAAGATGGAGGATTTACAGGGAAGGCAGGTTTTACAGAATTGTCAGTAATAATGGTTTTATTTTGTTTTTCCATAGATATGATCCAATTGGTCCCGGAGACTACCTGCAGGTCCAGGTGGAAAAAAATGAATTTCCTTCTAAAGGCACAACATCGGGTTCCAGGGATCATTATTATACAAGATTATGGAATATTTCGGATACCGGCGAAGGTAGTTACTTAATTCAAAATGCATTTAAGGTCAGGCATCACCTTAAAATCCATGAAAGCCCGGTGATCAAAGACGAAGGGACTCGTGTAGATCATTTTTTTGAAAGTTATCCGGAGAAGTTTACCATTGAAGAAATAAGATAATATGAAAAGCAGAATCATCATAACAGCTATATGTTTGTGGCATTTGAGTTTTACCATGTATGCTCAAAATAAACCATCCTGGGTAATAGAATCCGCGGTTTCAAACAGTCAGGTTTCGGTCAACTGGTTTCCCACTGATCCGGCTGTTTGGAAAGAAG
Source organism: Saprospiraceae bacterium (assembly GCA_022842725.1). Taxonomy (GTDB): domain Bacteria; phylum Bacteroidota; class Bacteroidia; order Chitinophagales; family Saprospiraceae; genus OLB9. The sequence goes on from JALHOZ010000015.1 coordinate 16,261, forward strand.
GCCTGAAATCAGGATATACCTTAACCCGTGAAAATGTAAGTGGCGGATCGAATGGTGCTTTTACGCCGGTTCAGATCACCCGCAAAGATTCCTCGTGGTTTCGGGTCCAAAGCAACGGCATTGAATCTGTACTCTCGCCGATTGGATCTATTTTGTACGAAGATAATTTTCTGAATACATCCGATAAGGAGAATGATGAAATTCAATTCAATTATATAGTATTTGAAAGTTCTATTGATAGCATGGTCGCCGGGGCAGTCGGTTTGGGGTATACGGATAAAAATGTTACACCGGGATCTACCTACAAATATACAATCAGACACAATAAATCGGGACAGACGACATCTGTTACCATCCAATGTACGGACGGGGAAACTGCGCGGCAACCGAAAGAATACAACCATGATTTTCGATGGCCGAATGGCAACTCATTGCGTGATATGCTGGAGCTTTCAAAACCTTTCGTGGTGAAAGCCATCATTGGTAAAGCCAGGCCAAAGATAGATTCTGTTATCCTGAGATGGGTGCCCTCAACAATTGAAATCTGCCGGGATGCGATGACGGACGGGTATGAAATATGGCGGTCAGGAGCCGGTGAGGATTCCGTTTTGATCGCCACGGTAAAACCCTGGACAGAAGCTCAGATCAGGCAAATGTCACGGTCGGATACGTTGGCCATGCTGGCTGCCGCCTTCGTAATGGATCAGGGCTTGCCGCAGGGTATCGAGTCCGCCAGTATGTTTGATCAGGCAGCAATGGAAAGCAACTATTTCGGATTTGCGTTATCCGCCGCTGACAGGTCACAGCTGGCCGCGGATGTTTTTGGTCTCCGCTATGTTGACCGGGAAGTAACCTTAGGAGAGACCTATCGTTATGAGATCCGGACAAAACGCCTGACCCCCAATTTCCCGGTACCTGATATTTGGGTGACCAACGAGTTTGAACCATTGACAGCGCCGCAAAATTTTAAAATAGAAAAAAATGACAGATCGGTTACGTTGAAGTGGTTACCAAACGGGGATGTGGCATACAATTCGTTTATCGTCGAACGATTGAATCCGGGAGATTCTGTGTATTATCCCATTACCAAGCAGCCTATCGTATTTATACGGTCGAGAGAATTAATAAATCACCCCGTAACCTATATTGATTCTCTGCCGTCCAATAACCAGGTGTACATGTATCGCATCAAAGGTTCCAATGCCTTTGGCGAATGGAGTGACTATGCCTACGGACATGGCTTTGGCAGAGACAAAACGTCGCCCGAACCGGTATCTATAGTAACCGGGGATTTCCGGAAAGAAGAGGCTACTATTCGGATTTCCTGGACAGCGAATACCAAAGATAAAGATTTGAAATACCATCAGGTGTTGATGGCGGAAAATGCTGATTACAATTTCAGCGCGGTAAGCGGCGATCTTCCTCCTTCGGATACGGTGTTTACCATGAGTCTGAAAGATATAGATACCGACCGGTCGTTTTATTTCAAAGTCAATAGTGTGGACAGTTCGGGAAATTTAGCAACAAGTTTTGCCAAGTATGTGGTGGTCCCTGATCATAGCCGTCCAAACGCACCGGATGTCATTAAAGCCGGCATAAGTCCCGAGGGTTGGGTTACCATTACTTGGAGCCCAAGTTCCTCCAGGGATGTCGTTGGCTACTATGTGTTTTTTTCCAATAATGATCCGCAAAACCTGGCGTTGGTTTTTGATAAACCATTAAACGATACGACATTTTCATGGAAAATTGAATTAAATTCACTTACTAAATATATATATGTAGGGGTGAAATCTGAAGATGATTATTATAACCGCAGCTTCCTCTCTGAAATCCTGAAGTTGAGGCGGCCGGATACCATTCCACCTGTCAGTCCTTTTTTATCAAAAGTGGAAGTGAAGAATGAAAATGTAATCTTACATTGGGAAAAGAGCGGATCAGCCGATGTGCAAAAATATCTCATCTTTACCCGAAATCCGGAAGACAGTTTGGCTGAATGGATGGTCATTGATTCTGTCCGTAAAGAAATATTGACGTACGAAACTCAATCCGACATGTATGATGGCAAAATTGATTATGCTGTCAAATCTGTCGATGATTTTGGCAATCTATCGGACTATTCGAATACAGGTCAGGCTTTTCTGCCGTTTCCCGGCAATAAACACGTGCCTCAATTGCAAAAACTGGTGGAAGGGAAAAATACATCAGTTACAATAAGCTGGCAATACAACAACCCACCAGGAAAGGGTAAAAACCTTGCATTCAAATACCAGTTATTTCGTTCGGTAGGTTCGCAAAATGTTACGATGTACAAAGAGTTACCATCAGCTGAAATTTCATGGTCCGATGAAAACCTCACTTCCGGCGTCCTTTACAACTACGCCGTCCGTGTCAAATACGACAACGGCTGGACCGGCGAACTCAGTGAAGTAAAATCGATCCTGATTAAATAATACGTTTATCAATAAAAAAAAATCGCGTGACAATGACCAATGCGCAAACACTTATAAAATTATTTTTCCTGCTCAGTTTCGGAATGTTATCGGGTCATATGAATGCCCAGACGTTTGTACCTGTCAAGGTTTCGGGATTTAATCACGATGTTATTGCCGAAGGGGCAGGTGGAATGAACAGAGCCCGGGCTACAACTACATTAACATTTGATGACCCACTTGTGGCAGGTGACAATGTTTTTTATTCCAAAGACTTCAGAGGCAATGCGAATCTATCTGCACCTCCTCCGGACGACACAGGTCTTCCTGTTGATGGGGTAATCGTGAGCAAAAAACTGATAGGTGCAATATATCAGTTGGCACCCTATAATCAAAACAATGCTCTGGTGCTTAGAAACTCGATAAACACCGGCATTTTAACATTAGAGACGCCGGGCGTTTTTTCAACGGTTGCATTTTTGGCAGCAAGTTCTAACGGCTCTTCAACGTTTAATTTTACTTTAAATTTTAGTGACGGTACAAGTCATAATACTTCATTTACAGTGCCGGATTGGTTTTTCGAGCCTCAAGATTTTGCCACGGAAAAAATTGGTCGTGTACTTCGGACATCTGATATCTTTAATTTTAGTTATGGTGCAGGTATCATTCGGCCAGGGCTATTTGACAATCAAATAAATATTCCTGCACCATTCAATGAAAAAATCTTAGTAAGTGTTACCGTCACTAAAACTTCTCCCGGCACGAGCAGTACGGGTATATTTGCAATCAACGGAATAACCCCGATAAATGCTCCGGCAGCCCCGGTGGCTACGAATGCCACCAATTTGTTTGACATTGATTTTACGGCCAACTGGCTTTCGGTCGCCAATGCAACGAATTATTTTTTGGATGTGTCCGACAGCCCGACCTTCTCTTACCTTATACCCGGGTACAACAACCTGGATGTAGGAAATGTGACTTCCCTCGATATTACAGGACTACCTGATGCACCGACATATTATTACAGGGTTCGGGCAAGAAATGCAGGTGGTGTGAGTGCAAGCAGTAATACTATACAGGTCGATGTATCAGATATCAAGCCTTTGGCGGTTACCGGTTTTGACCATGATATTATCGCGAATGGTTCAGGCATGAATCAGGGCATTGCCAGTACAACAAATGAACTTGGCTCATTTGTGTTATATTCAAAGGATTTTAGGGGTAACACCAATACAAATTCAGCACCTCCTTTTGGCTTGCCCGTTAACGGTAAAATTACGAATGATGCATTACCGGGATATAATTATCAACTTGCAGATTATAGTAGTAAAAATGCCATAATTCTAAAATCTGTGAATGAAAGTGATACATTGACATTAGCACAACCCAATAAATTTTCTGAAATTGTTTTTCTGGCAACAAGTGCAAATGGCGCATCTGTAATAACGGCGGTGTTACATTTTAGTGATGGAAGTACAACCTCCATGAACTTTAATATTGTTGATTGGTACAATAACCAAAGTTTTGCCATAAAAGGTATGGGTAGATTGTCAAGAATTGGTGATAGTTTTTCAGGTGATGCTGAAAACCCGAGATTATCAAATTTGGTTTTTACTTTATCCGCCCCTTATGATCTAAAGCAACTTACCGGTGTAACATTTACAAAAAATCAAGGTGGAATGGCTGTTGTCCTTTCCATGACAGGCTTGGTTAATAAAAAACCTTCCATACCTGTGGCGTTGCCGGCTGACAATGTTATATCTTCCGGTTTTACGGCCAACTGGCTTTTGGTCGCCAACGCAACAAATTATTTTTTGGATGTATCTGACAACCCTTCATTCAATACACTGATGCCCGGATACAACAACAGGGATGTCGGAAATGTACTATCTTTTAATGTGACCGGACTACCCAATGCCCCGGTTTATTATTACAGGGTAAGGGCGAGAAATGCAGGAGGCGTCAGTGCCAGCAGTAATACCATCCGTGTAATTTTGCAACAATGCCCTATCGGAAATTATATCATCAACAGGCAGTCGCAGGTTGATAGTTTTAAAATTTTGTATCCCACCTGTACAAAAATAACAGGTTCACTGGGTACAACAGCCAATGCAAGTATCACCAATGTAAACGGATTCGAAAATATTGATACCATCACCAATGAATTGGCATTATCATTCAATTCCTCACTAAAAAATCTGGAAGGATTCAGAAAATTGAAATTTGTCGGGAATACTCTCACGATTAGTAAGAATGATAGTTTAACCTCCATTAATTCATTTGATAATCTCATCAAGGCTCCAATTTTGAATTTTGGATTTAATGATCAGTTACAGCATATTTCCGGATTTCCTGTACTTGCTTCTTCTGATTTTATTTTAGTTGAGTTTAATATAAATGTAGAATCTATTAATATTTCAGGCAGTCTTTCCTCCATTAATCGTATAATCATCAGAAATAATAACAAATTATCTGAAATCCAATCTATTGGGGCGGTAAAAACTGTTAATACTGATTGCATCATTCAAAATAATCCCTTATTGACAAATTTAATGGCTTTTAATGCTATCAATTTTATTAAAAATTTATATATCGAAACGAACAATGCCCTAATAAATCTCAATGATTTTAACGCTGTCACTTTGGTAGATGGAAATATATTTATTCAAAACAATCCGACACTTCAGGATATTACGGGATTGTCAAATATTAACCCGGTTTCTATTAAAGACCAAGGACTCGTGATTATTAATAATTTGGCTTTGTCCGTTTGTAATCTTTCCAATTTTTGTACCTACCTCAATGGAGCCGGGCCAAGAAATATCTCAGGCAATTTGGGTAATTGTTTGAATACGCAGGCCGTCATCAGCGCATGTAACGCTATATCTGCTCCGCAAGCGCTACCGGCGACTAATATTACCGCTACTTCCTTTACTATCAATTGGCTAGGGGTGAGTGGTGCAACAAAATATTTTATTGATATTAGTCGAAGTCCTGACTTTATACCTTTAGAATTAGATAATTTTGATGCAGGAAATTCAACTTTTCAGAATATTCCGATAGCTGCTTCCAATACGACATATTACTACCGTATCAGGGCCGCTAATGCGGTGAATACGAGCCCGAACAGTAATGTCATTTCCGTGACAACATTGAATGATGCACTGATTGCTCCAGTTGCATTACCTGCTACAAATGTTACTACTAATTCCTTTACAGCCAATTGGACAGCGGTGAGTGGTGCAACAGGTTATTTTTTGGATGCATCCACCGATCCAAACTTCTCGACATTGCCCATTAACAATTTTAATGTCGGAAATAATCTTAGTACACCGATTACAGGAACTTCTCCTAATACAACCTACTATTACCGTGTCAGGGCCGCTAACGCGGTGAATACCAGCCCGAACAGCAATGTCATTTCCGTGACTACGCTGAATGTTATACCCACCGCACCTCAGGCTTTGGAAGCGACGAATATTAACGCAACAGGTTTCAGGGCCAATTGGAGTCTGATAACCAACGCGACAAATTATTTTATCGATGTTTCAACGAATGCTAACTTTACTTCTTTTGTCACTAATTACAATAATGCATCCACGGGCAATGTTCAGAACTTTAACGTAACCGGCCTGAACAATAATACCACCTATTATTTCAGGATACGGGCTAATAATGTGGTCGGAACCAGCCCGAACAGCAATGTCATTTCCGTGACTACGCTGAATGTTATACCCACCGCACCTCAGGCTTTGGAAGCGACCAATATTACTCAAACCGGTTTCAGGGCCAATTGGAATTTGACAGCCAACGCGACAAATTATTTTATTGATGTTGCAATCAATGAAAACTTTACGTCTATTGTCACCGGATACAATAGTATTCAAACAGGTAATGTACAAAGTTTTATAGTAAGTGGACTAAACAATAATACTACTTATTATTATCGGATCAGGGCCAATAATTCAGCCGGAACCGGCCCGAATAGCAATGTCATTCAACTGACAACCCTGGAAAATACATCCGGCCCTAATCCGATCATGGTGACCGGATTTAATGAGGACATCATCGCTGACGGAGCCGGGGATGAAAATCAGGCCATCGCCTCAACATCAACAGATATCCAAAATTTTGTACTGTATTCCAAAGATTTCAGGGGCAATAACAACCCCAATTCAGCACCCACTTATGGATTGCCATCAAATGGTTTTATCAGTAATGATAACAGACCCGGGGTCAATTTCCAGCTTGCCCCGTATGCCGGCAAAAATGCATTGGTACTAAAATCGGTAAATCAATCGGGCATGCTGGCTTTAGCGACGCCAGGGGTTTATTCCGGTATTACCATACTGGCCATGAGTGCAGGGACACAAACGAACCTGGCATTATCATTACAGTTCAGTGACGGTACGAATGAAGTCCTGAATGCTGAAGTTCCTGATTGGTTTGGCGGTACCGATTTTGCCATAAAAGGTATAGGCAGGATGACCCGTCCCGATGATGCTTTTGCTATGGATGAGAGTCCTGAAAACCCGAGGTTATATAATGTTGTAGTGGCCTTGGAATCTCCTTTTGATAGTAAAACGTTGACGGGTATAACTTTTACAAAAACTTCAGAAACGGGAAATACGGTCATTCTTGCTGTTAACGGAACGGTTGCTGCCTGCAATCTCAATCTGGCAGTATCTGCCGAGGGTGATTTTTGCCAGGGAAATGACATTGCCCTTTTTAGCAACATACAAGGGGCCGCCGAATATATATGGACCGGACCTGGCGGTGGCAACTTGACGGGAGGCGAAACAACCATCATCCAAAATGCAAATCCGGACAATAGCGGAAGGTATTCTCTGGAAGTGGTGATGCCTGACAATTGCCGGTATTCGTCTTCCATTGACATAAACATTAATTCTCAACCTGTCATCCGGGTGGAAGAGGAAGGTTCACCATGTGGTAGCGATACCATCATTCTGAATGAAAACGGCGGCGATGCTATAACCTGGTTGTGGAACGGTCCCGGAAGTTATAGCTCAGCTTCTCCGGAAGTCATATTGGTCGCCGGGATAGTACAGGATGGTGTATATGAACTTTCAGTTACCGATATTAATGGTTGTACAAATACATTTTTTTACGAACTGGAATTTATCGACGGGGAAACATTAGACGGCAATTTTTTGGTGTCAGCAGGAGCATGCGCCGGTGACACCATCCATGTCATCGATAACAGCCTTTTTGATGAAATCTTGTCGACTATTTCGTTTTCCTGGGATTTTGGCGACGGGCGGACTTCCCAGGAAAGAGACCCTGTTGTCGTCTACAACTCTTCCGGAAATTACACCATTACCCTGAATGTCGAAAGTGCAGATTGTTCTTTAACCATTCAAAAAAACATAGAGATCCTGGATTGCCGGAAAGAAGATACGAATACAACAAAGTATGTAAACTTTTATCCAAATCCATCTATGGTTCCTGTACAAATGTCTGCACGATTTCCTGTATCCGGAGATGTTGTTTTAAAAATTTATGATAGTCGAGGGCAAGAAATACATTCTAAATATTTTACGGAAGTACAGAACTTTTCTGATGAATTGCCTGTTTTGAGGCAGGGAATTTATTTTGCAGATATTTTACATGCAGCAGGGATAGAAAGGCATAAAATTATCATTTTTTAAGTAAGATTAACCAAAGATTAATCCGTTTTAAAGAATCAACCCGGCGATAAATAGGGTCTGCTGAAAAAGTCAGCAATGAATCAGATTCAAGGCGAAGGCAAAGAAGATGTATAAAAATACCTCGATTTGCCTTCAATCTCGTCTTTAGGACGAGACTGGCTAACAAAAAACAAGTTTAGTAAGGAACTTAGATGCACGAAATTTGAATATAATTTTGTAAAAGCAATGCACTTACATGTATGAAAATTGAACATAAGAAATTGATTATTAATATTTTTTGTGTTTTTCAGCAGACCCTAATTATCGAAAAACAAACATAGGTATTCCTTACAAAATGTGACCGGAATAATTTATTTCTCAATATCCTACCATTACATCGCCGGCCGCCATCTCGGTCTCTCCGTTTTTATATACAATCCGGGCAACCCATACATAGATGCCGGCAGCTACCGGTTGATCGCCAAAGGTGCCATTCCAACCGGATGTTTCATCTCCGGGATGAAAGTTGATTTTTTGAAAAACTTCATTGCCCCAACGATCGTAAATGGCGAGTTTTTCGATGACCTCAATAGAATGGTAACGCTCGTACAAGGTAAACCGGTTGTTACCTGATGTTGAATGGGGAAGAATGATATTGGGTACATCATAACCATTGATTCTCCTCACGCGCACCCAAACGGAATCTTCTTTTACACAGCCATGGTCATCAGTGATGTACAATGTATAAAGCGTTGAAACTTCAGGACTTGTGGTCGGATATGGACAGTCTGTACAACTGACACTTTCACCCGGATCCCAAAAAACAGAGGACAATTGGTCCCATTCGTGAGAAGAAGAAGGATGTAAAGTTACGGATTGCCCCAATAAAATGGTGGTATCTTTGCCGGCTTCAATGTTTAAAGGTATTAAGGGCATTATCTCAAAAAAAGTATCCAAAGGACAATCATTGCCATCCAAAACTTTGACATCATACCTTTTTTTGTCCTGAAGGATGTGGGGTATTTGTTCCGTTATTTGTTTATTGTCCAGAAAATAAGTGTATGGAGCAGTTCCACCGATAACAAATCCGATGGTAATGGATGCCGGATCTTCCGCACAAACCGGCAGAGACAGATCAAAATGAAGGTTTTCCGGACTTGGTTCTTTGCGAACAGGAATTGACAATGAGTCTGAACATCCATTCGCAGTACTGAAAACAAAAATTTTGTAATCACCGGGCTGGAAAATGTTTATTTCCGGTTGATTGCCTGATCCGTTTTGCCAGGTAAAAACAACATCGGAATCTCTGCTATTTGCCTCTAAGCGGGTAAACGATTCTCTGCAATCAATTTCAAGACTTCCAGCGATGTCTAAGTGAGGTAATTTAAAATCTTCAGTGATTGTCACTGAAGTTTCTGATGTACAACCGAAACCATTTTCTGCCAATAAACGGATGTTGTACAAACCTCCGGAAATTAACATCGAATCAGTTTTGGTAGTGTTGTTATTTGTTATCCAACTGTATTTTATACTGTCCTGGTAAAAAGGTCTTTAATCCATAAAGAAGGTGTAAAACAATTAAGGTGCACAGGCTCCAGTTTTATTTCATGTTTTTCAAAAAATCCATGAACCCAAACCGTTTCAAAATGTGTACAGCCGTTTTCGCTATTTGCCTCAATTACATATTCTCCCGGCTGAGAAATGGCATGTCCGCTTATAATGTTTTGATTTCCGATGCTGTACTGAGGTTGGTAAATACTGTTTAATTCCAGTGAAGTCACTGGAAAAGTACAGGAAATATCATTTACAACAGCGGTAAAAACCGGGCGTATTGTATCCACCGAAACAGTAAGGAATTTAGATACACTGCATCCGTTGTCATTGACCAATGTCAGGACAAAAACACCTCCATTGGTAAATTCAGGTTCTAATACATTTTTGTCAAACTGGCCGCTGCCACTCCAAAATAAAGAATCGTAGTATGCAACATATACTTCACCCGAAACTTTGGTTTTTATACAGGTAAGGGTATCTGTGATTTTCATTTGCAGGTTAGGCCGTATGGTATCGACCGGCAATTCTACTATTTTTTCGTTGATACATCCTTGAAGTGTTTCTGCTTTTACGACAAAATTTCCGGTTTGTGTCGATAAAATATGGTTTGTGTTTCCGAATGTATTGTTTGGCCCGGTCCAGGTTATGGAAGCAGGAACAGAAGTTGTCATTTGAATGCTTCCTGTGGGATTAAGACAGGTGATGGGCAGCACCTCAACAGAAATATCGGGATAGTTTTTGGATGATGGGAGAAAATAAGATTCTTCAAAAGAACACCCGTTTTCACCGGTAACGGTCACATGGTACAGGCCTTCATTAGAAAACTTTGGATTGGCCAGATCGGATTGTTCATAAAGCCCTTGCCAATGGATGGTGACAGGATTTGCAACGATGAGGGTAAATCCACCGAGGTTGTCAACACATGTTATGGAATCAATCGCCACCATAACTTCAGGTATAGATTTATTTTCAAAAACAAATACACTATCGATTTTTTTACATCCATTGCTGTCAAGGGCCGTTAACAAATAAAGACCTGGCAAAGTGACAGTAAATGAATCATTTGATGTTACAAAATCATCGTCGAGAGACCATATCAATGAATCGACATTTGTTAAGTCAGACAATTGAATCAACACTTCTGCGTTGAGGCAGGTGAGTGTGTCCGGAATTGATTTTCTGTAGCTGTGCATAGCAGGCAGAGTCTCTACGACAATACTGTCTTTCAGGGTACAAAAACTGCCTTCTTCAAGGATAAAATGATAGGTGCCCGGGGTATGTATCCACAAGGTGTCAAAAGTTTCCGGAAGGTTTTCATAAGGAGGCGTTGTCCAGATTATACGGTCAATATTTCCGGTATTTTCAATATAAACAGCTACACTATCCTGAAGGCAGGTAAGAGGTCCTTTGTTGTGTTTGATATAATTGAAAGAAACATTTTCCAACACAATATTGATGGATGCAGTGTCGGAGCAACCGTTTTGACCATAGGCGGTTACGATATATCTTCCCGGGGATGTTGCATAAAATCCCTGTCCGGAAAAGGTAGTCAGATCAGGAAATGACCACTCATAGGTAACATCCGTATTTCCGTAAACAAATGCTTCAATATAAGAAGCCAAAGCATTACAATCCAGAAGATTGTTGCCAACAATAGCCACATCAGGTGGTAAATTGTCTTCTGTAACTTCAAAGGATTCGGTGCGGGAACATAAATTTTCCGAAGTGACAGTAACGGTGTAGGTGCCGGCAGAGCTGACAAAAATTTCCTGATTATCAGGATTGCTGTTGATTGTTCCGTTTGTTGTTTCCCAGTGATAGGTAAGTCCGTTCACCGGAGGATCTGTGTATGCCGTAATCACTTGTTCTGTATCAAAACAGGTAATGGGAGGAATTTCCAAAGGAAGAATGTCAAATTCCTCCAGGGTTACCGTAAATTCTTTTTCTTCTTGACACAAAGGACCAAAAAACAAATCGTCGATAGCAAAATCATTGCCGGAAGGTTGGGTGTTCTGGTTTATTACACAAATATCAGCTGTAGTGTTATTGCCTGAATTCCATACAGCGTAAAACTGTTGCCATAAACACGTTGATCCCACGAGGTTAAATTGTTGCCCTATCAGGCTGTTATTGATGGAAAATTGCAGGCGTGCAGGATTGGATGCATTGACGGAAGTAGCCCATGCCCAAAAAACATAATTGGTATTGGGTGTGACATTTACAGTTTGACACCAAATTCTGGCAAGACTGACGGAACCATTTAATACCATCATTTGAGTACCTTCATGAGCACTGCAAGCCGCAAAGCCGCTATGGACCGAATTAGGGTTATTGTTTACACTATACGTTCCTTCATTCCATAAAGAGACCGGATTATAAGTATACAATGTAGAAAATCCTGAATTTCCGTTTTCAAAAGAAGGGTTTTGAATCAGATTTTCATGCGATTCGCCAAATGCTTTTAGGGTAAATGTAGTAGTTGTACTGACCGGTACCTGAGGGTTCAGGTTTTGATTATTGAAGTAACCCTGGTCACTGGTCCATTCAAAGGCATAATAAGGACCGGTAATGGAACCATTTAAAGGTATCAGTGCTGGTTGACAAATCGTAATGTCATCAGGAGTATTTAGTTCCAATTGGCATTCCTGAGAAATTGCAGGAAAAGAACAAAAACATAGACATAGCAAAAAAAATACTCTCATCGGGTTCAGGTTCGGAGGTACAAAAATAATCTTATTATTTTGAAAATCAAATTATTAAGAAATATATTTCACCTCAATAAAAAAGAACCAATGTTATTTTTTTAACTATATCTACATTTTACCGTTCCTTAGCAAAAATCAGCTACTTTCGATTCGCACAACCAAAATGAGGATAACCTCTTTTCGATTAGATTGAAATTATCTTAAAAAATCATTTGTTGCGGAATGAAACCCGGAAGCTACTTATTTATCTTTTTTGTCGCTGTTGTAAATTTCTCTGATACAAAGATATTTACCATCCGTTTTTTTGAAAGTAGCGACATATTTGCCGGTTTCAACCACATTTCCTTTGTCATCTTTTTCGGTGGAAGTACCATATTCGGTTACGATGTCTCCATCACCGAATACATCCATCGTTTGAAACGAAATGGTAACGTTTCCTTTGGCTTCAGCAAACTGCTTTTCCTGTTTTTCCTGAATAGCAACCTTACCGGTCAGGGTAGGTGCGCCATCAGGCATGGAAACGGCATCATCAGCATACATAGCCATCAATCCGGCCAGATCTTTTTTATTGATTGCGTCGGCCCATTGGTTTTCTATGGCCTGAATTTCAGCTTTTACGGCAGCCATGTCAGGTTTTACAGCTTCTGTCGGCATTGCCTCTGTTGTTGAGGCTTCTGTTGTTTCTGCCTGTTTGCAAGAGGTCAAAAATAATAATCCCGTGCAAAAAATCAAACTAAAAAAATGAAATTTCATAATACAAAAATTTAAGTGTTAATAAAAATAAATAAATATAAACCTATTTCCGGATGTTTTTTGTAATGTACTTCTTTCATCAGAATCATGGTAACGTGTTTTCAACGTTTTCTGATTTTTTAAACGGGGGAATCTGCAGGTAGCTCAATCTTCTCCACAACCATTCTGCCGGTCCGTAATGGAAATACTTCATCCATACAGGACTTATGATTAGCTGGAAAACCCATATGCTGAATACCACGTATAATAGTTCATACCGTTCCAGTTTCCCAAACAAACCAAAACCTGCACCGGTGAAGACAATCATACAAATAAGCGAATGGGTCAGATAATTGGTCAGGGCCATTTTTCCAACACAGGAAATGGCATATTTTAACCAGTTCAGGATATGGAGTTTACTGAAGATCATGATCATTCCGATATGTCCCAAAGATACCGTCACCCGACCCACATCGTATGTCGGATTGGTCTCGAAAAAAGAAATATAAGAAAAATTTTGATTTATGATGTTCATGGTTTCAAAATAATTGACGGTAAGACCTATAGAATAACCTACAATTACCATAGTCAGATAAAAACGAAAAGATTTGGCCCCTAACAAAATGTTTAACTTAAACAAGGCAATCCCAAGCAACATCATGGGAAGGATATCCCAACAATCATAGCGGTAAGGGCCATATGTTTTCCACTCCATCACGATGGGTGCATTAAAGGCAACCACATCAAAATATCCTTTGCGCATGCTTTCATTATAATATTGAATACTTTCCGGTGACCTGTATTCCAAAACTTTTTCCCACTCTTTTTTGGCCTCTTTTGTCTCAAAATCAAGTGTTTTTCCCTCTGCACTCAGGCGTTTTGCCTCTTCCACTTTAGCCAACAAACCAACTTTACCTTTATATTCCATAAAATTCCAACATGATCCTATAGAAAATAATACCAATGCCGTGATGATTAATTTTTTCGGTGTAAAACGCCGGAATGAATATACCAAAAATCCCATCAAAGCATAGTTGAACAATATTTCACCGGACCAAATTAAAAGATAGGCATGAAGTACACCAAATAACAACAACCATGTCAGTCTCCTGAAATATATATCAGCCCCCTGGATACCTGCGTCTCTTTTGTCCAGCCGATCAAGGAGTATAAACATGCCCACTCCAAAAAGCAAAGAAAAAAGCCCCCGCATGGTACCTTCAAAAAACATACTGGTAACAACCCACGTGTATAAATTATAACCTTCGTAACCGCCGGCAATCGTCGGATCACTGTAAGCATTGGCCAATCCAAACCCATTGATATTCATCAGCAATATACCGCAAAGTACAAAACCCCGCATGATGTCAAGCGACTTAATACGTTCTCCTGTTTCAACAGGTCCGAGTAAAGTGTTTTTTGTATCCATTTAGGTACTTTTGTAAAATGAATGTTTAAAATTGAAAATATATAAACTGCTCGCCCTGGCCATGGGAAATACAAATGAGAAATACCATCGTCGCCCAGGCAATCCCGGTGATCCAGGGACCTGCAGAGGATGTGACCATCCTGACGGTGTGGTGACGCATATAATAGTGGGTCAGAAACAAAATCCCGGACAGAACAAATACTTTTGTCAGGTCAAAATATCCTAAAACTTTTTCGCCCTCTCCAAAACCTGTGACCATGGCTGTGATGATATTCCATGCTGTGGCAAAATCTTCCGCTCTGAAAAATACCCAGGTAATATTGACCAATGTAAAGGTGAGTCCTGCCAAAAGGAGGCCGTTCCACCAGTTCATTTCAAACCGGAATCTGCCTTTCAGCATTCTTTCTATGATGAGATAGGTTCCATGCAAAAATCCCCAGAATACAAAGGTCCAGGCCGCACCGTGCCAAAGCCCTCCCAAAAGCATCGTAAGCATGAGGGCGACGTACATACGGGTGAGGCCAAAACGATTGCCTCCCAAAGGAATGTACAGGTAATCTCTCAGCCACGAAGACAGGGAGATGTGCCACCGACGCCAGAATTCTGAAAAACCGATAGAACCGTAAGGATATAAAAAATTATCTGTCAGGGTAAATCCCAACATATAAGAAATCCCTATGGCACACGTAGAATAGCCGGCAAAATCAAAAAATATCTGCGCTGAGAAAGCCAGAACACCAGCCCACGCATCCCAGAAATTCAGGTTTTTATCGGCATTAAAAACCGCATCAGCAGCACCGGAAAACATCGTATCTGCCATTACAATTTTTTCAAATAAACCCAGAGTCAGCAAAAAGAGTCCCCATATAAAAAGGTCCACTGTGGCTTTTTTTTCTTCATAAAACTGAGTGATGAGATCCCCTGCCCGTACTATCGGTCCGGCTACGAGTTGCGGGAAAAAGGTGACATATAAGGCAAAATCCAAAAAAGTTTTGGCGGGTTCCAGCTTCCTTTGATATACATCTATGGTGTAGGACATGGTTTGGAAAGTGTAAAATGAAATACCCATAGGAAGGATGATATTCATAGGCAGAGGTTCATATGAAAACCCGGCCAGATTGACAAAAGAAATAAAATTTTCCAATAAAAAATTGCCGTATTTGAAGAAGGCCAGAAAACCGAGATTGACGACCATACTGACCCAAAGCCAGAATTTTCTCCGGTTTGGTTTTGTTTCATGATAAATTTTATTGCCGGCTATCCAATCGACCATAGTCGAGATCCAAAGCAGGATAATGAGTGGTGGATTCCACAATCCGTAAAACACGTAGCTGGAAAATAACAACATACGTTTTTTATTGACCCAACCCAAAAACGGACCGTAATACAATACCAAAATTACGGCAAAAAATACGATAAAACCAAGGGAATTGAAGACCATATCAGTTGTTTTGGGGTTGAGGTAATACGTTGTCTTTGAGCAGTAACGTAACAAAGGCATTCGTAAACTTATCTGCGTCTTCGCCGGACAGGTGTGACCATTCGGGACAATCAAAGTTTTTCAAAGATTCATAATCATCGTAATGATACCCTTTGACTCCTGTTTTTTCCAGTAAAACATCCCAAAACTCCTCTCTGGGTTGGTTTTTTGCTTCCTGTTCTTTGTAAAAACCTGTGGAAGGTGATCTTAAAAAGACAATATTCCCTCCCCGGTCTTTAAATTTTTTGACAAGTTTCGACACATATAAAACTGCTTCATCTTTGGGTGATTTTTTGGCTTTTTTGTTGTGCGATTTCCATACTCTTTTAACGGTGTTGGCAAATGTCGTATCGTGTGCACACCGATCAGACATTCTTGTATTCCTGTCGATATCCAGGTATTGAAAACTGTTAAAAGGCGGGTCATTTTCTTTGCCGGTACGAACGCCCCATTTGGTAGCCCGCAGGAGAGATTTCAGGTCTATGTCATCTGCCCATTCGTTTTCGCTGGCAGTTAAAAATGCAAGATTATTTTGTAAAGGAATAGATAAAAAATGATTGAGTCTGTCGGCATATGTTCGTTTATGGTAGAAGTCGATTCTTTTTTGGGTGCGGCTCCAACTTCGGGAATCTTTACTGATTTTTGAAAAAAATATGCCGGGGGTGACACCAACGATGAGGGTGCCGGCATAATTTGTATGTTCGATGATATCTTCCAAAACCGGTATCGGGTTTCCCCCTGCGGTAGACAATTGTATCGGTTTTACACCGGTCATTTTTTGCCATTCAGGGATTTGTAGATTAAATAAAGTTCTGGAAGAACCAATGATGACCACACTTGAGGCGTCCGGATTTTCAACTTTGGCGCGTGTTTGTGCCCATAAAAATTTATCATCCGGCAGGTCGGGAATTCGTCCCCGTGACCGCCAAAAAAATTCCCATGATACGACGGATATCAAACTGAACAGGATGGTGATCCACAAAGTTTTTCGGAGATGTAACGGGGTGTCTGAGCGTGACATAAGGCAAAGAACGGGTGTTGGTTTGAGGTTAACGAATGTTTTGTCGTGTAAATATAATAAATAATATGATGTGGCTTATATTATGAAGATAAAATTTATATTTTATCAACAATCGGTTGTATGACTTTAAAAATTGGGTGTTTTCGGGGAGTATTCGTTTCATGAAATTGTGTGTATTACACAACTTCGTTGTTATTGTTCCGTTGGAGCAAATTGTCGGGTTGGGGCCAAATACCCCGTAGGGGAAGTATGTTTATAGCCACGGATGAAATCTGTGGTTAAGTAAGTACGTTAATTCATTATGGCAAAAATCCCGTCAAAATGAATTATCCTATTCATGAAAACCAAGGATTTCATCCGAGTTACAAACATTTTGTACCGTTGGAGTATATTGCCCAACGGGACAATACTTGCGAAGTGGTGAATTGCACCCCTCTTTTTATTCAAACCTCGCTACAAATTTTTTATCATTGTACATATATTCAAACAAAACCTGAGACAAATCGGAGATCTTTCTGACCGGCATCCTTTTGCGGTACAATCCTTCATTCAAAACCTCATTATCCATCAGGAAATACGTCACATCCGAAACGGCATCTTTGGCCGTCACTTTGGCATGTCCTTTTCCTTCCGTCCGGAAATACACGTCTATATGGCTGCCATCTGCGGTTTTCCGCACAAAAAGGAAAGGCAATTCTGCTATGTTTTTAGTCAGGTTTTCTGTCCGGGATGCCACCGGATTTTGCTGACGAAGGACATTCACATCACAAGGTGCGACAGATGCCACAAAGATAGAATTGTACTCCGTCTCAAAGCCGGGATTGAGCTCTACAAAACTTCCTGCGATCAATCCTGCCACACCATTGACGGTAACAATTTCTTCGGATGTAATACTGATCTCCGCACCGATGACTTGTTGGTTTAACATCGTATCCTGCAGCAGAACAATGGTTTCATCACAAGGATTGACAAAAAGATTGATGCCCTGACACTCACACATGTCATTGTATTTGTCATCGACGGTATTTTCATTGCCGTCATCACAAACGGTATTCATCTCAGGACATACGACGGCATGAAAGGCTACCTTGCTCAGACCCCGGCAGGTCGTCGTATCATCCAAAGACTGAATGAGGATGTACCTTGCCCGGATATTGTTAAAATCCGGTCCGTTGAATCCTCCGTATCCGTTTTCTCCCGGAGCAAGCGGCCAGTTATAATTGCCCAATCTTTCCCAGGTATTGCCGTCTTCAGAATAATCTATTGACACGACTTCAAAACCGTTTTGTGTCTGCCCTTCGACATTATAATTCCATATTTGCGACGATATCATCTCATATCTTTGGCCAAGGTCATACATGATCCAATGACCTCTTTCCCTTTCGGGGTTGGGATTGTCACTGACGGAACAGGACAACCAGGCGTTTTCAGGGCGGGTGTCCAACTGATCTGTCAGCCCACATTTTGGAAACGGGGTGTAATTGGCAAGGGGGCTGTCACAATCTTCGCCGGAACAGGGTATGCCTACACAATCACAATCTGCATTGTACTGATCATCGTTGGTAAAAGGATTGCCGTCATCACAAAGGGTGCCTTGGGGTATGCAGGCGACATCGCAGTCATAATCATAAAAATAAAAGGCAGGAATTCTCTTCCAAACATTGGCCGGTGTAAAAGGTGTCTGCCAAAACAAACCGAAATGGCTGCTTCCGGTTCCTTGTTTTTGGTTGATTTCAATATAATAAAACTGACCTGCCTCAAGGTATACATTGGCCGTGGACTGGAAAATATATTTATTGTGTTCTGTCATGTTTGACCATGCCAATACGATGGCAAGTGTGGCTTGTTTGTTGGCCGGGTCGTGGTTGTTGCTCAAAAACAAAGCTGTCTGATCATCACCGGTGATATTAAATCTGTAATTTCCGGAGACAGGCACAGAAATATAAGCGGACACGAGCTGACCAAAATTGTTTAATCCGCTCGTGGACGGCAGTCCGGCATGATTCATCGCAGCACTGAACTGCGGCGTTCCCGGAAAATTGGCCGAAGCATACAAATCATTTAACGTAGATCCGGTAATATTATCATAACGGTATCTCTCTAATTTTCCCCGTTCTCCGATGCACGTGAGATTGGTATTTGTTTTACCGACACAGTTACAGTGCCCGTCTTCCTGATCATCCGTAGTTTGGGTATTTCCGTCATCACAGCTTGTTCCTCTCGGCGGACAAGGGTCTTCAGTACATCCGACATTGTAGATGTATTGTGCTGAAACGATATTCCAGTTGGTATTGCTGATAAAACTGTTTTTCCAGAATATGCGACAATGATCATTTCCTGTGCTTTCGACGTAAGTCAGTTCAAAATAATAATATTGTCCACCCGTTAGTTGAATCCTTGCCGAGGTTTGTTCCGGATATTTGGTATGTTCCGTGAGGTTGGTATTGGCCGGTACGGAAGCCACCAGTCTCAGATTGGCGGGATTGTCGTCTGTGCTGAGCATAAACTGGCCTCTTTCGTTGCAGGTCATGTTAAACTGCACGCTGTCGGTGGTATTGATCCGGATGTATCCTGCGATTCTGCCACCGATGTTGTTGTCATAATTGATCGGTGCATCTATGCTATAGATGGTTTGTACTACATCGGGGCTATTAGGAAAAAACTCATGGGCACTCAGCTCGCTCAAAGAGACATCGTACATGTTTCTCCAGCACTGCCATTTGACAGAACCTTGAGTTCCGGGACAAATTTGTGCCACCAGTGATGATTGTGTTAGCACAAAAAGAAAGATATATAAAATGTTATTTTTCATGACCCTATCAATTAAACATTCCTATCGGCATATAACCCGTTGGCGGATCAGCCGGACAAGAGGTGGAATAAAAATTACAGATATTCGGTAATACGTAAGACAGATCATTGGGTGATACGCCAAACCATAAAGCGAGTTCGGCAAACATCTCATCTACCGATGTCGTCGGAATCATCCTGCCCCGATTGCTGACGTTGAGCGGATTGTTGGTAAGGGCCAGCGACGGATATTCGCCAAACACCTGTTTGCCTTGTATAGGTCCTCCCATGATCATCTGATTGCTTCCCCAGGCGTGGTCGGTACCATTGCCGTTGCTCGTCAGTGTCCGGGCAAAATCCGAAATGGTAAAGGTTACCACATTGTTATGTACGCCCAATTCTGTGAGTGCATTGTTAAATTCATTGAGTGCAGCGCTGACCACCGGAAGCATGGTATTCATATTGCCCAAAAGGTTGTCATGATGATCCCATCCGCCGTAATTGACAAAAAATACCTGTCTGCTGGTGCCCAGAAAACTTCTAACGCTGATAAGTTCTGCGATTTTTAATAAATCCTGGGACAATCCTGAGGTAGAAAAAGGAGTGGTCAAAGGTGTCACATTGGCCATAGCCACCCGAAACTTTTCAATACTGTCTATGCTGTTTTTTCCCAGATTACCGAGGGTTTGCTGGAAGATATTGCTGTATTCCTGTTCCATCATACTACCGATGGCTTGATTGCGGATGCTGGTTTTGTATCCCTGGTCACTCCAAAAGGATGGAAAAGGGGTAAAACCGATGTTGGCAGCTGTTGTACTTCGCGAAAGTGAAAATTCTGTGGTTTCATTGCCCGCCTGAAAACGGTTTTTTCCGCTGAGGGAAATGTTGAAAGAAACTTCCGGTATGGTATTCATATCATTGAGCAGGTCAGCTATTCTGCCGGCTACACCCACAGCTGACCTGGATTGTGGTACGGATGTCTGCCAGTGCATTATCTGATCAGAATGAGAATACAAACCCAAAGGAAGTTTTTTGATGCCGGCATTGTATTCGGTGACATTGGCGATGGGTTCAATGAGGGTACCGATATTTGACAGAAAAGACAGATGTTCGTTGTTGAACATATTTCTCACCTGTGGCATGGCAGCATGTACTCCATATGTTTTGCCATTGTCATCGTAGTCCAGATCCAGCAATTGAGCCGGTGTGGCATTTTTGAGCAAAGCTAGTCCACCTCTCGATGCCGCATAATGGTTGTAATTTTCTGTATCCGTTGGTACCAGAATATTATGTGAATCCCAACCTCCTGAAAGCAGGATACACACCATGGCTTTGTAGTCGCCGGGTGTACTGATGATGTGTGGTCGGGCGGCTGCGGTAGCTATGGCCCCGAGATTCAGCACGCTGGATAAAAACGTCAGCGAACCCAGTGCAG
Source organism: Saprospiraceae bacterium (assembly GCA_022842725.1). Lineage (GTDB taxonomy): Bacteria > Bacteroidota > Bacteroidia > Chitinophagales > Saprospiraceae > OLB9. The sequence continues at coordinate 37,484 of JALHOZ010000015.1, forward strand.
CGCATCCTCCATCCTGAAGAAATTGTCGTCTTGATATATGTTTTTTGCCCATGATTTATCGTTTGATCTGGTAATCCGGTGAGGTCATGACCAGATATATGGCCAACGTTACTTTTTGTCTTTTTTCGGTCGTGCTTACATTCGGAAACTGTTCCAAAACCGTTTTGATGGTAAACAAAGTTGCCTCTGAAAGCGAACCGTTGGCAAGGATGAGGTTCAATCGGTCCAACAAAATATGTAGTTGGTCATTATTCGTCAGACTTACTTCCGTAGAAAGTTCGAGGCTGGCAATCTGATTGGAATAATTGGCTGATGGTTCGCCGGTATACAATCCGAATTCGTCAGAGATATCTCCGTCAAACAACCAACGGTATAATCCGTTGACAAATCCCTGAATTGTCTGTGCATTGGTAATCTGAAATTCAGGGCCGAATAAATCCGCATCTGCAATTGGACCAATCGGTTGAAAATCAAATTGGAAAAAATTGAATACGCTGGGTGACGCCAAAGGTCTTTGTCCCGTAAGTACCACAAGATTACTTAGGTCGTTCCGGTAGTTTCCGCTGGTTGAAAAGGCATTAAAGGCTTTGTGTATCTGAAAATATCTGACCATGGGCTCGCGCAACATTCCGTATACGGGTACGTCGCAATTTTCGCAACCTTTGGCCTCCTGATGCAAAAGAATGGCTTTGATGACGGCTTTCATATCGCCTCTGACGCCCGAGCCGTTGTTGATAAAAACATTGGCCACATCATTTACATATGCCGGAGATGGGTTGGAAGTCACCATACGTTGGATCAGTCTTTTGCAGACAAAAGGTGGTGTATTGGGATGATCAAAAAGATTTTGAAGTGCATCATTGATATCTGCCTCACCGTCTACCGGTACCCTGTTTGGAACCTGAAATCCGTTGAGCAGGTTTTTGACACCGGGCTCGTGAAAACTATTCCACATGACCAAATCAGGTATATAGCTGGTATCATTGAGGGCACCACGACCGAATTGAGTGCGGTCGGCCCACGTCAGCCCGGTAAATATTTTTGAAAACTCAAGTATATCATCATTATCGTACGCGTCGATCGGCCGATCTTCGTTATCGAGGATTTCTGTACCGTCGTTGTTGAGTAAAACCGTTCCGAGCGTAAACAATTGCATGATTTCACGTGCATAATTTTCGTCCGGATAGGTATTGGTAGCCGGATTGGACTTTGGATTGTTGAGGTGGGTGAGGTATACCGACATGGCCGGATTATAGGTGATGTCTCGCAATAAATCTTTGTAATTGCCGAATGCGTGGTCAAGCAGGATGTCGTAATAAGGACCCATAGCATAAGCATTGCCTCCAAAGGCGGAATTTTCAGAAATCACACAAATTTCACTCAGGGCAAGGGCCACCCTCTGACGAAGTAAATCCGGAGAAGACATAAAATATTGCCACCAGGCATATCTCCAGGGTCTTGATCCTACAGTAGCAGCGGGATTGGCCGTGGAATCTTTGATGATTTTGTGATAATCTCTGATTTTCTGCAGGATGGAAAAAGATTTAGGTATCACAAACTGACTGTCGACCCACGATTCGTAACCCACGGTGGTGACATTTTCAATTTCGGTCAGATCATGTCCGAGACTGGCGTGTTGCAAAAATCTCGATGCGGCATTTTTGTTGGGCAAAAAACCATTTTGATTCATGGTATTCTGAGGATTTCCGGGAGGTGTGCTGCTGCTGACTGTCATGTTTACCGGCAGGCCGCCGTAACCCAATGTGACTGTATCCCGCTGTGCAGAAACTCCGGAAAACCATAAAACGCCCAGGACAAGAAGAAAATATTTCCTGATTTTTTGGTCGTTCATGGTTTTATTTTTGAATACCTTCGGAAGGTTTGTTTTTTAATTGTTGTTGTAAAACCTCAATTTCTTTGGCCATAGCCTCATTTTCTTTGGAAAGAGTGAGCAGATGTTGCCAAAGCCACTCTATTTGTTGCAACAAAAGAGCATCCATTTCTTTGAGTTCGTACCCGTTTTTGAGCAAAGTCTCTACAGAAGGCATTGCATGGAGGTGTTGGTTTTCTGTAATGGATTGTTCGACGACGCCAAGCGACGGTGTTTTGTCAAAAGCATCATCCGACCATTCGGCAGTAGACTTGAGCGCTACTTTAACCCTTTCTGTCAAAATACCGTTTTGAACGTAGAGGTTATAATCTCCCGGCGTCATAATCTGGGACGTATCACCGATGACTACTTTGCCCGATGATTTGAGCAAAAGAATTTCCTGTGCCGAAGTTGTAAAACACAACATCATGGATATAAAAACAAAAAATAAAATACTTCGCATATTCACCACTTTACAATTAAATAAATGCGAATATACAACCGGAATGATATACGAAGTTCATGGTTTCCCCTATAAATTATACATTAAAGTAAAAATTAATATGACATGCAGTCTGTTTGTTTTTGAAAGTGAATGAACAAAAGTAACGTTTGTGGTTTGTTTTTGAAAATCACCATTCAACTTTTTTTCAACACGCTTTAATAAAAAATCCATACACCTGATTCAGATAGATTTTTTTGTTTGATAATATCCTGTTTTTTTTGTGTAAAGATTTGACCAAAAATGGGTTTGTCACCTTTTTGGTCATAACCAAAATGATCTTTATGATTCGAAATTTTATGAGCGGATGGTTTAAAAATAATTCCCGACACGTTTCATTTGAAACCCGGGGAAGGGAAGGTACCGTCCTCTACCATGAAGGCATAAGATCCATCAGATTTTATATGGAAATGGGTGGTTCGGATGTCGTTTTTTATCTGAATGTTCCTTCCGAAAAAAACTGGCAAAAAATCACTGGTTTTTCGTCAGAAACCAGAGATCAAATCCTCACTTTTGTGGCCATACAAACTCAAAAACATCAGGCGCCTTCTTGTTATTTCGAAATAAAAGATGAGGTGATTTTATTCAAATCAAATGTATCTGCTTTGTGATAATATGATGCCCATTTGTCCCAATATAAAAATACATGTCTGATTTTTTTTGTTTTCCAATTTTCGGAAGGTATTTTAACATGATGGTATTAATTTTATAATAATTTTTTTAGCGTAATCATCTTTTTTATGCAACTTAAAACCAGCCTCATCCTTCTTATTGTCACATATATCGTTTCCGTATTGATACATTCTTTCAGGAGTTCGTCATCGATAGGACATTTTCCGGCGCCTTTGATATTGATTGGGATTACCTTTTTGAGTTATGCTGTATTTTGTATATTGATTGCTGTTCAGTTGCATAAAAACGGTACTTTTGGTTGGATTTCGTCTTCGCCCCCGATTAGAAATATCTTGATGATAACCGGTATGGTGGCTTCGTTGTACGCTTTGTTTTCTGCCATGATGATCAGGGCAGATTGGGTTACGTACCGCTACCAATCCGTGACGAATCCTATGGATTTTCTGGCTTATACAGGTTATATGGATACCTTTATTGATGATTATTCCTGTGGCAATGTATGTTTTTTCAAAAGATTCCGGCACTTCTTTTGGTTTAATGAGTAAAATTTCGCTCATCCTTCCCGCTGTGATCGGAACGACATTTTTTCTTTGGTCGCACTTTGGATTTGTAAGGGTACTCTTACGTCCGGGAAAATCTGAACAAACATATTTTATTACTCAAACTTTGGAAAAAATACGGGTTTCAAAAGATGTTTTGGATATCCTGTATTACACCCGACCGGAAAATGACCGGGAAATTGTCGATGCTGCCTGGACCAAAATAAAAGCTGTTCCCGATTGGGAAGAACAGTTGATCAGTGCTTTGAATCATTGTGAAAAAGATCCGTTTTATACGGAAATATATCACTTTCTGAGCGTCTACACCGTCGATCATCCTGAAAAATTTGTGCAACCGTTTATAAAAAGTATGTTATGTGTTGCAAATAATATTTCTACTATAGCCAACAATCCATATACCTCTCCCAATGACCTCAATCACCTGAATATTGAAAAGATTAAAGTTGCTATTAACTATCAGTTTTATGATAAAAATGATGGTTTGTCAGAAAACCTGTTCATCGTTCGTAATGCGCTTATCAGCATTCAGAGAAAAGACTTCATTGATAAAGTTTCACTATTGCTTCAGAAATTGGAATAAATGTCATCCAAGTAAGCCATATTCTTTGATGATTTGTTTTTTTTGATCTTCTGCGTCAGGATATCGGAATAAACCAAATTGTTCGTTCAATCTTTTGATTTCATCAGATTTTTTTTCCGACCCTTTGGGATATCCATTTTCGGGAGTGAGTTTGAAAAAAATGGTTTCCAGATATTCTTCAAAAGGTTGGTTAAAATACATATCGATAAACCGAAGTGGCTCGTCTGAGGCATTAAAAAAAGTATGTTTGATCATCCTGGGTCTCATGTGCCAGCCGCCCGCTTTTATCTCTACAATTTCGTCACCCAAAAGTACACTGGCTGTCCCCTCCAAAACGTACATCAATTCGTCCAGTTCTTTGTGTGCATGAGGTGCAGGTCCCATCCTTTTTGGTGCAACAGCACATTCTACACTGGAAAAAAGACCATTGGTAGCACCATTTCTGACCCAAACTTTGATGTCCATGCCACCGTTATGAGACAACGGTGGTTGACCGGGCAACAGAAAGGGTTTAATGGGGTCTTCCGGTTCTGTAGTTTGTGCCAAACCCAAAGAGGACGGTATTCCCAAAGCCGACATAACAGCCACTGATTGTAAAAAATGTCGTCGTTCCATGATATTGTTTTATAATATAAATAATGGTAAAACTATAGTTGCGGAAATAAATTACCTTTTGTGAATTTGTAAAAAACAGGTTTGAATTTGTACTTGGGAAATCATAGACTTTATATGATTCAGACTCCAAATACAAAGTCAGAAATGTCAAATACAAAATGGTCATATAAAAGTAGATGACATCAAAATACCTTTGGCTCATAATATTTTGATATGAAATTATTCACGATAATTTTTTTTCTGCTTTCATATTTAGTAACTAATTCCCAAACAGGAATGGTCGGAATAGGAACCCAAACTCCGGGTCAAACTCTTGATGTCGCCGGTAAATTGAAAATCGGAAATGATATTCATACTCCTACCGAGGGTACTGTAAGGTATAATGAAGTCACAAAAGATTTTGAAGGATTTAACGGAACAGAATGGAAATCATTGACGACTTCACATTCCGACAGCCCAAGCATTAATAATGCCGGGGTTATGGAAGAGCAAGGATTTAGTATAGCCATACATAAAGATTTTGCAGTGATCGGGTCACCCAAATGGGACAATAATACAGGCATCTTGTATGTATTTAAAAATATTAATAAACAATGGGTATATCAAAATGGATTTTATTGGTCATCATTGAAGAGAAATGGTACTTCTGTTGCTATAAATGATGATTATATTTTTGCAGGAGCACCCGAATCATATAATACGAACAAAAGAGGTGGTATTCATATTCTTAAAAAAGTAAATGGAAGTTTTGATTATTTTTCTGCCATAATTGGTACGAATGATTTTGAATTTTTAGGAACGTCAATGTCTTTACATGGAAACTTGTTGGCAGTAGGATGCAAAGGAAGACACTTTTATAACCCATCCTACCCAAACAGTAACGGTTCTGTATACATTTATACTATAGATGGAACGGGACTTACCCAGATACAACGTATTGAAAATCCGATACCTTTTTCAGCTTATGCCCCCGAATTTGGTGCGTCGGTTGCCATCGACAGTATTTCTCTTCTTGTGGGCTCACCATTGGAAGAAGTGGGCGGTATTGAAGATCAGGGTTTGGTGCATATATATACCAACGACGGAACTAATCAATTTATCAACCCTTATTCTTTTGTTAACCCAACCGGAGAAGCCAATGATCAGTTCGGCCGCAGGGTCGATTTACATCAATCAAATCTTATCGTAAGCAGCCCTTTGTCGGATGAAAACGGTGTAACAAATGTTGGAGAAGTTTTTCTTTGTGAAAAAGATGTCAACGGGTATTTTGACAATTCCACATTGATCGCTTTCCAAAATCCGGTTCAGCAACAAAACACCTATTTCGGCCAAAGTATGGCTATTCGCAATCAAATTATGATCATAGGAAATACAAAAGCTGCTTATCAATATATAAAAATGAACAATCAATGGGTTTACCACAAAACCATTACCCAAAGCCTGAGAGGTATCCAGGAGTTTAACACAACAAGTGTTTGTATCTATGGAACAAATTATGGTTTGGGTGATGCTGTATTCAACAATCAATATGGCAGAATCGTCCTGGGTGATTGCAGGTATTAGCCTCAAAATGATTATCAACAATAAAAATAACCAAGATGTACAAATTCATTTTTTTCTTTGTTTTTCTTTTTATTTCCATATACTCCTACACCCAAAACCCGGTTGGAAAATGGAAAGTGATATCCCATATCAGTGAATTCCAAGGCGAAAAATTTGATTCCCACCAAGCTTTACTTTCCCAACGTCCTTGTGCTGCCAAAATAATGTATGTCATTGATACTGACGGCACGTTCAGGCTGAATGCTTCGCAAAGCCAATGTGATGAAAAGTACACCAAAATACAGGAAAAACTGTATTCAGAATCTGTTTGGACTGTTTCCGGAAAGTTTATTACCATCGGAAATAAAAAAGCACCGTCCGTTGGCCAGAAATATACATTTACCGTCACCGGAAATAAAATGGTGTGGACGGGCACGGAAGGTCAGGGCACGATAACGTATCAAAAAATATAAATAGTTTATTTCAAAATTAAATCAATCATCATGAATGTATTTTCCATTTCCTTAAAATTAATTTTATTTTTTTCTGTATTTCTCTTTTTTACTTCCTGCGAAACAGAAGAGACCGACGATCAGAAAACAAAAGACAATGAATTGATCCTTGGTTATTGGTTGCTGGCAAAAGGTGAGACGTATGCCATAAATACGCACGGAGTAAATATTATCACGGCCACTTTAAATCCCAACGTGTTTGCCCATGAGTTTTTGGCTGACGGTACCTACATAGGCCATGATTTTACCGGAAGTACTCAGGGAGAAACCGGTACATGGAAGTTGGAAGTTACCAAAAAAGAAGGTAATGAAATTGATGAAGGAACTCTTTCAATAACCACACCCGGAACGATGGCCAATAAAGGACTACTTTTTATCGATGAAGATGGTAGTATGAAATTTAAAATAGAATCTACTTTTAGCAGACCTAATGATAAAAAATCAGTGATTTATCTGGAAACTAAAAAATATGAGGCCTATCCTTACAGTGAAAACTGGGCGAAGTACATTTTTGAAAAACAATAATACACAGATCTTGAAAAATCAAACAAAAACCCTTTATTGTATGAACAGCTTTTCTTTACCTTTTTTGGCCATCGTTTTGTGGTCTGTTTTTTCTTGCAGCCAAAGTCAGAAATCAACTGACTTACCAAAGGCAGGTACCACCCTCTCCAATGAAAAAAATATGCTAACTATGAAAATCGATGGTCGGGAATGGTCAGCCGACAGAGAGATATTCGGAAGTTATCACTTCAACGAGGCTCTGGGTCCCGGTCTGATCAATATAGCCGGTGTCAAAGGAGATCCGCCAAACGACCAACCCTTTAATATCAACCTATACAATACTTCCGGAAAGGGTTTGTACAAGGTGGCCATCGCTCAGGGCGCCAAGGCAAAAATACATGAAAATGTATGCCAACTCGCCCAATATACGCCGACTAATTATTTGTGCGGAGGTTTAATGCAGGGAAATCAACTATCCGTCAACATTACCAAAGTTTCCAAAAATCCTCAAATAGTGGAAGCTACCTTCAGCGGTACAATACAATGTGTGGAAGGTAATACCCTGACCATTACCGACGGAAAATTTTATTATCACGAAAACAATGATTGATCATGAGCAAAATCGTTACCTTCTTTTTATGTATATTATGTATTGCCTGCAACAAATCATCATCTGAAAATCCGGATGAAAACAACAATAATCCGGACTCAGAAATAGGACCGGGGAAACCGGGTATAGTCGGAACAGCCGGTGTGGCTTTTTGGGATGGTTTGCCGGATTCTGAAAAAAACAGAATCAAAGGTTGGAATACCTTGTTCCTTCATCAATCGGTAGGGCAGGACCTGGAAGAAGGTTGTAAAGCTAACGGCTTTCCCTGGGAATATTACGGCAACGGAGATAAGGTCGACAAAGGCCTGATGGGTGGTATATTCGTAGATGTCGGAAATATTCCAAACGGCAATCCCTATGAAAAAATCAGGGTTTTTAAAGAACAGATCCTCAACAGTAAAGAGGTAGTCAAAATAGGGGTTTTTAAATTTGGTTATGCGGATATCGATGACGACAATTATCTTCTGGTGGAGGCCGCCTACAAAAACATGGTCGTTGAACTCAAGTCCGCTATTTCCGGATTCCGGATGGTGCATGTAACTCCGCCGTTGGTTTTTTCTACTGAGTCATATGATGGCAACAGCGCCCGGATGAAGGTAGGCCAATGGATGAAAACTACCTTTGCCGCAACAGATGTAATTTTTGATTTGCAGGCACTGGAAAGCAATGATGGTGCCTGTCAGGTACAAGGTGTATGGCGCATTTGTGAGGAAAACCGAAACTCGGCATCCGACCCGAGCGATGTCAACGGTATCGATACCTCTCCCGGTCAGGGACACATCGGCAAAAAGGCAGGCCAACGTATCGCCAAAGCTTTATTGATGAGCATCTACAATTCCGGAAAATAAATGAGTCCGTTCACCACATTTATTTTCAGAATGCTGCTGGTAGCAGGAGGATGTATATTGTTGTATATCATCGGAAAACCTGTAGTGGAAACGATACAGTTCCAAATCAATGGTGAGTCCGTACAAGGAATCGTCATCGGTTTCAGAGGAAGCAAAAACAGTACAACCGTTTTTGAAGATAATACCGCAAAATACAGAACAAAATACAGAGCTCGCCGTCCGGTGTATCGTTATCCTATCAAGTCAGGCAGTCTCGATTCATTGGATGGATATGCCAAATCAACCATCATTTTTCCATGGCTTAATTTTGAACGGCACGAAAGGGTAAAAGTGGTAATGGATCCAAAGGATCCTTCGCGTTCCCATATTTTCAGTCCCGGGATCTTTTTTACAGATTTTTTGCTGATAGTACTGTGTCTGTACATGATAAAATTGGGGTTTACAAGACCTCATTCATGAATAAACCTTTTTATTCGCAAAATATCATGTATTTTTCACCTTTGAATTTTATTTTTTAATCATCCTGATGTTTTGCCAAAACTTTTGGTTCCGTTTTTTAACCACCATCCTGTTGTTTGGATGGCAAACCTGTTTGTTTGCCCAAACGGAATTCAGAGCTCAAATGTATACACTAAAAGATGGATTGAGTTCTGAATATTGCAGAAGTATGTACCGGGACAAAGCCGGTTTTTTATGGATTTCATCTGACAAAGGTTTGAACAGGTTTGACGGAAATTCTTTTTATACTTTCCGACATCGTCCCGAAGATGTCCATTCGATAGCAAATAACAGTTGTAACGGAATATTAGAAGACAGTAAAGGACGTTTTTGGATTAATACGGACGACGGGCTTAGTCTGTTTGACCGAAAAAAGCAGACATTTCAGAATTTTTATCCGGACACCTCCGTCTTACCTGTTACGGGTCTGAGTTATACGGATATGGCTGAAGATCATAAGGGAAATATCTGGATTGGTGGGTACTACGATGTTTTGATTTTTAACCCGCAAAGTCAACATTTTGAAAAAAGCGGCTGGTATGATTTTGCATTACGATCCGGTATTATCAAAGAAGAAAAAAGAAACAGCATTACTCAAAGTATACAAAAAAAATCAGATACAGAATTGTGGCTGATGACAGTGTACGGACTATTTTCCGTTCATACGCCGACCAAAACATACACTTACCACCCAAATCATTTGATTGAGGATTATTTTGCTTTTGTTTTACACCATATTGACCAAAACGGTGTCCTTTGGATCGGCACCTATGACCAGTGTTTTTATAGTTATGACCCGAAAACCCGTTTATGGACTCACTTTACATGTCCGCCAAGACAAAAAGGGGTTTCAGATGTGATTTCCGATATTCAGGGTTACGATGAAAATATCCTGATGATGACCCGGCCAGATGACATTTTTTTATTTTACACCCAAACCGGCGTATGGAAACCTTTTGTTTGGAATGATAAAATCCCGGATCTGTCAACAAATTTTTATTTCCAAACGCTGTTGTCCGGCGATGATATCTACATAACAGGATCAGGAAGTCAGCCATTTATACATCTTTCCCGAAAAAAGCCGCTGATCAAAAAAACAAAAATACCATTGCCAGCGAATACCGCCAACAACCACAGTTATGTCACCGCTGAAGGTAAGATTTTGACAGGCGACTGGGACAAAAACCGGATTTTTGTATGTGACGAAGGTGCGTGCAAGGTTTTGACTGATAAAACAGGAAATGCTGATCTTGGCAACCTACAATTGTATTATTATACAAAAAGTGGAGATCACTATTTTTCTACCAGTAAAAAAGTGTATCAATGGAATACTTCAGATTTTACCGTTCAGTTGTTATCCGAAGACACTCACGATCCGCAGACAGAATTCAGAAATTTTACTGAAGATGCTAAGGGAAATATTTATATCCGCGAAAGACAAAAAGGGATTTTTTACCTCAAAAAAGGGAAGTCGTCCCTTGAATATTTTGATTGCGACATCCGGAGTGGCAACTACAGCGCTTTGTATTATGACAAAGCTACCGACAGATTGTGGCTTGCTTCTGAAAAAAATGGTTTATACATCATCGATCCTGAAACGCGGAAGTTTAAAAATTATCCGATCACCCATCTTGCCCGCACCAAAAAGGGATTTATTTATGATATATCGGGAGACGATCTGGGAAATGTATTTTTATTAATCGCCAATCGGGGTTTGCTTCACCTGAACAGCCGGGACATGATTCCGAAATTATATACAACATTGGATGGTCTGCAAAGTGATGCTGTAAAATACGGTTGTACGAACCAAAACATGTATTGGTTTACTTCCGAATCGGGATTAATGGCATTTGATTATAAACAAAAAAGGTTTTATTCTTTTGAAAATGAACCGGATAACAAATTGTTTTCATATCGTATATTTCCGGATCGTGAAGGCAATATCACACAAAACCTGTATCCCGAACAAATTATCACCTTTGACAAAAATACATTTTTCAACCAAAAATTTACTTCAAAAATTTATTTAAAAGAAGCCAAACTTTCAGGAAAAATTATACCTTCCGACTCTTTGTTTTTTGTGCCCTATGACCAAAACAATTTTGTATTTTTATTCGGTAATATCGGACCTTCGGGACTGAACCATTTGGAATACCAATACAGAATAAACGGTCAGAGCTGGCAATCCCTCGAAAACAGCACCATAGGTTTGTACAATCTTGATCCGGGCTCTTACCTTATTCAGGTGGCTCATAAGTATGATCTGAAAAATATGTTTACCCTAAAAGTACGGGTCATTCCTCCCTGGTGGAAAACAACATGGTTTTACACGTTTTTGGTCATATCATTTTTGGTAATGATATATGGATTGTACAAAAAAAGAATTTCCTCTGTCAGAAAAGAGGAAGCTGAAAAAAATCTACTGAAACAACAAATAGCCGAAATAGAAATGACGGCTCTCCGGGCACAAATGAATCCGCATTTTATCTTCAATTGTCTCAATTCGATCAATCGTTTTATTCTCGTCCATGATACCGAAGCTGCTTCGGCCTACCTGACTAAATTTTCACGACTCATCAGGTTGATTCTTGATGGCAGTAGGGAAGATTTTATATCTTTGGACAGAGAACTTGAGGCTTTAAAATTATATATTGACATGGAAGCCATGCGGTTTTCGGATAGTTTTGAATGGATTATTCAAACAGACCCCGAGGTGCATCCTGAAGATGTGATGTTGCCTCCTCTGGTACTCCAACCTTATGTTGAAAATGCAATCTGGCATGGTCTGATGCAGGCTCCGGCAAATCATACCAAAAAACTGACAATTCATATTGGCCGAAATGATGATGTTCTGATGATTGAAATTTCTGATAATGGTATTGGTCGAGCCAAAGCAACAGAGATCAAAAGTAAGGACGGGAACAAACACAAATCTTATGGCATTACCCTGACGGAAGAACGACTGAAACTGATGCAAAAAATCAAAGGGATTACCACCAGGGTAGTGATTGAAGATTTGTACGATGACCGGCGTCAATCGTCTGGAACAAAAGTTATCCTGTATATTCACATGTAAACCAACATTTTATGACAGCCGTAATCATTGATGATGAAGTATATTGTTCTGATGTAGTCAGTATTTTATTAACAAAATATTGCCCTGAGGTAGAAATCACGGCTGTTTTTAACGATGTACTGCCGGCAAAAGAATTCCTTCGTAAAAACCAACCGGATATTGTTTTCCTTGATATTGAAATGCCGCGGTTGAATGGTTTTGATCTGTTACTTCAGTCGGGCAACATAACTTCCCGGATAATATTTACGACAGCTTATGACCAATATGCAGTCAAAGCATTCCGGTTTAATGCCGTTGATTACCTGCTTAAACCGATTGATAAAGATGAATTGATAGCTGCCGTCAAAAAATCATCCGGAGGTTTGCCCCCTGATAAGATTACGCACCTGCAATATCTTAGTCAGACAAAAGTTCCTGAAAAAATTTTATTGCCGATAGGCAATGAAATAGTATTTGTTTTGGTCAGTGACATCATTTGTTGTGAAGCGGACGGCAGTTATTGCAGGATTTATTGTAAAGATATTGAAAAACCGTACCTTTTATCCAAAACCTTGCGCGACATAGAAGAATTATTAAACAATCCCGGTTTTTTCAGGCCACATACCTCCTGGCTGGTTCAGGAAACTTATATCAAAAAGCTTATAAAAGGTGACGCTTTGGAGATAATTTTGCCCGGTGATCTCCGTATACCTGTAGCCAGAAGCAAACGTTTGGAAGTAATGGACAGATTGACTAAACAGTAAATGGGTCTGTAAATTCCCTGTTGACATTGCTCCAAAGGGACGATGAGGTCTGTGAGTCAAACCATCAGAATATTATTTTTTTTCCATTCGTTCGATAGCTTTCAAAACTTCTTCTCTGTTTTTGGCCGATTTGATAAAGTCGGGGAGTTTTTCGACCATGGTCATTTTAAACCGGTCTGTACTTCTTTCCCGCAGTTTAGATCCTACATAATCCTTGATTTCCAGCAAATGTTGTAGATTGAATGCCCAAATTTCTTCGCCTTTTACTTCATCAGTATACCAAAGGGGCAGACCAAAGGCTGGGTCAGATATCCGGCTTGTCTGATATTTCTGATATATTTTGGTCAGATTTTCGCGCACTTTGTTGATGGTGTCACAAGATGAACATCTGATATTTGTATATTTCGGAATCTTTTTGAAAGGTTCTGTTCCAAGATCCAACCAATTTAGACATTCCGAACATTTTGCTTTACCGGAATACACATACCTGATCAAACTACTCATTTTTTCAGAAAAAAAACAGGAAGGACAATTCCATTGTGCATTTTTATAATCTAAAAAATGTGGCAGTTGTACTTCTGCTTTACCCTCACAATGTGAACACTCCACCGTAAAATTGTCCATAAAATCATACAACCTTTTTGGTTCACCGGTATATCGCATCCATTCAAATTTTACTGCCAATGTATCGGTCCGTTAAAAAAGAACAATCCTATAAATATCCATATGACAGAAAGGACAAACGTACCGAACAGGATACCCACAGCTATCCAAAATTGTTCCGGAACAAATCCAAATCTGTAGGATAAATAAAAACCACAACCCATGATAATACTTCCGGCCAGAAATATCATAGCTTCAGAGGTTTTTTTATAAGGGTCAAACAGATTATAAAAAAAGTTGAAAAAATAAAACAGTGCAATGAGGATGCTGATTCCTGTTGCAAGGTAATAAAACCATTTAGATAAATTTTCCATTATTTTTGTTTTTAATTCCATTTACCACCTGAAGAAATCACCAGCAAAATAGCCCACAATACATACAGTAATATAGCTGTCACAGGCAAAAAAAACAAGGCTTTAAAAATAAAGTGTACAGATGAGCCGGTCCCAAGTTTATAACCTATGAATGTCACGGTGCCAAACACAACAGCACAAATGAGATAGATCATAGGAAGACGAAAAGATTCTTCATGTCCTAAACGTGTGTTTGCAAAATATACAAACAGATGCATGATAGCCATATAGCCGGTATATAGTGTAGCACCACCATACATAAGAGAAAGAATGGTTTGAAGTACCTTCATATTTTAGGTTTTTAGCGTTTGATTTGCCCGGAAACTCTCCAGGCAAAAGTGATTTATTGTATGAATATCTAAATTTTTCATTTTTTGAAAACCTTAATCCGGTTCTTTAAGTGAAATATAATCGATCAGCCAATGTCCGTCAATGTTGCTCAATTCGATAATGTATTTCCATTCTTCCCATCGGGTATGAACGATTACAACGGCTGATTGGTCATCCATATCAAAAATTTCATAACGAAGGGTGGTTATATGGTTAAGTACTTCTTCGGGTTCCTGCGTGAGAAGAACCAAATCCATGTCAAAACCTTCCGGAGGTCCTTCATTTTGGATGTTGATTTTAAAATTTTTGGCCTGGTCATCAAAGTACTTTTTCCATAGCCGAACGTATTCATCGGAGATTAACCCCGAACTTTTTAATTCTTTCAAAAATTGTTTACAATGGTTAGTATCAACCTGATAATGCCCGGAATCATCTGTGTAGGTCAGGCTGTATTGGTACAACCGGAAATAATTGTCTTTATACCATGTCAAAAATCCTTCAATGGATTGAATGATATGTTTCGGGACTGTGGTATCTGTTGTTTCATTTTTTGAATGTGCTATCTGAGACAGGGCAGGAAGCTGTAAAACGAAAAACGAAAAAAAAATGACCGGAAAAAACTTCATGATTTATTAAATATGCCTCAAAGGTAGCGTTGTCTGGCAAATGTTGAAAATGATTCAACATGAAGCGTGTGATAATGGCTTTTAACAGTATGTTTTTTGATTTATAGTGTTGCGAGATGAGCGTTATCTGCAACCAGATTCGGGTTCATTTGTAAATAGTTAATATTCCTTCAGCCACTGCAAATACCTTCAGAGGATTTTGAAAATTGAGTTTTTGTATCTTATTTCATTACTCAGGAAACTTAAAACATTCATGATAAACCTTATGGATGGTATCAATGTATTTTGATGGTTGGCCTATATTGTAATTTTTGTAAACTGATTTTCGCTCCTAAAAAGATTTTTTGTATTGTGTATATACCCATGAACTGATTTTATCAAATTCTCATTTTTTATATCCCCGATAAAAAGATGTAGTCTATCATTTTTCAGGTCCAAATCACAAAATGAAGTAGCAATCCCAATATCACCGTTGTAATATACAACCTAACGTATTGAAAATATTTGACTTGTGGCTTGTAAGGATTTTTTTTGGTAAACCTACCGGAACATATTCGTAAAAGGTTGCAGTAACTCCTGATGATGAAATATTTTAACGTGATGTAGTATTGATGTAGTTAAATTATTGTTAACAATTTGATAATAATGTAGCTTTGACCTTTCTTAAGTGGCCTTTGGGGTCATGTTCATTTAACCATTACCTTATAAACAAAAACATTTGATATGATCAGATTCATGTACACTTTATTTTTTACTTGTCTTATGACATCGTTGTTTTCTCAAAATGTGATCGCAGATTTTGAAACAGCGCAAACGTCTCTGACTTTCCAATATTTTGGAAGTAGTCTGGAGCCACAACTGACAACAGTTGAGGATAATCCCAATACGGTAGGGAATCCATCAACAAAAGTCATGAAATATGTAAAGGCTGCAAACTCACAGACATGGGCCGGAGCTTTTGCCAACCCGGCGATTGCAACACCGATTGATGCCAATGTCATTGGTAAAATTTGTGTGGATGTTCACATGGACAGAATTGGTAATTTTTCATTAAAATTGGAAAAAAATGGTGGTTCTGACCCTGACAATTATTTGCAGACCGTAGCAAATACCAAAATCAATGAGTGGGAAACCCTTTGTTTTGATTTGTCACTCAACTCTTTGGAAGGAAATATGACGCCGGGCACGGGCAAAATATTTCCCGGATTTGTGATCTTCCCAGACTTCAATACTGTGTATACGGAAGATGTGACATATTATTTCGATAATTTTTTGTCATTTGCAAAAGAACCCAAAAAAGTTGTTTTACTTGATTTCGAAACAACAGAAACAGGTACAGATTTTCAATATTTCGGAAGTAGTCTGGAGCCTCAAAAGACGACAGTTATTGACAATCCTGACGCGTCAGGCGTTAATACTTCGGCTAAAGTAATTCAATACATCAAAGCTGCCAACGCACAAACATGGGCAGGTGGTTTTGCCAATCCTCCGATCAAAACTCCTATTGACGGAAATATCGTAACACATGTTTGTGTGGATGTCTGGATGGATCATATCGGCAATCTGACGCTTAAGCTCGAGAAAAATGGCGGAAACGATCCTGATAATTATATCAATACGATCGCCAATACCAAAGTTAATGAATGGGAAACCCTTTGTTTTGACTTGTCTGTACCTTCTTTTGAAGGTAATATGACACCCGGCACAGGAAAAGTATTCCCGGGATTGGTTATTTTCCCTGATTTCGGAACTCCGGGAGGAACAGAAGATGAAACGTATTATATAGACAATTTTGTATTGGTTCAGGCAGAAGAAGGTGCACCTAAACCGGTAGCTTTCCAGGTTGATATGAATGGATACAGTGGTTCATTTACCACCGTTTATGTAAGTGGAACATTTAATAACTGGTCAGGCGACAGCAATCCTTTGTCTGACGCAAACGGTGACGGTATCTGGGAAGGTGAAGTTCTTTTGGACAACGGTGCTTATGAATTTAAGTTTACCCTTGACAATTGGACAGGACAAGAACAATTTCGCATCACTGATGAATGTGTTACAGTAGATCCGTCAGGACAATTTTTTAACAGAAGTCTCCTGGTAAGTGGTGAAGATACTTATGGTCCGGTATGTTTTAACTCTTGTTATGCATGTGGTGATGAGGTATTGATTACGTTTAATCTGGGTATAGGCGGACAAAACGTTCCGGATACATCCGGAGTATATCTTGCGGGAGGAGCACAATTTGGTGCACCGGGAGGAAGATATGAAATGGTCGATGCTGATGGTGATAATGTATATACCATTTCTATAAGAAGAGGAAAAGGATATTCTACCTATTATACATTTACAAATGGTAATTGCCCTGATTTTTCTTGTAAAGAAGTTATTGGAGGACAGCCTTGTGCGAGACCTGAAAATTTTAATGACAGATTTTTAGAGGCCGTTACCGGAAATGTTACCATCAACACTTGTTACGGCGAATGTACAGACAATACAGATTGCGGCCCTTCTTCTCCGAAAGGAAAAGCAACTTTCAGGGTTGATATGAAAAATCAGACAGTCACAGGTAATGTATATATAGCAGGTCAACTGATCAACAACTGGTCACCTACAGCAACTCCGATGTCAGACGCAAACGGAGATGGCATTTATGAATACACCATGGAATTACCTGAAGGTAATGTTGAATATAAATTTATCAATGGTGAAGATTGGGAAACTTTAGAAAATGGTTCTCCTTGTACCATTACAGACCCTTCCGGTCAGTTTACCAACAGACTTTTGGTAATGGGAACACAGGATACAACATTGGCTGTGTATCGTTTCGGAACCTGTGAAATAGTTTCTTCAGTGAAAGATGCTATCGCTGATGATATGTGGGATGTAGCTCCAACCTTAGCTGACCAGTATATCAATGTCAGATGGACAAATCTGGATGTAAAAGAAATTACCATTTTGAATCTTCAGGGTCAAAGGGTAAAAACATATGCTGCCGGTTTGGGTCAAAATGCTAAAACCCTTGATGTATTGGATATGACTCAGGGAATGTATTTTGTATCCATCCTCACAAATGACGGACGTCAGGCAACAAGAAAATTTGTCAAATAACAACCCGCACAACTATCTATCGACCAAAGTTTTTTTTGGTCGATAGATTTTTCTTTTCACTTTACTAAAAACAAAACCAATGAATAAATGGATTTTATTGGCGGGGATGTTATTGCTTCCGCTGACAGCTTTCCTTCAAACCATAACAGGACTCGTTAAAGACGGTGCCAACAATGAAGCACTGATCGGGGTTAATGTAGTAGAAAAAGGTACTTCCAACGGTACCATCACCGATATAGACGGCAAATTTGAATTGGCACTTACAACACAGAATGCAACACTGGTATTTTCTTATATCGGTTATCAGGACACAGAATGGTTGGTCAATAACCAGACAGAATGTATGATATCAATGAATACATCTGCTGCTTTTTTGGATGAAATAGTGGTAGTAGGTTACGGGGTGCAAAAAAAATCCGTTGTCACAGGAGCGATATCAAAACTAAAAAGCGAAGACCTCGAAGATATGCAGGTGGCCCGATTGGAAAGTGCTTTACAAGGCAGAACTTCCGGAGTAAGGGTAACCCAAAACTCAGGACAACCGGGATCTGCAGCCGTAGTCCGGGTAAGAGGAACAACCACATTGGGTAATTCTGACCCTTTATACGTGGTGGATGGTATCATCATCAGCGGTGGTATCGATTACCTTAATCAGGGAGACATCGAATCCATCGAAGTATTAAAAGATGCTGCATCTGCCTCTATATACGGAACAAGAGGTGCCAACGGGGTTATTCTCGTTACGACCAAAAAAGGAAAAAAAGGAGGTATGAAGGTCAATTACAGCGGCTTCTACGGGACACAAAGACCCTGGAGGAAGCTGGCTTTATTGGATGCCACAGAATATGCCACTTTGATGAATGAAGCAAGTCTGGCAGCCGGTCAGGGTGTTATTTTTGACAATCCGCGCTCTTTTGGTGCGGGCACAGACTGGCAGGATGCGGTATTCAGATATGATGCACCGATTCAACAACATGAATTAAGTATATCCGGGGGTAATGAAAAATCCACCTATTTTGCTTCATTTGCCTTGTTGGATCAGGATGGAATCGTTTCTGCGGCTCAATCCAATTACAAAAGATATACAGCGCGTTTTAACTCAGAACATAAAGTTTCTAAAAGATTTACTTTCGGAAATACCGTAGCTTATACCCGTGTGGATGGCCAGGGCATTGCTGAAAATACGGAATTTGGTTCACCGTTAGGTCGTGCAGTCAACCTTGATCCGATCACACCATTGTATGAAACCAATCCCGATGTTCTCAATTCTACCGTATTTACAAATTTTCCGGTTGTAAGAGATGAAAACGGTGTTTTTGGTATTTCCAATTATGTGACTTCAGAAATCTTAAATCCTGTAGCAGCTTTAAAGGTCCAACAAGGCAACGGCTGGAGTGATAAAGTTGTCTCCAACGTATTTGGTGAATTTGAAATTTTTAAAGGATTAAAATACCGGGCAAGCGCAGGTGGTGACCTGGCATTTTATGGCGGAAGGAATTTTACCCCAATTTTTTACCTGAATGCAGCCAACAGAAATGATATCACCCGATTCAACAGAACCCAAAACAAAGGACTTCACTGGATCATTGAAAATCAGTTGATTTATCAAAACAGATTCGGAGACCACGATGTTACTTTTTTGATTGGTGCTTCCAGAGACCGGGCTTTCGGTGAAGGTATCGGAGGTACAATTTCAAACATTCCGGTGGACAATATTGAAGACGCTTCTTTATTGTTTGCAACACCTGTCGAAACACAGGCTTTCTACGGATTTGAATACGATTCAAGAGTTGCTTCCACGTATTCGAGATTAAATTATAATTACAAAGAAAAATATATCATCTCAGGTGTATTGAGAAGAGATGGTTCTTCAAAATTCGGTAAAAATAACCTCTATGGAACTTTTCCTTCTGTTTCAGCAGGTTGGGTGATTTCTGAAGAATCTTTTATTCCTACAAACAAAAACATCAATTTCCTCAAACTTCGTGCTTCGTGGGGTCTCAACGGAAACGACAGAATCGGTGATTTCCTGTTTATTCCGACGGTGACCACAGGAAGTAATTACACTTTTGGTGCTGACAACAATCTGACCATCGGTGCCACACCACTGATTCTTGCCAATCCTGACCTGAGATGGGAAGAAACCAGTCAGTTGAATATTGGTTTGGACATGGTTTTATTCAAAAATGTAAAGCTGACAGCTGAATACTTTTTGAAAAAAACAGACGGTATCCTGCAAACGTTCAGAATTCCTGATTTTGTTGGTTTTCAATCACCTATCGGCAACATCGGTAAAATTGAAAATGAAGGATTCGAGCTCGAATTGGGTTACAGTAAAAGTGTTAATGGCTGGAATTTTGATTTTTCAGGAAATATTTCCTACAATGATAATATCGTGACTTTTATTGCTCCGGATCGGGATTTCAATCCGGGGCAATTTTTTTCACCGCAGGGACTTGAGATCACACGGACTTCTGTAGGTCAGCCGGTAGGATATTTTTTCGGATATAAATCTAATGGTTTGTTTCAGAATCAGGCAGAGGTTGATGCTTATACCAATGCAGACGGACAGAAACTGCAGCCGAATGCAGCACCGGGAGATATTCGTTTTGTAGACCACAATGGCGACGGTGTCATTGATGCGGATGACAGAACCAACATCGGAGATCCTACGCCGGAATGGACATACGGAACCAATTTGAGGGTTGATTACAAAAATTTTGACCTGAACATTTTCGGACAAGGCGTATTTGGCAATGATGTGTACCGAGCAACCCGACGTTTTGACCTGCAAATGGCAAATCTTACAGCTGATGCATTGGGAAGATGGACCGGAGAAGGAACTTCACAACATTATCCGCGTTTGGTCATGAATGATCCGAATATGAATTTCAGCCGTAGTTCTGATTTTTATGTAGAATCAGGAGCTTTTTTCAGAATTAAAAACATTCAGTTGGGTTATACGTTACCGGAAAAATGGGCAAAAGTTCTTTCTTTAGGAAAAACCAGATTTTACGGAACGATCAACAATGCGCTGACGTTTACCAAATATAGTGGTTTTGATCCTGAAATCGGTGCCGGTAATGGTGTCGACAGAGGAATTTACCCTCAGGCAAGGTCTTTCATTTTTGGTGTTAATGTGACCTTTTTGTAAATCAATTCAAATATTAAAAAATGAAACGTACATATATTATAGCTTTTATTTTGGTCGTTTTCAGTACCTTTTCGTGCAACGACGACTTTTTGACCCTGGAGCCCAAAGGAACAGCTCTTGAAACCAATTTTTACAGAACAGAAGAAGAATTGTATCAGGGAATTGTTTCAGTTTACGACGTGCTTCAATGGGGCGGACGAAATGGCTGGACTATGCAGCTCGGACTCATGAATGCGGCATCTGATGATTGCCTGGCCGGAGGAAGTGATGCGTCTGACCAACCATCATGGGTTGCCATGGACAATTTTACCGTTACGCCCAGCTTGGGACCTCAAGCCGGAATTTGGAGCAAATATTATGCAGGTATCGCCAGAGCCAATCTTGTTTTGGAAAAACTGGCAGGTGCTTCAGAAAATATTAAAAAACCATTTATCAACAGAGCAACAGCAGAAGTTAAATTTTTGAGAGCATATTATTATTTCGAATTGGTGAGATTGTTCGGAAGACCGGTTCTTACACTGGAAAGAATCAATCCGGATGGCATCAATGCTCAAAAACAAGTCACATCCGCAGAAGTTTATGCTCAGATTGAAGCTGACCTCAGGGATGCTTACAATACCTTTGATTTGCCGACAAGTGTTCCTTTATCAGAGACCGGAAGGGTTACCCTCGGAGCTGTGACTTCATTGTTGGGGAAAGTGATTTTGTATCAGAACGATCCCGCAAGAATGGCAGAAGCGGCCACCTTATTGGAAGAAGTTATTTCCTCAGGTCTGTATGCATTGGAAACCGATTACGGACAGATATTTAATCCTGCCAATGAATGGGGCGTTGAATCCATTTTTGAAATCAATCATTCTGAAAACCAAAGAGGTGGTTATGGCAATTTTGGAAACGGCGAAACGGAAGGAAATTATAACATTCAGTTTTTCGGAATGCGTGATTTTATTCCTTCAGGAACAGCAGGATCAATTTTCGCAGCAGGTTGGGGCTTTTGTCCGGTGTCAGAATCATTGGTAGAGTTTATGAAAAACGATCCGAGATTTGCCCACACCATCATCGATGGAAAGGCTTTAACAGCTTCAGGAGCCAGCTATTCAACAGGTTATCAGAATACCGATTATTTCATCCGGAAATATTGTCCGATCGAAAGTCTCAGAGCAGGGGACGGAGAGCCTGCACTCAATTGGAGAATGAATGAAAAGGTCATCAGATATGCAGATGTTTTATTGATGTGTGCGGAAGCTCATGCCCTTTCAGGAAATGATGCCAGAGCCAGAACATTAACAAACCGTGTGCGTTCAAGAGTTGGATTGCAACCGCTCAACAGCAGTGGAACTGCCTTATTGGATGCTATCTACAGAGAACGAAGAATGGAATTGGCCACAGAAGGTCATCGGTTTTTTGATTTGGTCAGAAGCGGCAGAGCAGTAGAATTTTTGGGACCTTTGGGATTCACAGCAAATAAAAATGAAGTTTTGCCCCTTCCTCAGGTTGAAATCGATATTTCTAATGGCGTGATCAAACAAAACAATAATTATTAGTCTTTATTCATCAATTAAAAAATAAATCATGATAAAGTTTAGATATGTTTTTATTGCCATCATGATGGTAACTGGATTTATGGCATGTGAGCCTGATACGGACGATAAGATCGCCTTGGGTGAAGTTCCTGCCAATGCTGATTTCAGTATCACGGCTGACGCTGAAAATCCAAATACCTATATTTTGGAAAATACAACGCCAGGAGCATTTATTTATAACTGGGATTTTGGAAACGGAACCAAAAAGTCGGGCGCTAAAGTCAGTGCTTTTTACCAGAAAAAAGGAGATTATGTCGTCATATTGACGGTAGCCAATGCAGGAGGACACAAAAAGGTGGAAAAAACCATTACTGTGCCTGAAGATGCACCAATCAATTGTGAAGACAATGAAGTTTTGGAATTTTTGTCTGATTGTGGTCAAAAAGTCTGGAAACTGAATCCTGATGCCGGCGCCCTTTGGGTAGGACCAGCAGATGGCAGCCAAACCTGGTGGCAAAATCAAGTCATGGAAATCGATGTAAGACCTTGTGCATGGAATGATGAGTGGACATTTACCGATGATCTGAAAATGATCTATGATACCAAAGGGGACTTGTGGGCAGAAGATTATATGGGATTTCCGTTTCAGTGTGTTGATGAAAATCTTCTGGCTGATAATGTAAAACCCTGGGCTTCAGGAACACATAGTTACACAGTGTTGACTGAAGGTGGGGTCAATACACTTTCTGTAAATGGTTTGGGAGCTTTTATCGGATTGCCCAAAGCTACCAATGGAGCAGAGGTAAAACTTCCGGTAAGTTCCATAACGTATACCATTTCAAAAATGGAAACAAGAGCCAACGAAGATTTTCTGGAGATATTTGTCAATTTTGGCCCGGGAATCTGGAGGTTTCAATTGGTGTCTAAATAATGAAATTTTTGCCCGAAACATATATCATTTTGGCTGTTTTATATAGTTTTGATTTTGTAAAGGCTCAACAATCATCCGATCAAACCTACCAATTGGTTTGGTCGGATGAATTTTCAGAAAAAGGAAAACCCGATGGAACAAAGTGGGTGTATGATCTGGGTGACGGTTGTCCGACGGTATGTCAATGGGGCAATCAGGAATTGCAATATTACACATCGGACTCTTCCAATGTGTATGTCCGGAACGGATATCTTTTTATAACTGCCAGAAAAGAAAACAAAGGTTCTCGCGAATTTACGTCTGCCCGGCTCAAAACCAAAGGGAAAGGAGATTGGACGTACGGGAAAATAGAAGTCAGAGCTAAACTTCCAACGGGTCGCGGAACATGGCCGGCTATCTGGATGTTGCCGACACAATCAGTCTACGGAGGTTGGCCAAAAAGCGGCGAAATTGACATTATGGAACATGTAGGTTATGAACCGGATTCGATATTCGGCACCGTTCATACGACATCTTACAATCATATCATCGGCACACAAAAAGGTGGTGCCTTGTATGCAGGAGATTGTGAAAAATCCTTTCATGTATACAGTATTGAATGGAATGAAAATAAAATTGATTTTTTTGTGGATGACTTTTTGTATTTTACATTCACAAATGAAAACAAAACCAACAAAGAATGGCCTTTTGACCAACCCTTTCATTTGCTGCTGAATGTTGCAGCAGGAGGTAACTGGGGCGAAAAAAAAGGTGTCGATATGAATATTTGGCCACAACAAATGGTCGTTGATTATGTTCGGGTATATCAATTACCTTCATCAAAAATGTAGTTTTATGTACAGATTAAAATATGTTACCGTTTTTTTGATTTCAGCGTTTATTTTTTCATGTGATGAAGGAAGCGGACCCGTAGATGAAAATCCGGTTGGTAAACAACTTGATGTCAGTGATGTGGTCAGGTTTGAAGGTAATGCAGGTACCTCTTTGTTTACGCTCAATGCCAGGCTTTCAACGACATCAGATCTGGATGTAACTTTTGATTACGTAACCGAAGCTTTTTCTGCCAAAGAAGGTGAGGATTACAAAAAGACTCAGGGCAACATCACCATACCGGCTGGTCAGCGCAATGCAGTTTTTACGGTTGAAGTGGTAGGAGATACCTTAAGAGAAGAAGATGAAGTTTTTTATATCGTTCTTTCTAATGTTAAAAATGCCGTTGCTGTCCGCGAAAAAATAAGTGTTACCCTCCGGAATGATGACACTTTTGTCGAAGAAACGGAAGATGGATTTATCAGTCCTGATAATTATGCCGGATTTGATAAAGTCTGGGCTGATGAATTTGAAGGAACAAATATTGATCTGACAGCATGGACACATGAGCTCGGTGCATCAGGATGGGGAAACAATGAATTGCAGAATTATACTGCATCTCCCCAAAATTCATATCTGACCCAAGGAAAACTGGTCATTGAAGCCAGAAGAGAAAACAATGGTCAATACACTTCTGCCAGAATGATAACCAAAGGTAAAAAGGAGTTTTTGTTCGGTAGAATTGATATCCGTGCCAAACTGCCTAAAGGAAGAGGAATATGGCCGGCTTTGTGGATGCTTGGATCGAATATTCAACAAGTGGGTTGGCCTGCTTGCGGCGAAATAGATATTATGGAAATAGTCGGTCATGAGCCTAATAAGCTGCATTGTACGGCACATTGGGGCAATCAGGGACAATCATTCAGTATCAATTCTTCCAAGTCAACAACGTTGGATTCAGGAGATTTTTCTGACAAATTTCACGTATTTTCAATCATTTGGGAAAATAATCGGATTAACTGGTATCTCGATAATAAGCTCGTTCATACCCTGACACCTGCCAATACAGCAGGGTACAGTTATCCGTTTAATCAGGATTTTTTCTTCATCTTTAATATTGCTGTCGGTGGAAACTGGCCCGGCAATCCGGATGCATCGACCCAATTTCCGCAAAGGATGACGGTCGATTATATCAGGGTTTTTCAGAAGAAGTAAAAGCAAATAAACCCATGTCATTGGAGTTCATTTAATTGAATTTTAGATGGTTTGGTTTTGTAATAAATAAAATTGATTCGGGTAAGATAACATCTTTATTTATTAACATCTTTTGTGTTTTTCAGCATACCCTTATATATTAAAAAAAATTTGAACATCACAATTTGTTTCTTCAACGCTGAACATTAGCGGAATTATTGAACAATTTATAAAGAAGACTATTATTCTTTGGAATCTTTTTTTGTTTATGAGGCAATTTATCCTGTTAGTATCGTTTTTTTTATTTGTTGATGTTTCTTTTGGCCAAGACCTTGATTACCTGAAGGACACTACATATATAGAAAAAATTAAAGGTCCCCTAACATTTGATGGCTTAAGTGACGAGTCATTTTGGGAACATGCCTATAAAATGAAGTTTACAACTTTCAGGCCCGTTTGGGGCGGGGACCCCTCTGAAAAAACAGAGATGCTTTTGACTTATGATGATGAGTGTTTCTACATTGCAGGGAGATGTTTTACAAAAGATAGTTCTTCGTTGGTGATCAGGAATCTGGTTCGTGACGGATGGCGTGGTGATGATTGGATGACCTTTCATATTGACAATACTTTTGACAAACAGAATGCATTGGTTTTTTCTGTTTACCCTATGGGAAGCCGCTATGATGCAGCCATAGGCAATGATGGGGTAAATTTAGGTTCGTCTGCTTTTAATCAGGATTTTAATATGTTTTGGGATGCCCGTTCTGTGGTCAATGATAAAGGATGGTTTTTTGAACTGAAGATTCCTATGTACAACCTCAGGTTCAGGAAAAACAAGCAGGGTCAGGTTATTTCCGGTATAAGTGCGGCCCGCGTTATACAAAATCCTCAGGAGATGCACATCTATCCGGCTATACCGCAAAATATTCTCGATGGTATTAGCAAACCTTCGGTAAAAAGACCGGTAGTATTGACAGACATCAAACCACGTAAATTATTTTTGGCAACACCATACCTGACAACTTCTGCAAACAGAGTAATTATTGCCGACTCAGAACAAAAAAGAATTGTAAAAAAGGAAGATCTGGCATTTCAATCAGGTTTGGATATGAAGGTTGGTATAAATCCTTATTTAACATTAGATTTGTCATTGAATCCGGATTTTGCGCAGGTTGAAGCAGATGACCAATTACTCAACCTTACCCGGTTTTCTCTTTTTTTTCCGGAAAAACGACAGTTTTTTCAGGAAGCAGCAGGATTGTTCGACTTTACATTAGGTGGTCAGACCCAGATGTTTTACAGCAGAAGGATAGGTATTAATGACGGACAGTTAACGCCTGTTTACGGCGGTGCAAGATTGACAGGTAAACTTAATGCAAAAACAGATATCGGCTTTCTGAGTATGCAGACCGCTGAGTTAAAGGATAGTGATGGATTGTTATTAAGAGGAAGTGAAAATTTTACTGTTTTGAGAATGCGCCGTAAGTTTTATAATCAGCAATCCTTTTTTGGTTTTATGTCCACCAATCGTTGGATTGGAAACAAATCCAATACAGGAATCGGTTTGGATGTATTTATCAATCCTTCCGGTGATCATTATTTTGTCGGTGCATTGGCAAATACCATCGATAGCAATCAACCTTTCAAAACTGCAGCTACAAGATTTAATATGAGATACGAACTGCGAAAAACTGATGGTTTTTTTGGCGAAATGGCTTATACTTATTCAGGCAGGGATTTTAACCCTATGTCCGGATTTTTGGACAGGTCAGATTTCCATCAACTGAAAGGTAATGTCAGTTGGGGCAGATTTGCCAAAAACAAGAACAATAAATATCAATACATTTTATGGAGGTTTTTGGATTTTGACACGTATCGCAGTGCTTCCAATAATCTTTGGGAAAGTATTGCTTTATCATCCAATCTCAGATTGAGTAGGTTTAATGGCGTTGAATTTTCATGGAGGGCTACCTATAATTATGAATATCTTTATTTTCCATTGGAATTCAGTAATACTACAAAAGTGGCGGAAGGTAAATATCATTTTGCTCAGGTGTCATTTGATTATCTGGAGCCACGGGCCAGGACATTCAGAAATTTTTTCAGTGTGTCTGCAGGTAGTTTTTTTGACGGACAAAGGATTAATATCTCTTACAACCCTATTTGGAATCTTGGAAAACATTGGGAGTTACAAGGAGTTTACAGTATTAATCATCTGAATTTTGCCACGAGTAATGAAACCATTCATATAGGGCGCCTGAGAATAAATTATGCACTCAATCTCCATCTTTCAGTGAATTATGTCGTTCAGTATAATAGTGTCAACCGACAAGTATTCAACAATTTCAGATTCAGATATAATTTTAAGGACGGACATGATTTATTTTTTGTCTGGAATGAAAATTTTTTTACCGATATCTCAACCTCCTGGGGAGAATTACGTCCTGTCTCCGGAAATCAAAATTTTATCCTGAAGTATAATATTACATTGGATTTGCTAAGAAAAAGATCCGGATTTTTAAAAGCTGATTTTATGTAATGAATACAAAAATTACCGGCCGAATTAAGATGGATCATAATGACTTTATGTCTTTGATTAGCCTTGCCTTCTTGTCCCAAATTTTTACATGACCTTCAAAACTTGAGGTAACGATATATTTTCCATCAGGGCTCCAATCCACACCCCACAAATTGTCAGGAGATTTTCCTTCAGCAATGAGTTTCCCTTTTTTACTCCAAATTCTCAAAGCATCACTGGCGGTGGCAAGTCTATTTCCACGTTTTGACCAGCTCATATTTCTATATTCTGACTTGCTGATGTTTTGTTCTGATAAAAAGCTTCCATCTGAATTCCAAAATTGAAGTAAAGGTTTAAACTTATTATTAACATCACCATAATCTCCGATCACAAAAAAGTCTCCCGATGGATGCCATTGTACACAAAGCAGCAGAACATCTTCTTTTCTGTGTTCAAATTTTTGCAAAAGATTTCCTTCAGCATCATATATCCTGACACATTCACTCAAAACAATAAATTCATTTTTCGAAGGATGCCAATCTATCGCTACATTGCTTATGGTGTTTTCTTTGGTTACAGACCGAATGAATTTTCCTTGTTGATTCCAAAGAGTAATCACCCCTTCATAATCTGCATAAGCCAACATATCTCCGTTGAAGCTCCAGTCAATAGCTCTCGAACCATTTGAGTTCATGCCTTGCAAAAAAATGATCGTATCTTTATCGATATCAATCAATTTTGATCCGTCTTCTACAGCGGCAACAGCCAAAAGATTTCGTTCGGGATGCCAACTCATCCTTTGAATGGCTTTATGATTGTCAATCACCCGGATCAATTCGAAGGTTTTGCCGCTAAAAATCCTGATTTTACCGTCAACACCGCCAATAACAAAACAGGATTGATCATGGCTCCAGTTTGCTGACCATAAAATTCTGCTTATATCTTTTTCCTGACCATAGACCTGTATGGGAAGTGAACATAAGGATACCCACACATATAAAAAACCATAAAAAATATTTATATTTTTAATAGTTATAGCAGATAGGTTGGGCAATACCTTCATGAGTCACCATTTTGTTGATTTGACAAATGTAAGATTTTTTTTAAAAAATCTTTTCATTTTTTTTGTGTAAAAAGGACAACACACCTTAACTATATCCATGTTTTAAGTTAGAATCTTTATTTTTGTGACATGAAAATACAAATCCAAAATTTTGAAAAACCGTTTTAAAATTTGAGTATTTTTGGCATTTGATATGTTAAATACTCAGATACTTAATGCAGAGTTATTCCTCAAGTACAACATTAAATAACACAAAACATCAACAAATCCTCTATGACTGATCTTTTTTCGCAGTCCGGAAAAACCATCATACTTAAAAGAAATGATTTTCTGAAAACTACCGGATCAACAGACACCAACCTCTATTTTGTTGAAAAAGGCAGTATCAAAGTTTTTACGCACGATGAAGGGGAAGAACAAATCCTTCGGTTTGGGTATTCCGGAAATATTCTTGTCTCCCTGGATAGTTTTTTGACCGGCAAACCTTCCGAAATATGTATGCAAGCCATAAAAAAATCAGTCGTAAAAGTCATTTCAAAATCAGAGGCGGAAATGTATTTTAAGCAGGAAGGGAATCAAAAAATATGGATAAACATTCTTGAAAACCTGATCATCCAACAAATGGAAAGAGAAACAGATATCCTGACACGGTCTCCCAAAAAAAGATTTAAACGCGTTTTTGCCAGGAGTCCGCGACTTTTTCAGGAGATTCCGGACAAATATATCGCCAATTACCTCAGAATGAGTCCTGAGACACTTTCCAGGTTAAAAAGTCTTGATTTTTATCAAGATTTACCAACTGAAGATTGACGAAATTTGCCCCGACAAATAAGATACAACATGAATTCAGCACAACTCATTTCTTCTCTCACTTCTGATACCCGAAAGTGTATTGCCCTGGCTTTGACCCTTTCCGAAAAAAGTCCGGAATATCTCACCCGGAGACCGGAACCGAATGCCTGGAATATCCTGGAGTGTATTCAACACCTGAATTTGTATGGTGCCTTTTACATTCCGGAAATAAAAAAGGCGATTCAAAAATCAACTTCTCTTCCCGAAAAAGAATTTCACCCGGGCTGGTTTGGGGATTATTTTGCCAAAAGTATGGCGCCCAAAGAGAAACTGAATAAAATGAATACTTTTAAAGATAAAAACCCTATTCACACTTTTTTGGACAAAAAAGTTCTGGACGTTTTTTTAGCCCAACAATCCGAACTGCTGGAGGCATTGGAAATGGCAAACCAGGTTAGCCTGAACAAAGTCAGAATCGGTACCACCCTTTCCCGTTTGATCCGCCTGAAATTGGGCGATACTTTTCGTTTTTTTATCAACCATCAGATGCGCCATGTCGAACAAATAAACAAGATCATTACAAAAATGCAAGAAGAAAAGTGACGTCTGGATTCCGGATCAATTACAACAAAATAATGTCCGGCTGAAATAAAAAATTACCGATAAAAAGTGAAAGAATTTATACCTTGTTGCGTAATGAGAATATGTACGTACGTTTTTAGTAAACATGGCAATATTTAAAACAGAACTTTGTGACGGTCTTTCAGATCGCGAAGTCGTTTTATCATCCTTTAATGATATTGCGTATTTTGCCTGTTTGGTGATCAGATATGAAACGCGGCTGTTACATTACATTCAAAAAATTTCTCAAAGCAGCCAGGAAGAAGCTGAAGACATATTGCAGGATGGTTTTATCAAAATATGGAAAAATATTAAAGCATATGACACCTCGCTGACCCTTGAAAACTGGATTTTCCGTATTATTCATAATGAAACCATCAGCTATTGGCGAAAAAAAACTTCCTATGCCAAGGATCATGTAGTCGACATTGATAATGAAAAAATTCAGTTTTTATTACCACCAGATGAGGTTTATGATTTTGAAAAAGACAACGGATACAAAATTATCGAAGAAATATTACCCTTATTAAAACCTGAATATCGGGAAGTACTGGTATTAAAATTTTTCGAAAACAAAAGTTATGAAGAAATCTCTGATATTCTGAAAATTCCGGAAGGTACCGTGGCAACCAGAATCAACAGAGCTAAAAAATCTTTCAGAGATTTGTCTGAGGGAAAATTTGATCAAACCATATTTAAATGATACAAATATGAGCAACGTACAAAAAATTCTCAGTAAAATACAAAATGATAATATCCAGCCTAAACCGGAATGGATGTTTACCTCAGGAGAATGGATAAAACGATTGGTTTATCTCGTGTTTATCCTGACCGGCAGTGCCTCTTTTTCAATCATCCTTTATGCCATTTCTGTCAATGGATTTGACCTGATACAACATTTTAAACATTCGACCCTGGAGTCGGTATTGGTCCTTTTACCCATTTTGTGGTTGGCCGCACTTTTGTTTTTTTTGGCTGCATCGGTTGTCAGTGTTCTGTTCACCGGCAAAGCATATAAATATACTTTTGGCAAATGGATGTCCCTGACTACAGGAATCAGTATGACGCTGGGAACTTTGTTTTTTATCACAGGCGGTGCAAAATGGCTTGAACATTCTTTTGAAACCAATATTGAATCGTATGAAAGTTTGCTTGAGAAAAAAACTACCATCTGGTCACAACCGGAATTAGGAACTTTATCCGGTGAAATTACAGAAGTCGGTGATGAATTTATTCGCTTAAAAGATTGGAAAAATCAAAACTGGACAATTGAAACAACTTCTGCTTTTATTGCTCCCGTTCTCGATATCCAACCCGGTGTTCAGATCAAAATAAACGGTCAGAAAACCGGTGATTTTGGTTTTACAGCAGAAAAAATCAGACCCTGGGGTGGTGCACCCGGAAAATGTGCCGATGAAAAAAAAATTGAATAAATTTTTAAAAAACTGAAAGAAAAAAGGAAGCCTTGCGTATACCTTATGAATCGATATTGATTCATGTATTTTTAAATCTTTCAGTTATGAGACACATAACATTTATGGTTTTTTTGGGTGTGTTTTTGATGTTTTCTGCTTTTGTTTCACAAAATAATCTTCCGCTTACCGAAGAAGAAAAAGAAGGATTATTGTTGATGAGAGAAGAAGAAAAACTCGCTTTTGAAGTGTACTCCGTTATGTATAAAACATGGAATCATCACGTATTCAGCAATATAAAAGAAAGTGAAACCTACCATGGTAATCTGGTAAAAGGGTTGATACAAAAATATAATCTCAAAGACCCATACATTGCCGAAGAAGGAAAATATGGTAATCAAACCTTACAGAATCTTTATAATTCTTTGGTAAATAAAGGTAAACTATCTTTGACCGACGCATTTGAAGTAGGAGCCACCATTGAAGATCTGGACATTGCCGATCTCGAAAAACTCATTTCAAATACAAAAAATGAAGATCTTAAAGAAGTGTATGAAACCCTGAATCTGGGTTCACGAAACCATTTGCGCGCTTTTGTCAAACAATTGAACCGAAATGAAAAACCATATGCTCCGCAATATATCAGTCAAAACAGGTTTGAAACCATCGTCAATGGCCAACACGAAAAATGTTCCGACAATAAAGCCTGCGTAGGAAAAAATGAAAACAAAAAATGTTGTTCATCTGATCAAAAAGGAAAGTCCTGTTCCGGAAATGGTGGTAAAAAAGCTTGTGCCGGTGAAAAATCAGGTAAAAAATCCTGTGCCGGCCAAAACGAAGGTATGTCCTGCCACAATAAAGGTGAAATGAACGGTAATGATGGTTTTGAAAAAAAATCCTGTTGTAAATAATTGTATAAAAAATAGCAACATGAAAAATGTAATAATTTTCAGTATTTTTGGATTGGTCTTTTTATTTTCTTGTAATAAAGAAGACAACAATCAGAACGTAAATCAACTTACAGAGTCTGAAAAACAAGGCCTTTTATTCACACGACAGGAAGAGAAACTCGCCTACGACGTGTATCGGTATGCATACGAAAAGTATGGAAGCAATATTTTTAATAATATTTCCAACAGCGAGTTGACACATCAAAATACCATTGATGGTTTATTAGATAAATACAATCTGGAAAACCCTGTAAAAAATATGGCACAAGGTCAGTTTGAAAATGATGATTTGCAATTGCTTTATCTGCAGTTGATTCAAAAAGTTGACTTATCTTTGACGGATGCTTTTGAAGCAGGGGCGACCATAGAAGATCTGGATATCAATGATTTGATGGTACTTACCACGGAAACCAATATAACAGATTTGATCAGTGTGTATGAAATGTTAACCTGTGGTTCCAGAAATCATATTCGCGGATTTACAGGTCAGTTGTCAAATCTTGGAAAAACTTATCAACCACAGTTTTTGGAACAAACTTTATTTGATGCCATTTTAAAAGGAAACCACGAAAGTTGTAGTAAATAAATACCATATAAAGGTTTTGATTTTATAATAATCAAAGCCTTTATATTTTACAAAACACATAAAAATGAAAGAATTGAAATATTTATTAGTTGTCATTTTATTTTTCACCGGTCAAATCTTTATCGCCGCTCAAAACGGACAAACAGATGTTTTGCTGGAACCAATAGAAATAAGTGGTTTGGGTGGCGTTCAATCTTATGCTTTCGGACAACACGAAGGAAAATGGTTGATTATCGGCGGCAGATTGGACGGTTTGCACAGGAGGCAGCCTTTTGCGAGTTTTGATGTAGCAGGACACAATACCGACATCATTGTGGTCGATCCGGTACAAAAAAAACACTGGAGGACGAACAATATCGTTTTACCGGCATCCATCCGCGAACAATTGAGCGCTACCAACCCTGAGTTTCATCAGGAAGGTGACCGACTTTATATCATCGGTGGATATGGATTCAGTGCGTCGGCAAATAATCACACTACCTATACAAATCTTTGTGCTGTTGATGTCCCCAATGTGATACAGGCGGTCATAAATAATCAGGATATCGTACCGTATTTCAGGCAGATACAACATCCAAAGTTTGCTGTCACAGGAGGATATCTGCACAAACTATATGATACCTATTATCTCGTTGGAGGGCAGAATTTTGTAGGTAGATATAATCCTCAGGGTCCTGTTTTTGGTCCCGGATTTTTTCAGGAATATACCAACGCCATCCGCAAATTTAGTTTGACCGATGATGGAGTAACTTTGTCTGTGACCTTCAAAGACGAAATCTATGATGAAGAAAACCTTCACCGAAGAGATTATAATGTGGCACAACATATAAAGCCCGACGGAACATTTGGATTGACAGCATTTTCAGGAGTTTTTCAGAAAGATGTAAATTTACCGTTTCTCAATTGTGTGCACATTGATACTATAGGTTATGCTGTTCAACCGGAATTTAACCAATATTACAACCATTATCATTGTGCCCACGTCCCTTTGTACAGTAGTTTTTCACAACAAATGCACACTTTGTTTTTTGGTGGTATAGCGCAATATTATGATGATAACGGAGTACTCACACGAGACGACGAAGTGCCTTTTGTACCTACCATAGCCCGGGTTACGAGGACAAAAGAAGGGAATATGTCTGAATACAAATTAAAAAGTGAAATGCCGGGATTATTGGGATCCGGTTCTGAATTTATCATCAATCAACAATTGTCAATCTTTGACAACGGGGTGATTAAATTAGACGAATTACAGGCAGATACCACCCACATCGGCTATATTTACGGAGGAATCAACAGTACGGCGCCAAATATATTTTTTACAAATACAGGGACTCAAAGTACGGCAAGTAACCGGATTTTTAAAGTGTTTTTGCTCAAAAACCAATCTTCCTCTGCAGATGATTTGAATGAGCAAAGCCAAAACGGCTTGGGAATGATGATATACCCAAACCCGGGATCAGAAATCATACAAATATCTTACGAGCTTCAAAGACAATCTGAAGTTACACTGTCCGTTTTTACCATAACGGGTTTAAAATTAAAAGAGTATTCCTTAGGAAATATGCCATCAGGTGCTCACCACTATATATTAAACGAATCATTCGGAAACCAGCAAGGTTTACTTTTACAACTACGTGCCGGAGATAAAGTATCCATACAAAAAGTAATCCTGGGAAAGTAGATATTTCTATGGAGTCGTTAAATAAAACAATCTATCAATTGTAAGTCAAAAAGTATATATAAAACATATTAAGTGGATCCTTGTTATGGTTTTATTTTCAGATAAACCATTAATATTGTTTTTATGAAAATTATGTACTTATTTTTTTTACTCATACCATCTATGCAAGCTCAAACTATTTATGATTTTAATCGTAATTCAAACGTAAGCGAATGGAGTATTGTAGATGATGTTGTGATGGGTGGCAGATCCAACGGAAATTTTGAAATCAATGGCGATGGTCATGGCGAATTTTCCGGTTATGTAACCACTGAGAATAACGGAGGTTTTTCATCCATAAGATGTCAGTTTGAAAAAATATCAACAACTCAAGATAATAAGATCAGTTTGATACTCAAAGGTGATGGCAAAGAATATCAGTTGCGCATAAAAGATAATGTAAGGTCTTATTACTCCTATATCATCACTTTCAAGACATCGGGAGAATGGCAAAAGATTACCATCCCGGTTAAGGATTTGTATCCTTCTTTCAGAGGGCGCACTTTGGATTTGCCAAATTACAACAGTTCTTCATTTGAAGAAATCTCGATTTTAATCGGAAATAAAAAGAAGGAAACTTTCAGGCTTATCCTGGATAAAATTGAACTGGAATAACTACTTCAAGTCAAGTTTATTTTACTTGATGGAAAAATAGTTAATTCTTACAGATTTATAGGAAAAACTGTCATGTGAAATTTTAAAAACTCTTTATGGTCTCATTCAAACCTGGCGGTCGTCTTCCACACCACCATTTTGAATCGCAGCTCCTGATTTGATTTAAAGCGAATCTGAAAAAGTCCTTAAAATGTTCCCTCCTTATCTTCCTTCTTCATCAAGCCACAAAGTTTTGGATTTGATAAATTTCAGGATAAAATAAATGATGGCTGTGCTCACTGCCAGATATATTAGGATCGGTTTTTCACAACCCCAATCGGATGTTCTCAAATAGTTGAGCCAGATATCAAAAATAAGGACAATCAGAAAAATAGCAAAAAGACCATTTTTTTCTTTTTTTAATACTTTTTTCCAACTAAAAGAAATCGAAGGTTTTTTCCATGAGGACAATTTTGGAATAAAAGCCGGGGTATTTGCAGACCACTTGGTGTAGGCTTCGCCGAATTTCCGAATCAGAAATTGTTCTTCAGCAAACATAATTCTTTCGTAATACAACCAGTACGCCAGTACAAAACTCAAAATAAACCACACTTCTCCGGTTAAAATGGCAATACCTAACCACATAAAAAAATTGCCGACATAAAGCGGATGTCTGACCATACTATACATTCCCTGAGTGTTGATGGTGTCAGCCACTTGTCCTTGTGCTGTATTCCTTCCCGATGTATTGGCCGGGGCGTATCCGATAGTTAATACCCTGATTAATAGTCCAAAAAGACATATGACTATGGCCGCTATTTCTAAAGATGTGATTTGAGAAGTCGAAAACAACCATGAATCTTCCTGTTGATTGTATGCCATCACCCAAAATGCCGGGGGGAATAGTAATAAAGGTAAATAACTTCTGTATCTGAATAAAAAATTTCCTTGATTTTCAAGTTCATGTATAAGGGCCATGTTGGTTTGTTTTGTGTTTTAAGTTATTGCGTTGAAAAACCGCCAAATATAAGAATTAAGTTTATTAAAAATACAATATCCATTATCTGGTTAAACTAATTTTTAAAATTTTGCCGGAAAATATTTAAACATATAAACATACACGTGTAACGGGCAAGATAAAAATTGGGGTGCCTTCAAATTTTTTTTTGAGAAACAATGGATTCAATATCATGTCGTTATTTTGCTTTATTTGAAAAGTTATAAAAAGTATTGTCATTAAAATCCTTTACATTGAAGATGTAAAGAAACCATACCTGCATTCAGTCCGTCACTTCTGTTGTAAAGGCCGCCTCTGAGTTCTATCTGGCTGATGGCAAACAATCCTGCTACAATTTTAAAAGGAGTATATCTGACACCAACACCGTAAAAATGACTGTCAAATCCGGACAAGTCAAAGTCAGAACTGTAAAACGTGCTTCCGGCGACGTTTTTATCTTTAGGAGCAAAATAATCGATAGCAGATTGGTTATGGTACCTGTAAAACGGACTGACAGAATAAAATGAAGAGATTTTGTAAGGCAATTCCAGTTGTAAGGTATGTGCTCTCATGCCCCAATCATCCATGTAATACCTGTAGAATGACCTGATAATCATTTTTTCACCTAAAAAATAGTTGGCTCTGATACCTACAGGAATTTTGAATCTTTTGTCCGGCAATGTCTCTCTGAGCAGGGTGCCATCATTCATATAGACCCTGTGAAAAGGTGTACTCAAAAGACCGTTCTGGTAGGATAGATCCATTGTCAGGGCCATTTGAAATTTTTTCGAAATGATTTGCGATAAGGTCATGGACAGATCAAAAGTATTTCTGGCCGCGTTGCCGATTTCTCCTTTTCTCTGTTGACGTGAAGGCAGGTTGGCCCGAAACTCCGAAGCTACGATCTGCCGGTAGGTATCCAGAAAAATATTGGCTCTCGCACCAAACTCTGTATTTTTGTTTCGGGAAGTTTTTGTTACATGATAACCTCCACCTACTGAAAAATAATCGTATTCATTCGAAAATGCCAGATTTCCGCCTTTGACAAAACCTGTTTTTTCATTTTCTACACTATAATTCAAAGAAGGATATACCCTGACATCTGAAGATGAAGCCGAAGAAACCTGCGTGTCAATTTTGTCTGACGATGCAGAAGTATAATAATCGATGCCTATATCTCCACCAAAATAATATTTTTTTCCTTTTCCGTTGTTGTAGGAAAGTTTAAAATCAATAACATTGGCAACGTCTGTCAGTTTTTCAGTTCCGATACCACCGGTTATGGCAGAATGATTACCATCTTGTTGGTAATAGGACGACACAATGTTAGCTTCTTCAAACTTCAGGGTTTTTTTACCGAATGTTTGTGTTGAATCAAGTTTGAAAGTCTGAGAAAACACTTGCAAACTCAAAAACAAAATAAACAAAGTATGTAACGATAATTTTAGCATTTCTTAATTTTGAATTTTATTAATTGCATCCGCAACCTCCGCTGCTTTTTCCTCCGGTCGCTCCTGAAGCACCTTCACGGTACAATTGAAAACTTACTTCTGATTTTTCAATTTTTCGGACAGACAGGATCATTTCTCCGTCGTTGACATAAGATTGATTAATGCTTTTTGAAGAAGAGCAGGAAACCAAACCAATGATGGCTACTATGCTTAAAATGGTGGTTTTGAGATACTTTTTTGATAGGAACATTTTTAGGATAATTTAATATTTTTAGAATAATAGATTGTATCATTATTGTCAATAATAACAGCTTCTACGCCATGAATCTGATTGATCATATGCAAGCCGGCTTCTACACCCATGATAACCACCGGAGTGGTCAGTGCGTCACACAATTCGGCAAAAGGTGCAATGATGGTCACGGATTTTAATCCTTCGGCAGGTAATCCGGTCTTAGGATTGATGGTGTGAGAATATCTTTTTCCGTCGATGATGACATATTTTTCGTAATCGCCACTGGTAGCGACAGAACCATCCCGGATTTCGAATCTGCCGATGATCTGCTCTTTTATATCGGGATTTGCCACACCGATCGTCCAGGGTTTTCCGTTTGCCTGTCTGCCCCAGGCAGTAAGATCACCGGACGCATTGACCACACCATTGGTTATGCCGGATTGGACCATAACTTTTTTGGCCATATCTGCAGCATAACCTTTTCCAATTCCACCAAAACCAATGCGCATACCTTTATTTTTCAGGAATACGGTTTTTCTTTTTTCATCAATGATAATATTTCTGAAATTCACCAGTCGGATGGATTCTTTTGCCGATTCCGGATGCGGAAGTGAAGTCATTTGGGTATTAAAATTCCAAAGATTTTTATCAATACTGCCATACGTTATATCAAAGGCTCCCAAGGTAAGTTGTGAAATTTTTTTACTTCGCAACATCAGGTGCATCATTTCTTCCGGTACTTCCACAGGCGATATACCTGCCATATCATTTACCAAAGAAGTAAAACTTTTTTCCTGATAAGTTGAAAGTAATGTTTCAATTCTGCGAACTTCCTCAATACCTTTTTCAACCGCTTGTCGACAAAGTGGCAGATCGGGATGACATGCGGTAAACTCAAACCGGTTGCCCATAAGTTTGATCGTTTCTGTGTATGATTGCATATAGATGGAACGGTAGATATATTGTTTAAGTATAAAATTTCCGGATTACGTCTTGATTGTAATCCGGAAAATATATATAGAAAAGCAAAATATAATGTTTAATCATCATGGTCATCTCCACCTCCGTTGGGAAGTGAAAAATCTGATCTGATTTCTGTATGTCTGATTTCTCCACCTGACGTGCCGGTCATTTTACCAAAATATAGTCCTGCCAGACCAAGCGCCAAAACAACGATGGCAATATAATTTGCAAACGATTTTTGTTTTTGAAAAGCCCAAAAACCTATCAGAGATACAAAACCCAAAAGGTAGTTGATGATTGCTAAAGTTTCTGCTTTTTCTTCGTGGGCTTCAATGAGAGCATCTGTCACTGCCGGCAATTTTTCGGCTATTTCTTCGGCTCCTTCACCGGTATACATAGCCGGAAAGGTCATCAGAGCACCGAGAACAAAAACCCCAAAAGCGGTTTTGATAACAGGCTCTGACTTGATAATCAGGCCTACAAGTAGAATCAAAATACCTAAAAAAGGTACAATAATCGGAAAATGATTAACAACTAAATGCAAATGTGCGTCGTTCATAATAATTGGATTTATAAATAATGAATTAAAAATATTGAATTAAATTTTTTAGCCGGCTACCTGAACACCGATTAAACTTCCAATACCATAAGTAATGGCAGCGGCAGCCAAACCAAAAAAAACTTGTCTCATACCCGAATACAGGATACTTTTACCTGTAAATAAAGTTATGGCAGAACCTATGATAAATAATCCTGCGGCACTGACTACGGTACTGATGATCACGGCATTAAACCCTGATGTAAAAATAAAAGGTATCACAGGAATGATTGCACCAATGGCAAAAAGCAAAAAAGAAGTCACAGCAGCTTCCATAGCAGAGCCCTGAAGTTCTTCGTTATTGATTCCAAGTTCTTCCCTGACCAATAACATATGTGCTTTGTCTTTGTCGCGGATGATTTCAGCTGCCATATCTTTTGCTTGTGATTGTGGAATGCCTTTTGACATATAAATCAATGCGATCTCTTTTTCTTCGCCTTCAGGATTGAGTTCCAGTTCTTCCATTTCAAGATTCATTTGATTTTCATACAATTCCTGAGAACTTTTTACCGAAATCCATTCTCCCAAAGCCATGGACAATGCTCCGGCTAATAAACCTGCCATACCTGCCAGTAATACTTCTTCATTACCACTGGTAGCTCCGGCAATGCCCATGATCAGACTAAAATTGGAAACCAAACCATCATTTCCACCCAGAACTGCTGCCCGTAAGGCGTTTCCTCCGACAGAGCGGTGTCTTTTTTCGAACCTGACCAGATTTGAACCCGATACCTTTGTTTGATTTTCCAACAAGTTTTTCAGGATGGTGACATGGGCTGTGTCTGAAACTGAAGAAGATTCCGGTTTAAGTTTTTTCCGGGCTGTCAGTACGGTTTTCGACAGACTTTTTTCCGTATCCATCAAAACACCCAGAATGTAATCATAACCCATGACCTTACCAATCCAACCGAGTATTTTAACTCTTCCTGAGGGTGGAGGAAAAGGTTCTGCCTGAATATTATATTTATTCATAAATGCCAAAGCATGACTTTTTTCGATCTCACTCATCTGCAAAAATATTTCTGCAACATCCGGATCCTTTTCATGATCTGCTAATAATTTATATAGATGGTAAGCATCGATTTCCGTTTGGACACTTTTATTGATTTTGTTCATAACTTTTTATTTTAAAGAATTAAAATTTCTATTCCTCTACATTTTTCATTTTCATCAATAAGGTATAAGCACCTTTTATGACTACTTTTTGATCTTTTATGTCTTGTTCATTTAAGATCTGAATATGTTTATTTTCTTTTTGCCCTGTTGAAACTTTTACCATTTCGTAAGTTTGGGTTTCTTTTTCAACAAAAACATATTCTTTGCCTTCAAAAAGTATGATGGCATCTTCCGGTACCGTCCAACTTTCCAAACTTTGTGCTTCTATATCAACATTCAGATACAACCCGGGAAAAAGTTGTTCTGAAGCATTGTCCGGTGAGCAGATGATGTTGGCAAAACCTTCATCTCCAATGTTACGAACGATGTAATCGATTTTTCCGGTTATTTTTTTGTCCGGCTCTGCATTGGAATAAGCAAAAACCTTTTGACCCTTTTTCAGGAAAGGTAAATCTTTTTCGAATGCCTTTAAAACCAGTTTTGAGCCGTTAAATCCCATAATGGTAATGATATTTTCCCCTGCTTCAACATATTTTCCGAGATTGACGGCAACCTCTGTGATCGTACCTGTAGCCGGTGCAGTGATGACAATCTGAGAAGTAATATTTTCAGCATGTAACGTGGCCGGGTTGATATGGATAAGTCTGAGTTTTGCAGCCAAAGATGTGACAAGGATCTGACTTTGTTTGACTTTTTCTTCTGCTTGTTGCAAAACCTTATCACTTGAAGCCTGATTTTTGGATAGTTCTGTCTGGCGTTCCAAATCCAGTTTGGCATAAGCCAAAACATTTTTTGCCGAAAGATAGTCCTGTTGCAATTGGATAAATTCTTTTTCTTCCAACCGAACCAAAACTTCTCCTTTTTTGACAGTCATTCCGGGGATCCATTTGATTTGTCTGACAAATCCGGCCATCGGACTACTGACAGAAATGGTGTTTTCCGGCATCACTTCCACTTTTCCGTTAAGGGTGATGATGTGTCCGATTTTCATCTTTTTGGGTGCTGCAACCATAAGATTTGCATTGTTATACTGTGCTTCTGTAAATACAACCCGATTGGGCAACTCTGTAGGGGTTGTTTTTTCTTCAGGTGTATTGATCTCATTGTTTTTGCAGCTCTGAAGCCATAAGAAGCATGCAAGGAGAGCGATGGTTATGGATTTTTTATGTTGTAACCTCATGTCAGGTAATGTTTTTGATGATTAATGATTGGTAAGATAGTATAAGTCGATGATGATTAAATTGAGATTGCGTTTCAATTCGAGATATTCACTTTCAATTTGAATAGCTTGTTGGGTAAGCATGACATATTCCAGGTAATTTATTTGTCCGTTGGAAAACTGGGTATCTGAAACAGATCGTATCGTTTTTGCATTGGGCAGGGCCTTTTGTTCGTATGATCTGACCTGTTGTAAGGTTTCATTGTACAACACATATTGCTGTTGAATTTTGGTTAATAATTCCCCTTTTTTAGCATTGTACTCATGGGTTTTGATGTCTTCCATTATTTTTGCCGATTGAATGGAAGATCGTATGCCTTTTGTAAACAACGGCAAACCAAAACCAACCTGAACAATACTGAATCTGTCACCGCTTCCGTACACCTGATTATCAGCTCCTGTTCCTCTGATGCTGACATTTCTGTATCCAAACATAATTTCCGGCAGCAAAGCCGTCTTTTCGACTTGGGTCAATGATTTTGCCAATAACAACTCTTGTTCTGTCACCAATACAGCAGGATGATTGTCAACTGATGTAGAATCATAAAAGATATTGTACGTTGGCTCATTCGAAGTAACCTCAGGAACATAATTCCCTCCGTCATTAAGCAACCAATTCAAATGAATGGTAACATAATCTTTCATTTTTGACAACATGGCCAATTGATTCGAAAGGTTTAGTTTTTGTTGCTCTGCGGTGGTTTTTTCAAGTATATCGGATTCTCCTTTTTCCAATCTGATGTTGGTTTTTTGAAGAAAACCGCTATACA
Organism: Saprospiraceae bacterium; assembly: GCA_022842725.1. GTDB lineage: Bacteria > Bacteroidota > Bacteroidia > Chitinophagales > Saprospiraceae > OLB9. The sequence goes on from JALHOZ010000015.1 coordinate 80,877, forward strand.
AACTGTCCTGATACCTCAAAAGATTTTCTTTTTGATTTAAAAAACGGTATTCCAAAAACGACTCTTCCAATTGCCGCCTGAGCCCGGCTTCAGTCAATTTTACATAGGCTTCACCGGATTTGACTTCATACCTGTTGGCTTCTGCACGTTTTTTGTACACTTTTGGAAGAAAAAATGATTGGGACACACCAAAACCGGTATCAAAAAATGTACTGTTAAACTGACCCAATTCGGCATTAATTTGTGTTGGCTCAAATCGGTATGCTGTATTTACCAAAGCCTGTCGGTATTGGACCAGCTTTGTTTCTGTCCGAAGTTTTGCGTTATTATTCAAGGCAATTTCTATAGCCTGAGTCAGATTTATAGAGCTCTGAGCTGATAAAAATCCCTGACATAAACAAAATGCTGCGAGAGTGATATAATTTATAAATGGTCTCATTTTTTTAATGTTGTTTTTGGTGGTAAGGAAGTTCTGTAAGATCTTCTTTTTCAATATGTTTCTTTTCGAAAAGGATATACAATATTGGAAGAACGATAAGGGTCAGAAAAGTCGCAACCAAAAGTCCGCCGATCACCACGGTTGCCAGAGGGCGCTGCACTTCTGCTCCTGCACCGTTGCTGATAGCCATGGGCAAAAACCCTAAAGAAGCTACAAATGCAGTCATCAAAACCGGTCTGAGTCTTACTTTCGTTCCCATGAGGACAATTCTTCTTAAATCTTTCCATCCTTCTGCCCTGAGCCTGTTGAATTCCGCAATCAATACGATTCCGTTCAAAACAGCTACCCCGAATAAGGCAATAAAGCCCACACCGGCACTGATACTAAATGGCATGCCTCTGAACGCAAGAAAAAAGATACCTCCAATGGCTGAAAGAGGAATGGCAGAATAAATCAATAAACCTTGCCTGATCGATTGAAAAGCAAAATATAAGAGGATAAATATCAATATCAAGGAAACCGGAACCGCAATGAGCAGTCTGTTTTTTGCCTGATTGAGATTTTCAAACGCTCCACCGTAGGTGATATAGTATCCTGCCGGAAATCCTATCTCTTGGGTTACCTTATCCTGCAATTCATGTACGATACTTTGTACATCGCGTCCGCGTACATTAAAACCAACCACTATCCTTCGTTTGGCATCTTCCCGCTGTACCTGATTAGGTCCGTCCATAATAGCCACTTCAGCCAGTTTTGAAAGAGGAACTTGTTGTCCGTTGGAAGTAGGTATCAACAACTGTTGGGCATCTTCCAGACTTTGTCTTGATTCTGCTTTCAGCCTGACAACAAGATCAAATCTTTTTTCACCTTCAAACACCAATCCTGTACTTTGACCGGCAAAAGCCATATTAACCGCTTTATTGACATCGGCAATGTTTACATTATACCGGGCGATAGCATTTCTGTCGTATTTGATGATGACCTGTGGTACGCCGGTGACAGCTTCGACATAGAGGTTTTGAGCTCCTTCGACGGTGTTAACCAATTCACCTATCTTATGGGCGTAAAAAGCAAGGGTATCCAGATTTTCACCAAACAATTTACACACCACGTCCTGGCGGGCTCCGGTCATAAGTTCATTAAACCGCATTTGAACAGGATATTGAAAACCGGCAGTAATCCCGGGAACATCTTCCAGTTCCTTGCTCATTTTGGCAGCCATTTCGTCAAAAGTTTTGGCGTTTTTCCATTCTTTTTTAGGTTTCATAATGACCATCATGTCGCTGGCTTCCATAGGCATCGGATCTGTAGGAACTTCACCACTTCCGATTTTTGTAACTACTTTTTCAACCTCCGGAAATCGCGTCAGGAGAATGTGCGCCGCCTTTTGGGTAAATTCAACCGTGGTATTGAGATTACTTCCTGTCAATACTCTGGTGTCGACCGCATAATCGCCTTCTTCAAGAGCAGGAATAAACTCACCACCCATTCGCGATAAAACAAATACCGCGATCACAAACATCATCATCACACCACCTATGGTTATTTTTGGTATTTTCAGAAAAAATTCAAGTGACCTTTGAAAAATGATTTCCAATCTGATCATCACCCGGTCCGAAAGATTGGGCGTGTGATTGATTTTTTTGCTAAGTACCAAAGTACTCATCATGGGTATATATGTCAGGGACAAAATAAAAGCTCCTAAGAGAGCAAAGGCAACAGTCTGAGCCATAGGCATAAACATTTTACCTTCTATTCCTTCTAAGGTGAATATCGGCAGGTAGACGATAAGGATGATGATTTGACCGAAAACGGCACTATTCATCATTTTTCCTGCTGAATATTTAACTTCAGTATCCATCTGATGTCCGGTCAACCTGCTGACAGCCTGGTAGTTTTTGCTATGTCTTAATTGGTGCATTACAGCTTCCACGATGATGACGGCTCCATCGACAATCAACCCAAAATCTAAAGCTCCGAGACTCATGAGGTTGCCACTGACTCCAAACATATTCATCATGATCACAGCAAAAAGCATCGCCAATGGAATGACCGAGGCTACCAACAGTCCGGCCCTCAGATTTCCCAGGAAAATGACCAAAACAAATATAACAATCAATGCGCCTTCCATAAGATTGGTCGTCACGGTACTGATGGCGTTGTTGACCATTTTTGTCCGGTCGAGGAAAGGTTCTATTTCCACACCTTCCGGCAATGTTTTTTTAATCTGTTCTATCCTTTCTTTGACATTATTGATAACTTCAGAGCTGTTGGCACCTTTGAGCATCATGACGACACCACCGGCTACTTCTCCCTGATCATTGTAAGTGACAGCACCATAACGCGTAGCGTTTCCTTCAGTTACTTCTGCTACATCCCGAATCAAAAGAGGGGTACCGGACACAGATTTTAAAGGAATTTTTCCGATTTCGTCTTTTGATCCTATCAGACCTTCCGTTCTGACATAAAGTGCCGTTGCATTTTTTTCAATATATCCTCCGCCGGTGTTTTGATTGTTGGCCTCAAGAGCATTAAATACATCGTAAATTGTCACATCCGATGCATAAAGTTTGTCGGGATCCACCACAACCTGATACTGTTTGAGTTTTCCACCGAAAGAGGATACTTCAGCTATCCCTTTTACACCCAAAAGTTGTCGCCTGACTACCCAATCCTGGATGGTTCTTAATGAGGTAGCATCGTATTTTGATTCATAACCGGTTTTGGCTTTGACCACATATTGATAAATCTCACCCAATCCTGTTGCTACAGGTCCCAATTCAGGTGTTCCGATATCAGGCGGAATCTCTGTTTGTACCTTCTGCAGTCGTTCAGATACCTGCTGGCGCGCCCAGTAAACATCAATATTGTCGTCAAAGACCATAGTGACCAGAGACAGACCAAATCTTGAAAAGCTTCTGATTTCCTTCAATCCGGAAATATTGCTGTTGGCTTGTTCGATTGGAAATGTCACCAATCGTTCGATGTCGGTAGCTCCGTAAGCCGGTGCCTGCGTGATCACAAGTACCTGATTGTTGGTGATATCCGGCACTGCGTCAATAGGAAGTTTGGTGACCTGATAAGCACCTATGGCGATCAGTGCAGTGGTAAACAAACCGATAATGAGTTTCTGACGAATCGAAAACTCTATAATTTTATTAAGCATTAACCTTGATTTAAATAATATAAATAGTTTGAACTTTGTCCATTTCAGGCTATCAACCTTCTCATTGATTCAAACATGATGAGTAAATTTTTTGCCTGAATGAAGGGTCAAAATAAATTCAGGATTTTCCCACTGTTTGAGAGGTACAACCTAAAAGGTTTGAGTGCACAATGAAACAGGAAAAGTACTTTATCATCAGCCCGCAGGAACAGGTTTTCAAAAAAGACTTGGTTTGTTTTACCCGATCAATACAAAAAATCAGGAACAAAACTAATTGCCGGGTCAAAACCCCGACCTTTGTTTTTATTTCAGAAAACCAATGCAAAATGTGGTTTCAATATTGTTTCAGAAAGAAACCAATTTTTTTTGAAGAGATGATGATGTGTACAGACCATATCGTCATGCAAACAGATAGTTCAACACTTGAGGAGGGTGGAAAATGCCACGAAGGTGCGCATCTGATTTAGTGTAACGATAATTTTCAAAAAGTTTTTTATTCTTATTATCAAAACAAGGATACATAATTTGAACCCAATCTCTGTTTTCCTGAATGACAAAAACTGGTAATTGGTTGTAATCCATTATTTTGAAAGGTAATTTCATGTCCTGCTCATAATCTTCATCAAATACGATGCCGTGAGCATAATGCATGTCAAAAAAATCAGAAATGGTCATTTCTGGATTTTCTTTCACATGTTCATAGTAATGAAAAAATAAAGCAGGGAACTTACCTAATTCCTTGACCGGAGTCAAAGAAAAAAGATATGTTATAATTAAAAAACCCACTATCTTACTTTTCATATTACAAAAGTAATGTTTTTTCTTTAAAAATCTTACAATAAATTGTTAAATACAGCTAGTTTAGATATATTCAAAATAACTTTTCAGATGTAAAAAAAGGATGGTAAACAGATTAATAAGCTACTGAAAGGGTTCATTTTTTGATGGTAATAAAATTTCACGTAGGTTTGTGGCAGTAATTTATCTGTACAATTTCTCAAAAAATGTATATCCGGCTTGTTCTGATTTTGGTAATGTTGGACGTTTCTGTGTTTTTGACACATGTATACAGTCAGGAAGTACCGGAAATTATTGAATATGCATCTCATCAATACGGAGCGGCACCTCAAAACTGGGACATTCAAAAAGATTGTGAGGGCTATACGTATGTAGCCAACTCAAACGGCGTACTGATATACAATGGTTTTTTATGGCAAAAACTTCAGCTTCCTGAAAATGCCCGACCAAGAACCCTTTATGTAGGCAGAGATTGCAGGGTTTATGTCGGAGGGTATGAATTGTTCGGGTACATTGACAACAGCAAAAGAGATCAACCGGCATTTGTCTCTCTATCCAATCAACTCAAAGGAAGTCGCGAAGAAATCTGGGAGATTTTCGGCAATAAAGACAAAATGTATATACAGTCATTTGCGTGGGTTTGGACATATGATTACAAAGAAATAAAAAAACATCGCCCTCCGACCAATATCATGTTGGGCAGTTACATTAGGAATAAAGCTATTTTTCCGAAAATTACCGGAGGTTTTTACGAATTTTTGAATGAAACTTTTACCGATACAGACCTTGGAAAAAATTTTCCAAAGGAAGCAAAAATCGTTGGATTGTCAAACATGGGTAGCGGCAAAACCTTGATTGCCACAGAATTTCACGGATTATTTATTTTTGATGGTAACCAGAGTTATCCATTGAATCAGTCTTCCAATGCAGTAGTAAAAAAGGAACAGTTGAATAAAATGATTCCTTTAAAAAACGGTGGATATGCCATCGGAACGATTCTCAACGGTTTATATATTTTTGATGCTGCGCTCAATCTAAAGTATCATTATAACAAAAGTTCAGGATTATCAAATAATACAGTGTTGTCATTGTTTGAAACCAAAGAAGGCAATATTTGGGTGGGTTTGGATAAAAACATAAATGTTGTTTTTTTGAGCAGTCCGACGACCTATTATTATGATAGTAAAGGAGCATTGGGGACGGTATTCACCACCGAATATTACAAAGGGCAAACTTTTTTGGGAACAAATCAGGGCGTTTTTGTCAAAAAAAATAATGATTTTGAGATCATTCAAAATTCAAACGGCCAGGTTTGGGATTTTGAGACGTTTGACGGAAGATTGTTTTGTGGTCATAATAACGGCATGTTTGTCATAAATGGCAACAAGCTTACACCGGTTAAAAATATCAGTGGAACATCCTGTTTGAAGGTCGTCAATGAAGAAACGATGATCGGCTCTACCTATGCCGGTTTGTTTCGGTTTTCGGCAGAAAATAATACCATTGTTTCAAAACCGTTGACCGGTGGGAATTATTTGTTGGATAAATTTATCATCAAAGGGAATATTTTATATGGATTTCATTACCATTCAGGGTTTTTTTGTATTCGCCTGAGTGATGACTTCAATGCTGTGGTTGCAGCGATTCAGCATGTAAAAGAAATTGACGGAAGGCAAATATCCGATGTGGAAATGGTATTGTTTCAGGATGAAGTGTATGCTTTGATCGACGATCGGCTTTTTAAAATTATGCCGGACAAAATTTTGGAACTTACCGCTGAAAAAATTGAGTTTTTGCTTAAACAGGAGGATTTTGAGCTGATTCGGACAAAAAAGCGGTTCCGTACAGATCAGAAATTATTCCAACACATGTGTTTGTATAAAAACGACACACATAGTTCTGTTTTGGTGGCTTTTCCGGAGGGTTATGCCTTATATGCAACACACCAGGAAGCTTTGAATGAGGAAAAATCACCGGAAATTGACTTCATCCTTGTGAATGGAAAATTGGCAAATGATAAGGACCTATCCTCGTTAAAACACAACCAAAATAATATTCAGGTCTATTTTAAAAAAGGAAATGACCATCAAATTTCAGGACCTTACCGATATTTTTTGTCGGGTTGGGACAATAAAGAACACCTGCTTCCTGAGTCAGGCATCATTCCTTTTGTTAACCTTCTGGACGGCAGCTACACTTTTTTATTAAAAAAAGATAAGGAAACTGTGATTTCAAAAGGATGGTATCTCAGTCCTCCATGGTATAAATCCTGGATTGGTTTTTTATTGTACGTTTTTTTAATGGTTTTTTTGTTGTACTTTTATGAATTATGGAGGAAAAAGAAGATACAGAAACAACTTGAAGATGAAAGAATGTTTAAACAGAAAGAACTGGAGGAAAATATGCTGAAAGCCAAAGCAGAACACCTGGAACGGGACGTTTTATTCAAAAGCAAACTACTCGTCAACAGAACACTTACCATTATACAGAAAAACAAAATGTTGCTCGAACTTAAAGAGCTCATCAAAAAAACCAAAGGGGAAGTTTCTCACCAAAAAATCATCCACCTTATCGAAAAAAATATGAGCAGTGATGAAGATTGGGAAATTTTTGAAAAAAACTTTGCCGAAGTACACCAGGATTTTTTAAAAAGCCTTCAGGAAAAATTTCCGGAAATTACTGCCAGCGAACTGAGATTGGCAGCTTATATCAGAATGAACCTGAGCTCAAAAGAAATCGCGCCGCTGATGCATATATCTGTGAGGTCCATTGAAAACAAAAGATATCGTCTTAGAAAAAAATTAGGTATCAGTGAAGATGTGGGATTAATTGAATTTATGATGAGGATGTAAATGAGCTGCTCTTATTATCTTTATATTGAAAATATTTGTATAAATTACGTAAAATATACATGATTATATATTTAATATAATTAATATATAATCTATACTTTAGCATGATGATGAGGTAAATGTGAGGTGGGTTGTTGTGAATTTCTTTACAAAATGTTAACATTTATATAATGTTTGTTGTAATTTTGTCAAGCTTTATTGTATCTTGTATTTTATTGTAACAAACAAACGAATCATCATGGTAAAAAACGTCGTAACGATATGCCTGTTGTTGTGTATGCAACATCTGTCTTTCGGTCAGGGGACCATTACAGGAAATATCACTTCCTCTGAAGATGGTCTCGCTTTGATAGGAGTCACCGTAGAGGTTTTGCCATCAGGAAGAGGGACACTCACCGATGTGGACGGCAATTATGATATCAATAAACAAATGGATGACAGTATCCGGTTTTCTTACATAGGATATAAAACAATCACTATGCCTATTGGTGGTAAAACAAAAATAGACATTGTGCTTCAGCCAAATGCAGAAATTCTGGATGAAATTGTGGTAATAGGATACGGAACCATCAAAAAAAGCGATCTGACCGGTTCTGTTTCTTCCATCAAAGCAGAAGATATTGTGAAGGTTCCGGCACCAAATGCCATCCAGGCATTGCAGGGGAAAGTCGCCGGGATGCAAATCCTCAATACCAGCGGCGATCCTGGTGCAGATCCTGTCGTCAGATTAAGAGGAGTGACTACGTTAAATAATAATAATCCGATAGCCGTGATTGATGGGGTAATATCCGATGTCAGCCAGGTAGCTCAACTCAATCCAAATGATATTGCATCCGTTGAGGTTCTGAAAGATGCTTCGGCAACAGCGATATACGGATCAAGAGGTGCAGCAGGAGTCATCATCGTTACCACAAAAAGAGGTAAGTCAGGAAAAAATGTGGTAAGTGTTTCAGTCGAACAATCCATAGAAAATGTGGAACGCAAAATCGATGTGATGAATGGCAGAGAATTCGCCACTTTCCTGAATGCTATAGATCCCGGTTCTTACAATAACCTTGATGCTTTACCCAATACAGATTGGCAAAATGAGATTTACAATAGCAATACGCCTATCACCAATGCCAATTTTTCTGTAAGCGGCGGCAGCAATACATCCAATTTTTATTTTGGTCTCGGATATTTCGGCCAACAGGGAATCCTTCCCAAATCAGCGCTTTCCAGATTGACAGGAAAAATGAATCTTGGATTTGATGTGACAAAAAATATAAAAATGGGTTTTGACTTGTCACTTGCCCTTTCTGATAAAGAAAATGCACCCGGTGTGGTGGGAACTGCTCTGAGAGCGTGGCCTATCGACAGACCTTTTCTTGAAAACGGCAATTTTGCCGATGTCATGGGAGGAAATCCCGTTGCGGCTATTGAATATACCAACAGCGACAGAGGTTTGATCGCAGGATTGGGCAACTTGTATGCGAGCGTAAATTTTCTTAAAGATTTTACATTCAAAACAAGTTTGCAGTTTACCCATGATGAAGGCAGAGGAAGATCTTTTGTTCCTGTCTATTTTGTTGGTCCGTTGCAGCAAAATGAAAGGAATGATCTGACCTATTCTAATGATAATGCCACCACATTGATTTTTGAAAATACTTTGTCGTATGCCAAAGAATTTGGCAAAAATTCATTAAATGTTTTGGCAGGTTATACAGCACAGGATTCAAGAAATGAATTTATAAGCGGTCTTACCGAAAACCTGATTAGAGAAGATGATTTGTTCTGGTATCTGAACTCAGGTGAAGATATTTACGAAAGAGTTTCCAACAACTTTAGCAGAAACACATTATTATCATATCTGGGAAGGGTCAATTATTCTTTTGACAGTAAATACTTACTGACAGTGTCGATGAGAAGAGACGGATCGTCCAAATTCGGAATTAACAACCGTTGGGGAAATTTTCCAAGTGTAGCTGCAGGCTGGAACCTCGACCGGGAATCCTTTTTTCCTAAAATCAGCTTCCTGAATTCACTAAAACTCAGAGCCAGCTGGGGAATCATAGGAAATGAAAGAATCCCCGGGGAAGCACAATTTTCATTAATTTCAAACGATTATAACACAGTTTTTGGTGAAAATGAAACCCTGCAACCCGGTGCCAGTTTTAACGGTGGTGGTAATCCCAATCTTAAGTGGGAAGAAACACGACAAACCAACATTGGTATCAATGCAGGATTTTTGAATGACAAATTGACTGTTGAATTGGATTATTATATCAAAAATACCGACGATATTTTGGTGCCGCTTGAGCCAATTGGTTATACAGGAGTTGGTGCCTTCAGGTCTATATTTTATAATGCCGCCAATGTACAAAACAGTGGATTTGAATGGAACATAAATTACCGGGAAACCAAAGGAAACTGGTCTTACGGTGTCGGTGTTTTGGGTACAACGATCAAAAACAGGGTGACAGATATCGGTCAGGGTATCGGTGCTGATTCATTGTTGGTCGGTGGTGATCTGGGCAACGGACAACAAGTAGCCCGAACAGCTGTAGGACAGCCAATCGGGTTTTTATACGGATATGAAGCGATAGGTGTTTTCCAAAATCAGGCTCAGTTTGAATCCACACCCAGTCTTTTTGGTCAGACGGTAGGAGATTTGATTTATAAAGATGTTAACGGGGATGGTAGGATTACAGCTGCCGACAGAACCTTTATTGGTAGTTCCATTCCAAATTTTGTTTATGGCTTTAATCTCTCAGCAGGCTATAAAAACTTTACTTTATCAGCAGATTTTCAGGGTCAGACCGGCAATAAAATTTTTAACGGAAAACAAACCATTCGTTTTACCACCCTGAATTACGAAGAAAAATTCAATCAATTCTGGACAGGAGAAGGATCCACCAACGAACACCCACGTCCGACGGTGGGTGGTGTCAATTATCTTCCCAATTCCTATTTTGTAGAGGATGGTTCTTTTATTCGGTTGCGTTCGTTGACTCTTAATTATCAGATTCCATCAAAAAGTAAGTGGAAAATCAACAGCGCAAATATTTATGTTCGGGCCACTAATTTGTTTACCCTGACAAAATTCACCGGATATTCTCCTGAAATAGGTGCAGGTTCTGCCATTGACGGAGTAATCGACCGCGGCGTTTATCCCATCACCAGAATTTTTTCTTTAGGATTAAATGCTAATTTTTAATAAATTAATAATCAGTAGCCATGCGTAAAAATATATTTCTTTTATCTCTGGTCAGTATAATGTTGGTAAGTTGTAATGAAGATTTTCTTGACCAAACGCCACGGTCTGCTTTGACTGTCGGGACGTTTCCGGTCAGTGAAAGTGATGCCATTTTGGCTACCAATGCCGTGTACAACGGATTAAGGGCCTGGCACATCAATACCGGAGGGTTTCCGATTCTGGACATAATGGCGGATGATGCCAGTAAAGGTTCCAATCCCGGTGATGGAGCACAATTGAATGATTACGAGACGTTTAAGCACAATGCTTCTGAAGGAAGTATGGAAAGATGGTACAAAACCCTTTATGAAGTCATCAGAAGATCCAACCTTGTGGTTAATGAAGTTCCGAAGATCAACAACATGGATGAAAACCTGAAACAAAGATTGATTGGTGAGGCCAGATTTCTAAGAGCCTACTATTACTCTTTATTGGTCAGAGGATTTGGCGATGTTCCAAAAGTGTTGGTTATTGACCCGCCCTTGGATTTGACCAGAGCTCCCTATACTGAAATTCTCAACGAAATTATTTATCCCGACCTGGAGTTTGCAGTCAGTGTTTTACCTGAAAAGTCGGCATATGCTGCCAATGATTTGGGCCGGGCGACCAAAGGTGCTGCAAGAGGTTTACTTGCCAGAATAAAACTTTTTTACGGTGATTTTCCGGCTGTCGAAAAGTTGTGTGAAGATATTATCAATTCCGGAGAGTATACCTTGATGAGTGATTATAAAGATGTTTTTTCTGCTAATTTTGAGCACAATTCTGAGTCCGTTTTTGAAGTATCTGCTATTCCTGACAGTTATGTCAACGGAGGAAATCAATATGCCAATACCCAAACGGTCAGAGGTACACCAAACCGTGGCTGGGGATTTGGAAGACCTACGTATTCATTTATAAGTGAAATGCAAAACAACAACGATCTCCGTCTTGAACCTACCGTTCTTTTTGTCAATGAAGTGATTGACGGAGTATTGATTGTGGGAGATTCACCGACGCTGGATACGACGTATGTAAATGGCGTTATTGTCGAAGTAGAATGTTACAATCAAAAAGTATGGTATCCAGGTCCTGACCCGAATACATCCTTCGGACATAACAGAAGAATTATACGTTATGCAGATATTCTGATGATGTATGCTGAAGCACTCAATGAAAACGGAAAATCATCTCAGGCATTACCTTACCTGAATTTGATCCGCAATAGAGCCGGCCTTTCTGATGTGACTACTACAGACAAAAATCAGTTACGGGACATCATCATATTAGAAAGAAAATATGAATTTGGTCTGGAAGGTTTGAGATTCTGGGATTTGGTTCGTACAGGCAAAGCGGAAGCGGTTCTTGGTCCTTTAGGTTTTATCAAAGGCAAAAATGAATTGTTACCTATACCTCAATCAGAAGTGGATATTTCTCAGGGAAGAATCAAACAGAATTTTGGGTATTAAAAAATCGGATAAGTGTAGAAGTATGGAGGAAGTTTTTTCAACCGCTTTGTTATTAATAATATTGTTTCATTAAAAAATTGTAGTAAAATGAAAATTTTAAAATTCAGTACTTTGTTTTTGGCAATTGCCGTATTAATGGTTTCTTGTAAAAAAGATCCCGATGCATTAAAAGTTACTGCCATTGAAGCCGGCGGTACAAGTTTTCAAAACGGAAGTGCAGTGACTTCTGATTTAAATGGCTCAACTTCTGCTACAAACGTAGCATTAAACGCAACCATCACCGTTACATTTGACAAAAATGTTAAAACAAGTTCGGTTTCTTCCACTACGGTAAAAGTTTCTTCTACCAGTGGTGCTGTTGATGCAGCTGTATCGGCAAGTGGAAACAAAATTACCATCAACCCGACTGCTGATTTTGTAAGAGGTACATTGTACACCCTTACCCTTTCAGGATTACAGGCTGATGATGATGGAGGATTTACCGATTTGAGCAGAACATTTACAACTGAAGGAAGAGCTCCGGTTGTCGTACCTTTTGCAGACAAAATGGTGGCTTACTGGCATTTTGATGGTTCTACAGCTGAGGCAACCAACAAATACACCACTGCCAACGAAGTTAAAGTTACTTACAACAATGACAGATTTGGGCAGGGAAGCAGCGCTTTGTCTTTTGATGGTGACGAAACTTTGGTGGAAGTTGCCAATGCATCTACTCTTATGGGTACCAAAGATTTTACCTTGAGTTTCTGGATAAAATCAGATGGTTCTGACGTTAATGCGGCAGGTGAGACCAGAGGTCAGTTTGTAATGGGTTTGGCTGCATGGCATGGTTTCCAATTCGAAATTTTCGGTAATTATGGTGGTTGTAAATTGGCTACCCGTTACGAAATAGCAGGAGGAAACAACAATGCCGAGGACTTATGGTGGTCAACCAATGGTAACTTAGGCTGGATGGGCTGGACTTTTGATGATGATGTATCTGCAGCAGGTGGATTGGCAGGAGTTATCAAAGATAAATGGGCACATGTAGTCTGTACTTACAATGCTACCACTAAAATTGGTGCTATGTACATTAATGGTAAACTGAGAAAAAGCCAGGACTTCAATTTGTACGGAGCTTCACACCCAATGTTTGGAACTGTCGGCTTGAAATATGCGGGTAATCCTGCTCCGGGCGACAGATTGGCTTTCGGATTTATTCAGGGAAGTGAAAACAGAATTGTTACCGATGATTGGGCTAACCCTATCGGAACACCTGACAATAACCACTTCAAAGGTTTAATGGATGATGTAAGAATGTTCCATGCTGCTTTTTCAGCTGCTGATGTTACCACGTTGTACAACGCTGAAAAACCATAAAATTATTTGTTTCGGTCGTCGACCGGATAGTTTAGTAATATAATTATACAGGGAGGATATGATGTCCTCCCTGTTTTTAAACAGAACATCAGCATACTGTTTTACCTCATTGGAAAACAGTTGTTTAAAAAAAGTGTAAGGTCAATTTTGGACATCCGCTCCAAATACTTACGTAAAATAGATACAAGCATGAAATTATCCGGGATTATAGTTTTTGTTTTTTCTTTGTTATTATTATCATGTAATAAAGAGAATAAAAATGTGGGTGATTTTCAATTGGTATTTGCCCGTTTAGGTCAATTTTCAATATTGAATCAACCCGCAGTAATAAGCGATGATGAAATCGTACTGGGTTTTGATGTCTCTATTGATGATAAATCAACAGCAGGAATATCTTTACAAAACGGCAATCTTCAGATTCCGGTTTCATTGTCGTATTCCGATCAGAATAAAATTATCAATATTAAAATACTACAAACTCTTGAAGAAGGAAAAACCTACAAACTGAATATCCCAACTTCGTTAAAATCAGGAAACGGAGCTGTCTTTAAAGGGGCAGAGATTTTATTTTCCATTGTATTGGAAGATTTGACCATCAAAAAAGTAGAAGTTGACGGAAAATCTTTGCACCCGACCAATCAAAATATCAATATTTCCGCACAGCCGGTTTTTTTGGTCACTTTCAGTCACAAACTGACCGCAGCAGCTATTGAAAATAATGTGCTACTGACAGGAAAAGAAACCTATAAAATTACATCAAAATTACTGAATGATACTACTATTGAAGTAAAAACGGATCAAATATTGCCATCCTTCCTTAAGATGAGGTTGTTTTTCAGTGGTGTACTGGGTGATAAAATCGGCAGAAATTTTAAAGCTACCCAATACAGCTTTTATACCGGAGATAACCAACAAAAAGTTTTTCCGCAGATCTCTGATGAGGCTTTGCTGAATTTGGTTCAGGAAAAAACATTTGAATATTTCTGGTCCTTTGGACATCCGGTGAGTGGTATGGCAAGGGAAAGAAACAGTTCCGGTGATTTGGTGACTTCCGGAGGTAGTGGTTTTGGTTTGATGAGTATGATTGTTGCAACTGAAAGAGGTTGGATAAGCAGAAATGAAGCCGTCAGCCGGTGGAAAAAAATGGTGGATTTTCTGGAGAAAGCAGATCGTTTTCATGGTGTCTGGCCACATTGGATGAACGGAATCACCGGAAAAACAATACCTTTCAGTACAAAAGATAATGGTGGGGACTTAGTGGAAACAGCTTTTCTGGTGCAGGGTCTGATTACGGTCCGTCAGTATCTGAAGGAATCCGATCCAAATGAAAAATATATTATTGACAAAATAAATAAACTTTGGTCTGAAGTTGAATGGAACTTCTACCGCAATCAGAAAAATGTACTTTACTGGCATTGGTCACCACAGTACAATTGGGAGATGAATCTTCCGATTTCCGGATACAATGAAGGTTTGATGCCTTACGTATTGGCAGCTTCGTCGCCGGATTACAGCATTCCGGCAAATGTTTATCATGAGGGATTTGCCAGAAACGGCGGTATAAAAAACGGAAGAATGTTCTACGGATACACCTTGCCTTTGGGCTATGATTTGGGAGGACCCTTGTTTTTTGCTCACTACTCATTTATGGGACTGGATCCGAGAAATCTTAAAGATACATACGCAGGCTACTGGCAACAAAATGTAAATCATTCGAAAATAAATCACGCATATTGTGCGGCAAATCCCAGAAATTTTGTTGGTTATTCTGATCATTGCTGGGGACTTACGGCAAGTGATAATCATAAAGGATATAATGCACACAGCCCTACAAATGATTTGGGTGTTATTTCGCCAACAGCTGCATTATCATCATTTCCTTACACACCTGAAGAGAGCATGAAGGCAATGAAGTTTTTTTATTATACCCTGGGAGACAGATTATGGGGACAATATGGGTTTTATGATGCATTTCACCTCGGAGAAGGATGGACAGCGTCTTCTTATCTGGCCATAGATCAGGGGCCAATCGTTTGTATGATCGAGAATCACAGGACAGGTCTCCTATGGGATTTATTTATGTCAGCACCGGAAATCCAATCCGGATTGACAAAATTGGGTTTTACCCACTAAAATCATTTGTAAAGTGAAGCAGTTTTTAATCATATTGTATATTTTTTCCGGTATTACACTTTTTATTTCTTCCTGTGTTGCCAAAAAAGAAATGACCTCTTCCATAACAGCTAACCCAAAAGATGTTTTGATGGATCGGGTTCAGAAGGAGACGTTTTTGTATTTTTGGGAAGCTTGTGAGCCCGTTTCAAAGGCCGCCAGAGAAAGATTACACATGGACGATGTCTATGGCATTCACCACAAAGATATTACAACTTCCGGCGGCACCGGTTTTGGAATCATGGCTTTAATTGTAGGCATTGAACGTGGTTTTATTTCCCGCAAGGAGGGTTTCGAAAGATTGCAACATCTGGTAAATTGGTTGGAAAAAGCAGAAAAATTTCATGGCGCCTGGTCTCATTGGTGGAATCCTGACGGAACCGCTTATCCCTTCAGCAAATATGATGATGGTGGCGACCTGGTCGAAACTGCATTTCTGGCTCAGGGATTAATTGCAGCAAGACAATATTTCAAAAAGGGAAATCCTGAAGAAATCGTCTTGGCTCAAAAAATGGATGCGCTCTGGCGAAATATTGAGTGGTCGTGGTACACCAAAGGAGGTGAAAATGTATTGTATTGGCATTGGTCACCCAAACATGGTTGGAAAATGAATTTTCCGGTTGGTGGCTACAACGAATGTCTTATTATGTATGTTTTGGGTGCTTCCTCACCGACTTTTCCCATTAAACCTGAGGTGTTTCATCAGGGTTTTATGAGAAACGGCGAAATCGTTTCCGATAAAAAATTATACGGTATAGAAACAGTTCTGGATCATTACGAAAACGATGATATTGCCGTCGGCCCCTTATTTTGGTCGCACTATTCATTTCTTGGATTAGACCCGAGAGGACTGAAAGATCAGTATGCTGATTATTGGAAGTTGTGTCGGAATCATGTTGAGATACATTACGAACACGCAAAAAGAAACCCTTATGATTATAAAGGGTATAGTGAAAAATGTTGGGGAATGACTTCCAGTTATTCCATCAACGGATACTCCGGACACAATCCACAGGAAGATCTCGGAGTGATCAGTCCCACTGCCGCTTTGAGCAGTTTTCCGTTTTTACCTGAGGCTTCATATGATTTTTTAGCCTATTTATATGAAAAAAAACCACAATACATCGGAAAATACGGACCTTATGACGCTTTTTCAGAACAATCTGATTGGTTTGTTCCTCATTATCTGGCTATTGATCAGGGCCCCATTCCGGTTATGATCGAAAATCACCGTACCGGATTATTGTGGGACTTGTTTATGTCCGCGCCTGAAATTCAGCGAGGATTGGATAAACTGGGTTTTACTTACCGAAAAGTGAATACATATTGAAAGTTTGCGTAGTCATATTTTGGATGCTCAGCGCTCTCGGAGCGGTATCACAGGAAGTAAGTGTCATGACCTATAACCTGCGTTTGGATGCTGCTTCTGACGGTGCAGATAACTGGCATCATCGAAAAGCAGAATTTGCCGCTTATATTTTGGAAAAAAATCCTGATTTTTTAGGTGTCCAGGAAGCCTTACTGCATCAGACCCTCTATTTGGACACTTTATTGAAGGACTATGACTATATAGGTGTGGGGAGAGATGATGGTTTGTTGGCAGGAGAATTTATGGCATTATTTTATCGGAAACCATGGATTTTACTCCGGGATACTACGATTTGGCTTTCAGATACACCCGGAATTCCTTCCAAAGCTCAGGATGCAGGATGTTTTCGCACCTGTACCGCAGGATTGTTTACGAATGGTCGGGATACCATCAAAATATTAAACACACACTTTGATCATATAGGACAAAATGCCAGGTTACTGAGTGTTGGCGTCATTCAAAAACAGGTTCAAAACCTTTGGCCCGGCTTTGCTACGTTGCTCATGGGCGATTTTAATGTGACTCCGACAAATCCTGTGTATAGCATGATTACCCAAAACCTAAAGGATGTTTGGAAACTTCACAACCAACATGAAGAAGGAACATTCAACAGTTTTAAAAGGGATGGAGAATTCAAAGATCGTATTGACTATATTTTTATAAACGATCAATTGATTTCATTAACCTGCAATATCGATCGTCCCCTTACCAAACAGGGAAGACAACTATCTGACCATTTTCCGGTAATTTCAAAATTAAAATTTAGAGATGAATAATTTTTTTTCTACCTTGTTTTGTTTCTTTTTTTCTGTTTGTTTTTTAACAGGGCAGGAGCCTAAGGATGTTTTTGAAGCGAAATCCTTTTCTTATGGTGAAGTTAACCTTCCTTACCGAATTTTATACCCTAAAAATTTTGATACAAATGCAAAATATCCATTGGTTTTGTTTTTGCACGGAAGTGGTGAAAGAGGAAATGACAATGAAAAACAATTGATTCATGGAGCAAGGTTTTTTATGAATCAATTGGAAAAGTATCCTGCTGTGGTGATATTTCCGCAATGTCCTGAAAATGATTTTTGGGCGAATATTGAAAGAATTGAAAATCAGAACGGCCTTCGTTTTGAATACAAAGAAAATGTTACTCCTACAAAGGCATTGACTGCAGTGATGAATCTGATTCGTGATTTTGAAAAAAAATCATTTGTAGATACTGACAGAATATATGTTTCCGGTTTGTCGGCAGGAGGGATGGGGACCTGGGAACTTTGCGCCAGAATGCCTGAAAAAATTGCTGCGGCTGCTCCCATCTGCGGAGGAAGTCACATAAGCAATGCCAAAAAGATGATTTCTGTTCCCATTTGGGCTTTTCATGGCATCAAAGATGATGTCGTCCCGGCATGGCACACTACCCAAATGGTAGAAGCTGTCCAAAAAGCCGGTGGAAGAGCCAAAGTGACTTTATTCCCTGAAGCAAACCACAATTCGTGGGAACCTGCCTTTGAGGAACCGGAATTTTTATCATGGTTATTCAGCAAAAAGAAAGGGGAAAAAGAAGGAAAAGATTTTATCGATCAGTTGATGTCACAAATGACCCTGGAAGAAAAAATAGGTCAGTTAAACTTATTAACTCCCGGTGGAACCGTCACAGGAGAAGTAGTCAGCAAAGATGTTAATGCCAAAATCCAACAGGGGAAAGTAGGTGGTATTTTTGGTATCCGTGGACCCGAAAAAGTCCGTTTGGCTCAGGAAATTGCCGTTAAAAACAGTAGGTTAGGCATTCCACTGATTGTCGGAATGGATGTAATTCATGGACATCAGACAGTCTTTCCGATTCCACTGGCATTATCTTGTTCCTGGAATATGGAATTGATTGAAAAAACGGCAAAAATAGCGGCAAAAGAAGCAACAGCTGATGGTATCATGTGGACGTTTTCACCTATGGTGGATATAGCACGGGATCCGAGATGGGGCAGGATAGCAGAAGGCGCCGGTGAAGACCCTTTTTTAGGTTCTGCGATAGCAAAAGCTATGGTAAAAGGATATCAGGGAGATGATTTGAAAGATCCAAAAACCATGCTGGCATGCGTAAAACATTTTGCCAATTATGGAGCAGCTGAGGGTGGAAGAGATTATGGAACCGTAGATATGTCAAGGTTAAAATCTTTAAATGAATATCTTCCGCCTTATAAAGCAGCTGTAGACGCAGGCGTAGGTTCTGTAATGACTTCTTTTAATGTATTGGACTATGTACCGGTATCTGCAAATAAACAATTGTTTAATGAAATTTTGAGAGATAAGTGGGCTTTTGAAGGAATAGTAGTGACAGATTACACAGCCATCAATGAGATGACAGAACACGGTCTGGGTGATCAGAAAGAAGTTTCTGCTTTGGCATTGGAAGCTAATGTCGACATGGATATGGTTGGTGAAGGATTTTTGATGACACTCAAATCATCCTTTGATGAAGGACGTATATCTCAGCACCAGATAGATGCTGCCTGCAGGAGAATTCTTGAGGCAAAACAAAAATTGGGGCTTTTTGACGACCCATTCAGATATTTTGATGAAAAAAGAGCCAAAGAAGATATTTTTACAAAAGAACACAGAGAATTTGCGAGAAAGGTGGCACCTGAAACTTTTGTATTATTAAAAAATAAAAATAATGTCCTGCCATTAAAAAAGTCAGGTAAAATAGCAGTGATAGGTCCTTTGGCAGATAGCCGAAGAAATATGTTGGGAACATGGAGTGTAAGTGGTGATCACAATCTGGCAGTGACCGTATTGGAAGGAATAAAAAATGTTGTCGGAAATAAAGTGGAAATCCTGTACGCAAAAGGAGCAAACATAAGTGATGACCCGGCATTTGCCAAAAGGGTTAATGCTTTTGGTGAAGAGATCGTTATTGATAAAAGAACACCGGAAACAATGATTGAGGAAGCAGTACTTGCTGCTAAAAAAGCTGATGTAGTGGTTGCGGTTATGGGTGAGGCAGCTGATATGTCGGGAGAATCTTCCAGTCTGGCTCATATAGGTCTGCAACCAGGTCAGGTAAAATTGTTGGAAGCGCTGAAAAAAGTGGGTAAACCCATCATTTTGGTATTGTACAACGGCAGACCCATGACCTTGGTATGGGAAAATGAAAATATGGACGCTATCCTTGATGTTTGGTTTGGCGGAACAGAAGGTGGGAATGCTGTGGCTGATGTTTTATTCGGGGATGAAGTTCCATCAGGAAAACTTACCACATCTTTTCCGGTTCATGTAGGACAAATTCCTGTTTATCATAGCATGCTGAATACCGGAAGACCGGATAACGGTGGTCAAACCAAATTCAGAACCAACTATCTCGATATTCCGAATCAGCCATTGTATCCTTTTGGGTATGGTTTGAGTTATACCACTTTTTTTTACAGTGATCCGGTTTTAGATAAAAAAACAATGAATCGTAATGATACTTTATATGTAAGTGTGGAGGTCAAAAATACCGGAAAAAGAGCAGCTCACGAAATTGTTCAAATGTATATTCGCGATGTCGTCGGCTCTATCAGTCGTCCGGTAAAAGAACTAAAAGGATTTCAAAAAATATATCTTGAACCGGGCCAAAGTAAAAAAGTCATTTTCCCGATTCATGTTGAACTGCTTAAGTTTTACAATACAAAATTAAAACATGTTGCAGAAGATGGTTTGTTTGATGTGATGGTTGGTCCGGACTCTTCAAAGACAAAAAGTGTTTCATTTGAATTGAAATAACCAGGTTATTCATAAAAAAATGGTCATTATACATGATTATATTGTGTAACAAAGTAATTTTGCCCAAATATACAATGTAATATGGCTTCGGGAATTTTTGCAGTTTTAGATGATATCGCTATCCTGATGGATGATGTGGTCATGATGAGTAAATTGGCTACTAAAAAAACGGCGGGTATCCTGGGTGATGATCTGGCGGTAAATGCAGAAAAAGCCACCGGTTTCGTTTCCTCAAGAGAATTGCCTGTTTTATGGGCGATCACAAAAGGATCTTTTGTCAATAAGCTGATTATTTTGCCGGTTGTTTTTCTGTTGAGCTATTTTCTGCCGGCTTTAATCAAGGTAATTCTGATACTTGGTGGTTTATATCTTGCTTATGAAGGTGTTCATAAAATTTTTGAATATCTGGTTAGTAAAACAGGCAAAAAAGAAAAATATGAAGGGCCTGATTATAAAGTAGAAATAACAGAAAGCGAAAAAGATAAAATTAAGTCAGCCGTCACTACCGATTTTATTTTATCTCTGGAAATCGTCATTATTGCCATGGGAACCGTTATGGACAAGTCATTGCAAATCCAGATATTGACGGTAAGTGTGGTTGCTCTCATCGCTACTATTGGTGTTTATGGTTTGGTAGCGCTGATTGTCAGAATGGATGATTTTGGTCTGATGTTAATAAGTAAATCAAAAGGAAATGCCCTTATGATTTCAGTTGGCAACGGTTTTATTAATCTTCTCCCTATGATTATCAGATTATTAGGCGTTGTGGGAACGATTGCTCTGGTTTTGGTGGCAGGTGGGATTTTTGTTCACAATATTGAAGTTATACATCACTGGATGCCTGATTTTATGCCGGCCATGGTGTTTGAATTTTTAACAGGAATTCTCGGAGGGATTGTTGCATTGATATTGATTACACTGGTACAAACCATCATAAAAAAGTTAAAAAAATAAGCCCGGAGAACATCTGGTTATGCGACCGGAAATGAATCTTTTGAAAGATAAAATATTCATTTCCGGCTTTTTATCTCATAATAACAATTTTACCAGATGTCATGGCTCCGTTTTGGGGATTCCGCAACACATAATAATACAACCCTGATGGCAGATCATATTTTTGAATATCAATGACATGATCCCGGGTTTGCATGTCCGTTACAATTTCCCCATATACATTTATGAATTGGCAGGAAATGATCTGATGATCGTTTTTACCTTTAATGATCAGCGGTTGTGAACCGTCACTAAGGCTTGGGAAAAGTTCTTCTCTTAAAGGGAGAATTTCCTGGGTTTGTGAAGTTTCGGTAATTTTAATGATTTCAATATCATCTACCCAAAAACCTTCGCCGGAGACAAATTCGTCAGTAAACATTCTGAACCGAATCCAAATTTTTTTCTGTCCGATATATGGGGTTAAGTCCATTTCTTCACGTACCCATTCAGATTGTAAGCCATCATACAGGGGTTCGTTTTTTAATTGATTGTCTGATCCGGGGACTGTGTACAATCCGCACAAAGGTGAAAAATTGATACTGTCTTCCGAAATTTCCACTACGGCATAATCATATTGTTTTTCGATATCCCATCGTGTATAAAAACGCAACAAAGCCAGTTTGGTGTCACTCAGATCAAATGGTTTTTTTATTTGTACATAAGACTCGAACTGTACAGGTGTCGATAGATTTGCGGATTCTTTAAAACATGAAGGAGTTGAGTAAAAATCATCCGTGATCACTTCAAATCCTGAACGAATCCAGTTTTGATCATTATCTATCCGGTCAAAAAAATACAAAGATTGAGTTCCCTTAACCCAAATCCGCTTAAATGAAAAGGTATCTGAATAACCATCCTGGTCGACAATAAGCATAAAATTGATGCCATCAGGATAATTTTTTAAATTATCGATATAAAATTCAAAAGGTATGGTTTTTTCTTCGTTTATAGTCAGCGCAACAGTTTCCTCAGAATTTTTAATAGTGACGCCATCTGTATCTGTTTGTAAGGAAATTTTTGAACTACCGTTTTTTAATCCTGATTTTGTAATTTTGACATCGATGACAGATTGAGAACCAAAAACGAATTTGGAATCATTGATAATGTCAGCCGTGTAAAAATTTCCGGTGACCAAAGCTGCATTCAGATTGGTCCATAATGATGATCGATTGATGACAACAATATCATCGGGAGAAGGCCAAAAACTGTAACCGACTTCAGGCGTATATGCATATACGGGGTTTTTTGAAATGGCTTCACCATACATCCAGTCATCACTGTTTCCGTTTGCAAAATATCCCAGCGTTTGTGCTACCGTTCCCAACGAAAAATTGTTGTATTGAGTCATGGAGTTACCAAAATTTTTAAAAATGTTGTCTTCCTGACTCAACGTATTGTTAAAACCCCA
>JALHOZ010000016.1 GCA_022842725.1 Saprospiraceae bacterium
AAAGACTACTCTTCCTTTTTCCTCTCCTAATTCTAAGAATATCTCTATTCCTTTTTTTATTTGAGGCCGCAAAGGTATACCTTCTTTTCTTATCTACCAAATTTATTTGAAAAAAAATCTTGGTTTTGAAGGAAAAATACCTTGATTCTGCGTCTTCCATATCATTTTTTAGATGAATATCTGTCAAAAAACCAATAGATTCAACCAATAACATATGTGAAAAAAAAAATATTACCCGCTAATTTTTTTTTAAATTTTTTTCTACCTCTCCTGTTTTCACAAAAAAACTGATAAATATCAATTTTTAAAAATTTATAATCAAAAAATTGACAAATTAATAAAGTAATATTTACGTTTGCACAAATAATATATCTCATGCCTTTACAAATAAACAACATTCACGATTATCACGAAGCATATCAAAAAAGTATTGACAATCCCGAAGCATTTTGGGATGAAATTGCTTCTCATTTTACCTGGAAAGAAATTTGGAATAAAGTAGTCCATTTTGATTTTGTTTCTCCTGAAGTTCGTTGGTTTGAAGGTGGTAAATTAAACATTACTGAAAATTGTTTGGACAGACATATCAAAGACAAAGGCGATCAGGTAGCCATCATCTGGGAAGCAAACGATGTGGACACACCTTCTGTAAGCTTAACATATAAGGAACTACTCCGCGAAGTCAGTATTTGCGCCAATGCTCTCAAATCAATGGGTATTCAAAAAGGTGACAGAATTTGTTTTTATATGCCCATGATTCCTCAGGTGGTTATTTCAATTCTTGCCTGTGCCCGTATCGGTGCCGTACACTCAATTGTTTTTGCAGGCTTTTCTGCAAATTCTCTGGCGGACAGAATTAAGGATTGTACTTGTAAAATGGTGATCTGTTCTGACTTCAATAAAAGGGGATCAAAAAATATTCCGGTAAAAGAAGTTGTTGATGAAGCCATAGCTATGGGTTGTGATTCTGTGGAAAAGGTTCTTGTTTATAATTCTACAAATCAAAAAATTAACTGGAATCCTGAATTGGATATTTGGTGGGACGATGCCATGGAAGGGCAGAGCGATTATTGTGAAGCAGAAACTATGGATTCTGAAGACATGCTATTTATCCTTTACACTTCCGGATCAACAGGAAAACCAAAAGGTGTCGTACACACTTGCGGTGGATACATGGTTTATACATGTTATTCTTTCTTAAACGTATTTCAATACAAACCGGGAGACGTTTATTGGTGTACTGCAGACGTGGGTTGGATTACAGGTCACTCTTATATTATATATGGTCCCCTCCTTTCAGGTGCTACTACCCTAATCTTTGAAGGCGTACCTACTTATCCGGATTCAGGAAGGTTCTGGAAAGTTTGTGAAAAACATAAGGTAAATCAGTTTTATACCGCACCTACAGCCATAAGAGCCTTAATGGCCTCAGGACATGAAGAACCGGACAATTACGATTTGTCATCCTTAAAAGTGATCGGTTCCGTAGGGGAACCCATCAATGAAGAAGCATGGATGTGGTACCATTCTAAAGTTGGAAAAAGTCATTGTCCCGTAGTGGATACCTGGTGGCAAACAGAAACCGGTGGTATCATGATCTCACCTCTACCCGGAATAACAGACACAAAACCGTGTTTTGCCTCATATCCCTTACCCGGAATTCAACCTTGTCTTGTCGATTTACAAGGCGAAGAATTACACGGGCACAACCAGGAAGGCCTTTTATGTATAAAATATCCATGGCCTTCGATGATCAGAACGACATACCGGGATCATGAAAGATGCAGAACAACTTATTTTTCAACATTTCATAATAAATATTTTACCGGTGACGGAGCAAAAACGGATGAACACGGAAGATACCGTATCATCGGCAGAGTAGATGACGTCATCAATGTTTCTGGTCACAGGATTGGTACCGCCGAAGTTGAAGACGCTATAAATCAACATGATCATGTCGTTGAGTCAGCGGTTGTAGGTTTCCCCCATGCCATTAAAGGTCAGGGAATTTATGCTTATGTGATAACAAGTGGAGAAGTGGGAGACCATGCTCATTTCAGAAAGGAGGTCCTGGATATTGTTTCTAAACACATAGGACCAATCGCCAAACCGGATGCCATACAGATTGTAAGCCAATTGCCAAAAACCCGTTCCGGTAAAATAATGAGGAGAATCCTCCGAAAAATTGCAGAAGGTGAGTATGACAGCCTGGGTGATATTTCGACCTTACTTAATCCGGAATGTGTCGAAGAATTAAAAGCCGGAGTTAAAAGACTTTCCTGATAGTCAGGATATTATTTTGAAACCATAGCTTTGACAAAATCCGGGCTGTCAGGTTTAATATTAGATCCGAAAAAATGAGTAAGTTGTCCCTTTTCGTCGACAACATACTTACAGAAATTCCAGGATGGTACATCACTGCACCATCCGTTTTTAGACGGATCACTAAGCCAATTATATACCGGACTCTGGTCTTTTCCCTTTACATCCACTTTTTCAAACATAGGAAAGGTTACCCCGTAATTTTTTTGGCAAAAAGAAGCAATTTCTTCTTTTGAACCGGGTTCCTGGTCCATAAACTGATTGCATGGAAATCCTAAAACAACCACATCTTTTTGATTGGTTTCATAATATTTTTGCCAATCTGCATATTGAGGAGTATAACCACATTTTGAAGCAGTATTTAAAATAATTATCTTTTTTCCTTTGTAGTCAGACATTTTCACCTGTAAACCCTCCAGACTTATCGCTTCAAGATCATAAAAAGAACCTTTTACCGTCTGACTCTCCTGTTGCATATGAACAGAAGCAACTTTATTTGCATTAAAACAACTTGATAACCATACCTGAAAACTAACCAAAAAGGCAACTACATACTTAAACGACATATATATTATAATTTAGAAGTCACGAAACGTGGATATATGATTATTGTTTTAAAAATGTGTTCAATATATATTCTCTATGGTTAATAAGCTTTAACAACCTTAATCTATTCCGCTTTTAACCCTTGTTTATCAAAGAAAAAAATGTTGTAGTCAATGTAAAGTCGACAATCCTTTATGTGACAGAATTTTATAAAATAATGTCCTGATATTTTCATTTTTTATACAAGAAATAATAATTTTCGGATTGGTTTTAATAGGTTTCCCTTTGCCAATCACAATTCTAACACTATATTTATTCACAAATACAGATATCCAAAACAACCCTTTAAAAAGTTGAAAACCTACCAATAAGATTTTCCTATCAACATCAACCCTCCTATAATTAATAAAATTCCGGCTGAAATATTGACTTTATGAATGACCTGATTTTTTAGTTTTTTTGAAATCCATCCTGCGCTCATCACTTTTAAGGTATCTGTTGCCATAATCGTGATAAGAATGGTCACACTAACCCATAATACTCCCTGGAGATATTCTCCTGATTTTGTCAACTTTGACCCTAACAATCCAAACCAAAAAACAAAGGTGAAAGGATTAAAGGTGTTGACAAAAAACCCTTTTCCCCAATAACCAACATTTCTCAAAACTTTATTGGCTACGACCTCACTTTGTAAACGGTTGTTCTTAAAAAACATATAAATTCCCATAGAGATGAGAATTAAACCACCCACATTTCCTATCCAAAAATAAAAATTTTCATTTTTAATAAATGTTGAAATCTTATGCAGAAAAAAATAAGACCCGGCAATAAAAAGAACATCACTAATCCAAATACCCAAGCCAACCATCAGCCCGGCTCTCATTCCATATTTAATGGAAGTTTGTGTCAAAACAACAAAAATGGGACCTAATAAAACGGAGAGTGACAATCCTAATATCAGTCCTTCTAATATATATTGCAAAAATTAAGATTTTCAGATTAACATGTATTTTTTGTCTTTTGTTTTTTCCAAATAAAAATCTGCATAAAAAATATGGCAATTTTCCTCCCTAATCCTATTATTTTCAATAAAATAAATAGATTCAAGATACAAAAAAAGGCCAAAATTCGTTTACTTTTTTTACCTTTGCCCACTTAAAATTCAAAAGACGTCATGCCCGACAGCAAAGACCAGATACTTCTTAATGCTTTACCTGAACATGTTGCCATCATTATGGATGGTAATGGCAGGTGGGCTCAATCGCATGGAAGACCCAGGATCTTTGGCCATAAAAACGGTGTGACTGCTGTAAAAGAAGTAACGGAAGCTGCTGCTGAGATCGGCATAAAATACCTTACACTATACGCTTTTTCTACAGAAAACTGGTCCAGACCAAGAATGGAAGTAGATGCTTTGATGGGTTTACTCATTGAAACCGTCGGAAAACAAATCTCTACCCTTCAAAAAAATAATATTCGTCTTAAAACCATTGGTGACATACAACGATTACCTGCAAAAACTCGTTTGGCTTTAGAAGGCGCGATAGAGATGACAAAAAATAATACAAGAATGTGTCTGATTCTGGCTCTGAATTATAGTTCCCGTTGGGAAATAGTTGAAGCTACCAGACTCATCGCTCATAAAGTTAAAGAAGGAACCCTTAAGGAAGAGGATATTAATAATGAAGTTTTTGCAGCTCATCTGTCAACCTCTGATATTCCGGATCCTTCCCTTATGATAAGGACCAGCGGCGAACATAGAATCAGTAATTATTTATTGTGGCAGTCCGCTTATACAGAACTTTATTTTACAAATGTTTTATGGCCGGATTTTAGAAAAAATGACTTTTATCAGGCCATCCTCGATTTTCAGGGTAGAGAACGTAGGTTTGGAAAGACAGGCGAACAAGTCTCCAAAGAAACCATATCCATCATTTAAATCAGACCGACTTGGAAAAAATATCTTTATTTTATAGATTAATTCATGGATTAACACAGCATCTCATTCATATAATGCGTTGCTGTAAAAACCCAATACCATATATGAGTTTTAATTTAAAAACAATATTTAGTGTTTTTATTGGAATATGTGTCCTGTTTGCGGATATGCAGGCTCAAAATGACCCTAAATTATTAGAAATCGGAGGTATCACCATTAAAGGTGCAGAAACAAGAGACCGAAATGCTATCAAATCTATTGCAGGGTTCAGGGAAGGAGATAAAATTCAGGTTCCGGGTCCATTGGTTCAGAAAGCTGTTAAATCCTTGTTGAAACTGAGCCTGTTTGATGATGTTCAAATTTACAGAGACAGTACCGTCGGTAACGTGGTTTTTTTGACGATTAATCTGGTGGAAAAACCAATTCTTTCACGCTATTCTTATAAAGGTATAACAAAATCAAATCAGGAAGATCTCAACGAAATACTTGAAGGTGCCCTCAAAAAAGGAGGTATTGTCACCGATGACCAAAAAGCATTGGCTCAACGAAAAATTAAAGAGTTTTATATTGAAAAAGGCAGGCTCGATGTTAATGTTGCAGTAAAAGAATACAATGATGAACAAAGACCTGGTGCCGTACGACTTGAATTTGATATAGACAAAGGACCACGTGTTAAGGTAGGAAACATCGTTTTTGAAGGAAATAATCAGGTTAAAAGCCGTAAACTCCGAAAAAACTTGGAAAAAACAAAAAGGAGGTTTACCCTTTTCAAAAAATCTAAATATATAGAAAAAGAATATAAAGAAGACCTTAAAAAACTGATCGCTTATTACAACAAAGAAGGGTTTAAAAACGCATCTATTGTAATGGATACTGTTACCAGGCCCGGGAAACATTTATTGATTCAACTTAAAATCGATGAAGGAAATCGTTTTTATTTCAGAAATATTACCTGGAAAGGAAATGCTCTGTACACTGATGAGTACCTCAATGCCATTTTGGGAATCGTAAAAGGAGATGTTTACAATCCTGAGTTACTCAACAACAGACTTAAATTCAGTCTCGACGGAAGGGATATCTCTTCTTTATATCTCGATGACGGATACCTTGCATTTGAGGTAACTCCTGCTGAGGTTGCTATTGAAAAAGATTCTGTGGATCTCGAAATGAGAATTTTTGAAGGACCTCAGTTTACCGTCGAAAATGTTGTCATCAAAGGAAATGATCGTACAAACGAACATATCATCCGCCGTGAAATCCGTACCCGTCCCGGAAAAAAATTCAGTAGGTCAGACATCATTCGTTCTCAAAGAGAAATTATCAATCTTGGATATTTTAACCCGGAAGCTCTTGGAATCAATACACCGGTCAACCAAAACAGAGGTACCGTAGACATAGAATATACTCTGGAAGAAAAACCTTCCGACCAGCTCGAACTATCCGCAGGTTATGGTGGATTCAGCGGTTTGATTGGTACGCTCGGAGTTGTATTTAATAATTTTTCAGTAAGAAATCTGAAGGACAGAGCCACATGGAGTCCTCTTCCCCAAGGTGATGGTCAAAAACTCTCCCTGAGGGTCCAATCCAACAGTCAGTTTTTCCGAACATACAATTTTTCATTTACAGAACCATGGTTGGGTGGTAAAAAACCTCAATCGTTTACTGTAGGTGCAGTACAAACAGCTTTTGATTATAGTCTCCAAAATCAGGGAAAATTCAGTATTACCAGAGGTTTTATAGGTTTGGGCTCACAATTAAAATGGCCTGATGACTTCTTTTCGACCAATACAACCTTAAATTTAGAAAGAATCAGTCTTGAAAACTTTACCGGTTTCACCTTCGGAGTTAATACAGGTGTTTTTAATAATTTCAGTTTAAGACAGACTTTTACCAGAAGTAGTGTGAGTGATCCTCTTTTCCCGAGACGTGGTTCCAGAATCTCTTTGAGTATTCAGGCTACTCTACCTTATTCTATATTCAGAGGTATAGACAACTCCAAACTAACTGCAGAAGAAGAACGGGACCTGATTCAAAAACTCAAAGAAGAAGGTGGTCCGGGCAACCCACCGACTCAGGGTGCTATCAATGCAGCCATTGCTACAGAAATTCAATCCAAAACATTCAAATGGCTGGAGTATCACAAATGGAAGTTTAATGCTGAAATGTATTACAATCTCTTCGACAAACTGGTCGTAGCTGCCAATATTAAAATGGGATTCTTAGGTCGGTACAATAATGAACTGGGATTATCCCCGTTCGAAAGATTTGAGATTGGTGGAGACGGTATTACCAATCAGGCAGCCGGTCTTCAGGGTAAAGAAATTTTAGCCCTGAGAGGATATGCCGTTAATGAAATACCCGGCAATGGGGTCGCAGGTGCTCCAATATTTAATAAATATACCGTGGAACTGAGATATCCATTATCTCTCAATCCAAATTCTACGATATATGTCACTGCTTTTGCTCAGGGTGGTAATGCATATGCTAACTTCAAACAATATAATCCTTTTGACCTGAGAAGATCCGCCGGATTGGGAGCCCGCGTATTTTTACCCATGTTTGGTTTGTTAGGTTTTGACTACGGTTTTGGTTTTGACAAAAACCTGCCCGCAGGCTCTAAACTGACCGACTATGGTACTTTTAACATTATTCTTGGATTTGAGCCGGAATAATAAATCTTTGTTAAAATGTCCCGGACAAGTAACGAAATCTCTGCATAATAGTCTTAAAACAAAAATTTAAAAAATGAAATTTTTATCCAACTTTGTATTTTTATTGATCCTTCTTCCTGCAGTAAGCCAGGGACAAAAATTGGGTTACGTTAACTCTCAGGAAATTCTTTCCAAAATGACGGAAGTCAAAATTGCCAATATCCAACTCGAATCTTACGAAAAAGAACTGGCCGCCAAAGGTGAACAAATGGTTCTATTGTTTGAGAATCAATATAAATTATACATGAATGATGTCAATGCCGGACTTCTTTCAAAAATGCAAATGGCGCAAAAAGAAGAAGAGCTGATCAAAAAACAGGAGGAAATTAAAAATTATGAAAGTGAAATGGAAATGATGCTCCAAAAAAAACAAGCAGAACTTTTTGAACCCATCATGGCGAAAGTAAAAAATGAAATTGAGAAAATTGGTAAAGAAGGTAATTATTCGATGATTCTTGATTCCTCTCAGGGTCTTTTGCTCCATGCTACAGAAACTGAAAATCTGGCATCCCTTTTAAAAACAAAACTTTCTATTCCTGAATAAATCATGCTTAACAATTTAAAAAAAAGGCCGGTAAATACCGGCTTTTTTTTTTGAATGACACTTTTCGGTTTCACGAAGAAATACAGTCTGTGTTGCATAAATCCTGAGAAAAATGTACCTTTGATATCAGAATACAAATCTGAATCATGCACAAAACAACCATCCATAAAATTGAAATCATTCCTATAGAAATTGCACTCACGGAACCGTTTGTCATTTCGAAAGGTGCTCTGACTCATGCAAGAAATACTGTCGTTAAAATTTACAATACAGATGGTACTTACGGGACCGGTGAGTGTTGTCCTTACCGCTCCATACATGGTGAAACTCAAACCGGAACGGTGGCTTTTGCCCGCGAACTGGCAAAAAATTTGTTAGGTGAGGATCCCCGGGAAATCAGAAAACATATAGCTCTGATGGACAAAATGATCGTAGGAAATGCCTCCGTAAAGTGTGCCTTTGACATGGCTTTGTACGATTTGGTATCAAAAATGGACGGACTGCCTCTTTATGCCTACCTGCTTGGTGATAAATCAAAAAAGATATATACTGACAATACCGTCAGCCTCCTGGAAAAAGAAATAATGGCAGAAAAAGCCCTGAAGTTTAAAGAAATGGGTTTCCCTGTTTTGAAAGTCAAACTTGGCGAAAGACCGGCCAAAAAAGATGTTGAAAGAATTCAGGCTATCAGAAAAACCATCGGGAAAGACCTTCCTTTGCGGATTGATGCTAATCAGGCATGGAATTATGCTGAAGCAAAATACGCCCTTCAGGCTATGGCTGATTTTAATATAGAACATTGCGAAGAACCGATTCAAGCCGGAAATATCTCTGATCAGAGACGATTGGTCGTGGAAAGTCCGATTCCTGTTATGGCCGATGAAACCGTCTTTAATCACAAAGATGCCGCCTTGGTTATACGGGAAAGTGCCGCAGATTCTTTCAACATAAAGTTAGGAAAATCAGGAGGTATCACCAACGCCATGAAAATTGCCGGTTTGGCTCAGGCTTGTGATATGTATTGCCAGGTAGGTTCTTTTTCAGAAAGCCGATTGGGGATTACCGCACTTGTTCACTTCGACATGGCCTGGGATAATATCATATTCCATGACCTGGATTCTCCGCTGATGCTCTCTGAAGACCCTGTCATCGGAGGTATGGAATACGGAAAAGACTGGCAGGTCACCGTCACCGACGATCCGGGTCACGGTGCCGATTTTGATCCTGTTTTTCTTCAAAAATTTGAAATGATGACAATAAAATAGACGTTTGGCAAACTTTTTGTATAATAACTTATGCACAGTTTAATCAACTCATATAAAAGTTTTTTGTAATATGTTTAAGTCCCTTTTGGTATTTATCGCAGCCACTTTGTTTTTAGCTTCTTTTCATCATGCCCCTGAAAGTGCTGCCAATGAATATATTGAACAGTATAAAGACCTGGCTGTAGTCGAAATGTACAGAACCGGTATACCGGCCAGTATTACACTCGCACAAGGATTACACGAATCCAACTACGGTCTCAGCAAACTGGCTATTGAAGCTAACAATCATTTTGGCATAAAATGTAAATCCTGGTGGACAGGCAAAACATACTTCCATAAAGATGACGATTTTGATGCCAATGGCAATCTCCTGGAGTCCTGCTTCAGAGCATACAGAAATACGGTAGATTCATATGTGGACAGATCGAATTTTTTAATGCAATCTGATAGATACAAACATCTTTTTTCTATTTCAAAAGATGACTACCCAAGTTGGGCATATGGCCTCAAAGAAAGCGGATACGCAACAGATCCACAATATGCTCAAAAACTTATCGAAAAAATCATCCGCTACGAACTGTATAAGTACGATCAATCCGAGGACCCATTCAGACATCTTTTGAAAGATTAAAAATGGCTGATGTCGTTTTAGGTGCCGGTGTCATCGGTCTCCATACTGCATATTATCTTGCTAAAGCAGGCAGAAAGGTAATTGTCGTTGATCAGAATTCGGCGGACAACAACTGTAGTTTTGGCAACGCCGGTTATCTTTCTCCCAGTCATTTTATACCCCTTGCAACACCCGGAATCGTTTGGCAAGGGTTGAAATGGATGCTCGACAATACCAGCCCTTTTTATATCAAACCAAGATTGGACGGCGCTCTTTTGAAATGGGGTTACCATTTTTACAAAAGTGCCAACCACAAAAAGGTCACTGAAAATGCTCCGCACCTCTACAATCTTCTCCTCCTAAGCAGAAATCTGTCAATAGACATTCATCAAGATCTGAAAACAAGTTATCCCTTTTTTACGGATGGTTGCCTGATGCTCTGCTCTAGAAATGAAAGTCTAAAACA
This sequence comes from Saprospiraceae bacterium, assembly GCA_022842725.1. GTDB lineage: Bacteria > Bacteroidota > Bacteroidia > Chitinophagales > Saprospiraceae > OLB9. The sequence continues at coordinate 10,404 of JALHOZ010000016.1, forward strand.
TGAAACAGACCTGGCCATGCAGGCAAAAAAGGATTTTGGACTGGATATTCCTTTGTTGTCCAACAAGGAGCTGAAAGAAATGGATCCTTTGATAAGTAAAAATGTGCTGGGTGCCGCTTATTATCCGATAGATTGTCATCTTCACCCGGGTCAAATGATGTCTATAATGAAGGATTATTTGTTGAAAATTGGCGTTCAAATTTATTTCAATGAAAAAAATATTTCTTTTGAAAAAAAGGATCATAAAATCTCCAAAATCATTGGTGAAAATATATCTGTAAATCCTGAAAATATCATCATTGCTGCAGGTAGCTGGTCAGGTCAGGTCGCTTCATCCCTCGGAATTGACTTGCCGCTGCAAGCGGGCAAAGGCTACAGCTATACCTACAAAAATCAGGAGAAAAACATCAAATATCCGGCTATCCTGGTAGATCATCGGGTTGCTATGACACCTTTGGGAACAGATCTCCGTGTCGGAGGTACCATGGAAATTGCGGGTTTGGACCTCACTGTTAGCAAAAACAGAATTCCTCCCATCATTAATGCTGCCAATTATTATTTTGACAACCTTGCGTTAAATATGCCAAAACCAAAAGAAGTTTGGTCCGGCCTTCGTCCATTGAGCCCGGACGGTCTTCCTTATATTGGCAAAACCAAAAGATTTGACAACCTGTTTTTCGGCTGTGGTCATGCCATGATCGGTATTTCTGCTTCTGCTGCAACCGGCTTGTTGTTGAGTCAGATGATAACCGGACAAAAAACTGAAATTCCCGTTTCTGCCTTTGATGTAAATCGTTTCGGATAATTTCCTGTTTTTACAGATCATAACGTCTTCTTGTTTTTATGATAATGTCCAATATTTGGGTAGGAACAAGTATTTTTTTACCTTTGCAGGATAATTTGTTTTTATTATGTCAATGATCAATATTACCCTTCCGGACGGAAGTACCCGTCAGTACCCTAAAGGAACCTCTTCCATGGAAATTGCCACCTCTATCAGCGAAGGTCTGGCACGAAATGTATTATCCGCCTCTGTTAATGGTGAAGTTTGGGACGCTTCCAGACCTATTTTTTCAGATGCTTCCGTTAAACTGTTCACCTGGAATGATAAAGAAGGAAAAGCAACGTATTGGCACTCCTCGGCACACCTCATGGCCGAAGCTTTGGAAGCGCTTTATCCCGGCACTAAATTCGGTATTGGCCCTGCCATTGACACAGGGTTTTATTACGATGTTGACACAGGTGACAAAACTCTGACACCGGCAGATCTTCCGAAAATCGAAGAAAAAATGCTTGAATTGGCAAAAAATAAAAGCCAATACATCAGAAAAGAAGTTTCTAAAGACGATGCTATCCGTTTTTTTACCGAAAAAAAGGATGAATATAAAATTGAATTGCTTCAGGACCTACAGGATGGGCAGATTACTTTTTACTCTCAAGGCAATTTTACGGATCTGTGTAAAGGACCACACATTCCCGATACATCTTCCATCAAAGCGGTAAAACTTATGAATCTTGCCGGCGCTTATTGGAGAGGTGACGAAAAACGCAAACAAATGACGCGGATTTATGCAGTCACTTTCCCGAAAGCCAAAGAACTGACCGAATATCTTGAATTGCTCGAAGAAGCAAAAAAAAGAGACCACAGAAAATTAGGCGCAGAACTCGAACTGTTTATGTTTTCTGAAAAAGTAGGTCAAGGTCTTCCCATCTGGTTGCCCAAAGGAACTCAGTTGAGAGAAAGATTACAGAATTTTTTGCGCGCCGAACAGGAAAAACAAGGCTATCAAATGGTAGTTACCCCTCATATCGGCAGTAAATCGTTGTACGAAACTTCCGGTCATTATGCCAAATACGGAGCTGACAGTTTTCAACCCATACACACACCTAAAGAAGGGGAAGAGTTTTTACTCAAACCCATGAATTGCCCTCACCACTGCGAAATATACGGTCACAGACCTCGGTCTTACAGAGAATTGCCGCTCAGAATCGGAGAGTTCGGGACGGTATATCGTTACGAACAAAGCGGCGAATTGCACGGATTGTCCAGAGTGCGAGGATTTACACAGGATGATGCCCACATATTTTGTACCGTAGACCAGGTCAAAGGAGAGTTTCTTAAAGTACTTGAACTCACGACCATGGTGATTAAAAAAATGGGGTTTGAAAATTTTACAGCACAGATTTCTTTGCGCGACCCCGACAATCCGGAAAAATATATCGGCTCTGATGAAAACTGGAATGCTGCTGAAAAAGCAATCATCGAAGCTACCTCAGAAGTGGATTTAATCACAACTACTGAATTGGGTGAAGCTGCCTTCTACGGTCCTAAACTGGACTTTATGATCAAAGATGCTTTGGGCCGTTCCTGGCAATTGGGTACCATCCAGGTGGATTACAACCTTCCGGAAAGGTTTGGCCTGGAATACATCGGTGCTGACAACCAGCCGCACCGTCCGGTCATGATTCACAGAGCTCCTTTCGGGTCCATGGAACGATTTATTTCTATCCTGATCGAACATACAGCCGGTAAATTTCCGCTGTGGCTTACGCCGGACCAATACGCCTTACTTCCGATTTCAGACAAATGGATACCTTATTGTGAGGAAATCAAACAAGAATTGGCAAAACACGATATCCGGGGATTTATTGACGAAAGAGCAGAATCCATAGGTCGTAAAATCAGAGATACCGAGTTAAAACGTGTTCCTTATATGTTGATCATTGGTGACAAAGAAGCTGAAAACCAATCAGTATCCGTACGTCGCCAGGGAGAAGGTGACCTCGGTACCATGTCGGTCAGTGAATTTGTTGCACATTTTACAGAAAAATTGGCAGAAGTTTAACGAGATATACCTATATTACTATTGGTTTTTTGACAAAAGTCAATGCATTTACCTGATAGTATCGGGTTTTTGTTTGCGAAATTCCATTTTGCCAGAATCTCTTTGAATTTTCCACAAAAATGAGTCTTTGAATACCGGTTCTGCTCTCTGAAAATCCACAATTTCAATCACACCTTTTGAAGCAGGTTTGTCCGGTTTGAGTGGAAAATATATCGAATCGTTGAGGCTGATTTGTATTTGTTCTGAAAACAAAGAATCGACATACATTTCTGCCTTAGCCACCGCTTCATCACGGCATCTCAACATCACTTCCACGAGATAGTCTTTCTTTTTTTCTGCCAGTTTTTTTAAGACAATGGGGTCGTCAGGAGAAGCTTCCTGCAAACAGGAGGAGCAACAAAAAACCAATAAAATTCCAACAAACCCTTTATTCATATGTTTTTCTGAAATAGTATTCAAATTCTTCGAGATAGACGTCCTGAAGAGAATCCACAGCCATTTGATACATAGAATCTTTTTGCGTCCTGCATATAGAATCTCCCTTCAATCTCAAAGTATTCAATTGCCTTGCATACAAAGTATCCACAATATATCGTTGTTCGGGAGTCAATTGTTCCCCGTCCTGACACGACATCAGCCCGACAAAAATCAGTATTCCCGCTTTAAAAATGTTCTTCACTGAAGTCAATGATTTTTCTTTTCAATTCAAAATTTTTGCCAAGATAAACTTTTCTGACTACTTCATCCTCCGCCAATACTTCCGCTGTTCCTTCGCGTAATATCTGTCCTTCAAACATCAGATACGCTCTGTCGGTGATCGATAAAGTCTCCTGCACGTTGTGGTCTGTGATCAGAATACCGATATTTTTGGTCTTTAATTTTGCCACAATATACTGAATGTCCTCCACCGCAATCGGATCAATACCGGCAAATGGTTCGTCGAGCAGGATAAATTTCGGATTTGAAGCCAAAGACCGGGCGATTTCTGTCCGGCGTCGTTCACCCCCTGATAACGAATCTCCAACGTTTTTGCGTACTTTGTCCAGTCTGAACTCTGCCAGGAGACTCTCCCGTTTTTCGAATCTTTCTTCTTTGGTCATCGGCATCATTTCCAAAACAGCCATGATATTGTCTTCGACGCTCAACTTACGGAAAACACTTGGTTCCTGAGGCAGATATCCAACACCTTTTTGTGCCCTTTTGTACATGGCATCGCTTGTCACCTCTTCATCATCCAGATATACATGACCTGAAGTGGGCGACACAAATCCTACCATCATGTAAAACGTAGTGGTTTTTCCGGCACCGTTGGGTCCCAACAAACCTACGATTTCTCCCTGAGAAACATGGACGGAAACTTCCTTCACCACCTGCCGGGCGCCATAAAATTTGACTAATTTTTCAGACCTGAATTTCATCTACTTTTTGATTTTGTCGGTTTGTACAGGTAATTCCTCGATCCGGTCAGAAGGAGTAGACCATATTATGGGCACTTCATTTTCTCTGTTGATTTCCGGACGTTCTACTTTATATATTTTCATCTTTTCCGGCTGAATTTTTTCCCAATAATTTCCCGGATCCCACAAATTGTTATTGTTATCGTCTTGAATTACCTCAACCGAATATCCATCCGGAACAACAGATTTATACTTTTTTGTGAATGTTGATTTTTGTGAAACGGAAAAAGTGTCTAATATGTTTTCGCCTCTTTTTAATAAAACAAAATAATGTTTTTGGGAATCAAGTGACGTCACATTCAGTATTAAACCCGAGGTTTGACTTGGGGACAAACATTGAAAAGGCAATTTTGTCGAATCAATACGTCTTCCGTAAATATCCGCGAATGTCGTCGAATCAAACATAAGTTTATAGGGCATATTTACCCTCCATTTGCCTTTGACAGAAACATTCATCCGGTTTTGAGACAGTCCGAATGTCAATCCTGCCACTTCGCCCAAAGTATCGGTTATCTTCCAGTTTTGGGTTATAAGGGTATCCAACGGCGCCGTAAACTGAAGTACCAAACTGTCTGATGGCAATAAATTTGGTGCCAGATTGTGGTAGCTTACTACCAATGGTTTTTGTTTGTTTTTACCTTCATTTATGGGCGGTTTTACCTTTATCGTATCGTTACCGGCAATAATTTCAAAAGAGTCCAGGTCCGTTTTGTAAAAAACTTTTAACGTGTCTTTTATTACTTTATGGTATAACGTAACCTCATCACCGATGCTCACAGGTGTGATTTTTTCCGGTTTTGAATTATATACCAGATCTGTCAAACCATAAATTTTCAGATTTTTAGCCAACAGTTTTTGTTTCACTTTTGGACTTGAGATAAATAGGGTGTGATTTATTTTCTGATTCGCTGTGTCCAATACAATCAAGGAATCAGGAAAACCGATTTTTTCCGATTCAAGATCATATTTAAGATTGACATTTTTATCAACAAGAGCCAACATTTTAAAGGTATCCGCTTTGATATTTTTGAAAGTAAAACTACCCGACTTATCCGTTTTTGTTGAATAATATGGTTTTTCTTTCGCTACTATGGAATCAAAATGTGTATCGTACAATAAAACCTGGACGTTTTCAATAGGTGTAAAATCAATGGCATCGTATACTTTGCCACTCATCATCAGGCTGTCCAGAACGTCGCCGGTAGAAAACACATAACTGAAGTTTGTCAGCTTGTTGCCTTCGTGAAAATCGACGATAGCTTCCCCAAAATTGATGGTATAGGTTACATCAGGCCGGAGTACTTCACTTTCGTGAAATGAAAAAGTCACTTTTTTACCTCTGCCTGTCACTTTAGGCAAATAAACGAGCGGAGGTGAAACCAAAACCTGTTTTGTAGCTTCTTTGACTTCCACATATTCGTCAAAATACATGATTATGTCTTGTTTGACAAATCGTGTTTGAAAATGAGGCGTTGACTTCAGGGAATCCTGTACCGGAGGTTTCTTATCTATAGGTCCGGACAACAGTTTTCCGGTGCTTGCACAGGAAGTCAAAACAACCACGTACCAGACTGCTGTCACGAATGAAATTACTAGTATCCTGAAATATATGGCCTCTTTGATATTCATGAATTTGTTAAAACGTGCAAAAATACACATATCTCCGTGAATGGTCCGTTTTCGGTGATTGATTAACACGGTTTTAAAGGATTTGGGTGATTGGTTTTATATTAAAACTAAAATGAGCATCGTATAAATACTCTTTTTACCCGATTTTTATATTAGCAGTTTTTTCTAATTTTAACAATAATAAATTCTAAGTTTTTTGTAGTTTTGTTATTAAAACATGAGCTTTTTCTACCATTTTTTGTTACTTTTATCAAAAATAAATCAAATATGTTAATTTGGCTTAACAGTATTTTAACAACAAAAATGACACTTTTTTCCGATTCAACTGTTTTTAGCATTATATTTGCATTCTGTTTGCAAGTAAACGTTATTTATTAAATCATAAAAAGATATTTATAATGAAACAATTGTTTTTATTTTTATTAGTTGCTTTTGTTAGTTACAACGGATTCTCTCAAGCCACAGAAAAGGCACCGATTCCCGTTCCTGTTCAGGCTGAAAAAGTGAATGTTCAAAAAAATGCAGTAAACACTGCGGCACCAAAAGTTGAGGAAGCTGTCGAAAGAACCAATGCCAAAATGACTTTTGAAACAATGATGGTTGAATATGGTACCATTCAACAAAAGAGTGAGCCCTTAAGAACTGTAAAATTTACCAATACAGGTACTGACCCACTTATCATTAAAAGTGCTCAGGGTTCTTGCGGTTGTACCGTTCCTGTTTGGCCTAAAGATCCGATTCTTCCGGGACAAAGCAGTGTTATCGAAGTGAGATATGACACCAACAGAGTAGGTAAAATCAACAAATCAATCACCATCACTACTAATGAAGGTCCTGAAAAACACATCCTTCAGGTTGTTGGAGAAGTATTAAAAGTAGAAGAAGAAATGGTTGTTCCTGCACCTGCACCAAGTGTAATCAAAGGATAATATTTCTTTTAAAAATATAAAAAACCTCTTTCTGATGTTCAGAAAGAGGTTTTTTTTTATTTGTTCCGTAGATACCTTACATCCTGACCAATTTCTGAAACTACATTTACTATATCATTCTTTCATTTTATTTCCTTTTTAAACTTTATTCACCTTTACCCTTTTGCAATCCATAATCTATGATCAACAGAAAAGAAGCCGTCATTACCCACCTGTCTGCTCATTTTGTAGGAAGTGAAGTTGAAGGAAAACACACCTTTTATACGGAAAAAGGTATTGATTTGTCTGATGAATTGCTCCATCAATCGTTGTTGTCCTTTTTTACAGAAAACTTTAAAGAGCCGGAATTTTTCAGGTTTCTTACTGTAGCCGGATCGATGGAAGATAATACCATGTACCAGGCCGTTATGTCTTGTTTTGATGATGACAGCCATTTTCATGACTGGAGTATTCAGGTGACAAAGTGGTTGGTTTCACAGTCAAAACATCACCAGATCAAAAGTGGGGAGGTTCTGATCTGTAAGATCGAAAACATTCTTGTAGAAGACGAAATACTCGAAGGTATTGGGATCTTTAAGATCGAAAACAAAGAAAACTATCTTTCTTTTTCGGAAAATGCTGAAGAAGATATTGATTTGAATATCAATCCCGGTATTAATCTGAATAAAACAGACAAGGCGTGTTTTATTTTACATACCGAACAGGATTCCGGATTTAAGATTTTTAATATCGATCATTCAAACAGAAACCAGGATGCCAAATACTGGCGCGATGATTTTTTGAAAATATCTCCAAGGTCCGATGACTATCATCACACCAAGGAATATATACAACTTACAAAAGAGTTTGTCCAGGAAAGATTAGGCAAACAGTTTGATGCCGACAAATCCCAGCAGGCACAAACGATGCAACGCTCTTTGGATTATTTTCAAAAAGAAGAAACTTTTGACCATGTGGGTTATGCAACCAAAGTATTCAAAGACGAACAAATCGTCGAAGCTTTCAGAGATTTTAAAGAAGACTACGAAAACTATAAACAAATTGTACTCACTGACGAATTTGGCATTTCAGACCAGGCCGTCAAAAAACAAAGCCGGGTGTTCAAGTCAATCATCAAATTGGACAAAAACTTTCATATCTATATTCATGGCAACAAAAATATGATTCAGAAAGGCGTCGATGATGAAGGCCGAAAATATTATGTATTATACTACGACGAAGAACACTGATAAAGTCCTTTGCAGGTTACATGCCGGAATTACGTTGTTATAATCCCAATATTTCTTTCAGTTGCTGGCCATGCGTTGCTGTGACCACCTTATCAATAAAATGGGTAATGATCCCGTTTTCATCCAAAACAATAGCTGAACGATAAACGCCTGTTACTTCTTTTCCCATAAACTTTTTTGGTCCGAAAAGTCCCCAACTTTTCAGAACTTCACGCTCAGGGTCTGATAAAAGCGGATAGGTTATGTTGTATTTTCCTTTGAACTTTTGGTGCTTTTTTTCAGCATCCGGACTCAAACCGTAAACCTTATATCCTGCTTTCTCAAAAAGAGTAACATCTTCGTTAAGGCTGCAAACTTGCTTAGTGCATGAAGGTGTGTCGTCCTGTGCGTAAATACTTATGATAACTTTTTGACCAACAAATGTTTGATTGCTGATGGTTGTCCCGTTTTCATCTTTTAATTCAAAATCCGGCAATTTTTGACCTGTTTGTAAGCTCATATTATAATGTATTGATACCGCTTAACGCTTTTCACCATACTTGGTTTACCAATTTGTAAATTTTTTTAATCAAATATATATCGCAAACATACAAACCAACCTGTAAATTATAAAATCAGGTATAAATACGTATAAAAAGTAAAGACATAATGATTTATTTTGAGGCTCTTAAGGTGAAATCGTAATAAGGAACTCAGTATTTTCATATATTTTATAATATTTTTAACCTAAAATCAACCAAAATGCGTATTTTTATTTTGTTAATCTTTACAGGTTTACTTTTTGCGTGCAAAACAGAAACCACCAATGTAGCAGAAACTGCTCCAAAAACCAATGAAACTTTAACTGTTAATCAGGATACGATTTCTGAGGCAACTTTTTTGGCCTGGACAACAAACTGGAATAATCACGGTAGCCAATTTACAGATTCGCTATTGGTAAAATATTATTCTATGCCTTTGATTGACCTTTCTGAGACATTAAGCGAAAATCCGACATCTACCCGTTTTTATCACGGATTAGACAGTCTGGGAAATGGCGCCTGGGAAGCCAAATTAATACTGACAGGAGTGGATGCAAACGGCAACAATACAGGACAATATTTTGATTTGTCCAGGCCATGTCCCCGACACTGCGGAAAATAAATTTTTTTGTCGTTTCAGACATTTCCGATGTTATACATTTGGAGCCAAACATCCTGTTTGACTCTAAATGTATATATCAGTTAATCATTTTATGATAAAAGCTTATATTTCGGACTCTTTTGCATTTTTTGTGAATCAATTTGTACCTTGTATTAAATCAAAAGATAAACGAATCTAATTTATTCAAATAAAATGACAGCACTGTATGATGTTATAACAAATGGTATTTTTATATTTTCGGTATTTCAGATTGTGTTTTTTATTTTTAATATCCGAAAGTTTGAAGGGCCATTTTTTGTTTTCGTTTTATGGATTTTAGCCAGCTCAGGTATTGATGCTGTTTCAATTTTTATGGCTAAAAACAGTATTCATAATATTTATCTGATCCATGTACATTCATTGATTGAGTACGGATTGTTGATTATATTTTTTGACAAACTATTCACCAAAGCCGGCAAAAGAAGTCCAATCATTATGCTTTATCCCGGGCTTGCACTTATTTTATTTAATTCCGTTTTTATTCAAAAAATTGATACTTTCAACTCCTATTCTCTCACAGCCATTAGTTTTATTGTAGTATTACTTTGTATGTACTATTTTTACGTACTTTCAGACCTGAATTATACATTGGATAAAAAATTGTTTTTGTGTATAACCGTAGGTTCCGTTTTTATTCTTCATGCCAGTTCTCTTATACCTCTTTTATTCAGCAATTTTTTGTTAAATGCAAAAAGTGAAAATGAAATTGTCATTTGGCTGCTCCGGGCCTTAATCATATTAATCATCAAAATATTGACATTTTATGCCCTGCTTCCTTATCTTTTTAGCAAACGTATTCAGATTTAAAGTTTATGAGTGAAGAAACTATAGGAATATATATTATCGTAAGTATGATCTTTGTGCTTATTCTATCGATAAGCCTTATGTGGTTTTTTTATCACACCCAAAATAAAATTATTGAGCTCAAAATAAAAGAACAACAAATTAAAATTGAATTTCAGAATGACCTGCTTACAAACACCATAAAAACACAGGAAAACGAACGAAAACGAATAGCCGGAGAATTACATGACGATGTGGCTTCCAAACTAAATATTATGCACCTCAATCTGCATTTACTTAAAAAAAAGCAGCCTGATGACCCGGATTATCCCAGGATTATTGACCAACTGGAGACTTCTCTGCAAAACAGTCTGGAAAGAACCCGTTCCATATCTCACGAGCTCATGCCTCAGGTTTTAAAAAAATTTGGCTTCCATGCAGCTTTGAAAGAATTGTGTCGCGAAGTAAATTCAACAGGAAAAATTCATATGCAAGCTGAAAATGACGACTTATGGACCGAAAATGACGACTTCAAAGTACTAAACATATACAGGATTATTCAGGAATTGGTAAATAATTCGTTAAAATATGCTGAAGCAAATAAAATTTTGATTAGCTTTGGACTTGAAAGAGGGTTTTTGGTCATGGATTATTCCGATGATGGAAAAGGGTTCAATCCTGACGAACAAACCTATGGGTTAGGGATTTCAAATATTAAAAGCCGGAGTGAACTCTTAAAAGCAGAATGGCAGTTTTTGAGCAGTACATCAGCTCCTGGATTTCGTTTTATATTAAAGTTTATAAAGGATGCAGAAAATCAAAGTAGCAATAGCAGATGATGAATTTCTTTTTATTGAGGGACTAAAAATGATCCTGGAACAGGATGTCGATTTGGAAGTTGTATTTACATCTACAAACGGAAAAGATGTGATTGACCGGCTTTCAGTTGATGGTCAGGCGACACATATAGTTTTGCTTGATCTGGAAATGCCTTTAAAAGATGGTGTCGATACACTCCTCGAAATCATTGAAAAGGAATATCCCGTTAAGGTTATCATCCTGTCCTCGCATTATAATGATGGGATGATCATCAAACTATTGGACGAAGGTGCTTCAGGCTTTTTAGCTAAAAACGAAAATCCGGATGTGGTCATTCAAACCATAAAAGAAGTTTACAAAAAAGGTTTTCATATCAATCACTACATTTTACAATTAATCAGAAACCGAAAAATTTTCAGTAAGAAAAAAATAGTGGGCTCTGAACTTTCGAAAAGAGAAATTGAAATCTTAAAACTGATTTGCGAGGAACATACAAACAAAGAAATCGCGGATCGCCTGAAACTGAGTGCACGAACGGTAGAAGGCCACAGACAAAATATTCTTGAAAAAACCCAGTGTAAAAATACGGTAGGATTGGTCATTTACGCTATTGAACACCAATTGATTGACGTTCATATATCAAAATACAACGGCTGATGTAAAGGATTACAATACCATTTTTTTGTATTCAATCATCGTATCATACCCTTTTGAAGCAAAATAATTTTTTGTTTCTTCAGCACCTTTATCAGATCCGACCAACACAAAATCTCCTCCCCAGGCTCCCAAAGATTTGACACTTCCCCAAAAATCAGGGAATCTTTCGTCTTTTACTTTTTTGAATCCGGTATGCGAAGCAATGACGTTTTCATGTTCGTCCAACAAAGCTGTAAAATCCTTAAATTGTTTGGCTTCCTGAATATCTTCAGTAATACGTGTGATACTTTTTATTAAACCGGCTTTGTTTTTTACCGCTTTGATATAATTTTTTATAGCAATTCTGGAATCGGTTTTTTGTCCCAAATAAACAAAATAAAGATTGTTATGAAAGGATGGTAAAAAATCTATTTCTGTGTAAGAAACCTCGTCAGGCGAGTTTACATAAGTGATGGGACCATTGGCAAATGCACAAGCTACATCATACCCTGAACCGTCTTCTGTTTTAAAATACAACAACAACGGGTTTACTTCTGCCCATTCTGCAATAAGATAAATAAGCGTACTACTGGAACCTAATCCCCATTCCAAAGGAAATTCCAACTGTGTCTCTATCTTAAAACCATTCCATTGCGAAAGAAATTCAGAGTTGAGACGAACAGCATTTTTTAGAACTTTTTGTAAAAATTCAGAGGTCGCTTCATCTGAAGTTTGTACGGGGGAAAAATCAAAAAGTGAAATCGTGGAATCAAACCAGACTTTTCCGTTCATATCCAGACTTTCCCATATCAAATCTGAAGACGTGGTTCTTTTTATGGTCAACTTTTGTCCTGATTTCGTAGGTAGAGCCAGTGCCTTTGCTCCATCCAAAACAGCATACTCACCTGTGAGTAATAGCTTGCCTCTGCCGTGATGTTTCGTTTTGATATGCCTGAAATTTTGGTCGTGCAAAACTAAAATTTCTAATGGTAATCTCAAAATATTTTCACTATTAAATTATATATATTTAATTATTACTGTGAGGTTTATATATAAAAAAAACAAATTTTGACATTTTTTATGCCTAACACGTTCATTTTTTGTCATTTTCTGCTTTTATAATCCAATCACCGTTATGTATTTGATTAGAAAACGTAAGCTACATGGTTCTGCGTTTTTTTTAAAATCAGGACACAACAATTGTTTAACAATCATAGTTTTGATACTATTCCGATTTATAATTGCCTTATTTCATCAAATTTTTTTCCATTTTATAGTTGTCCTTTGATTTATATGCGCCTTTTTTCTTTTTTATTTATATTGTTTTATTCTTTTCATTTTTCATTTTCCACAGCACAAAAAGTTGAAATATTGGTTTTGGATAAAGAAAAAAATCCTTTGGTTGCTGCTTTGGTCACCATAAATAATGTAGCCGTCTCTTCAGAAGAGAACCATTTTACTGAATCAAACGGAAAGGTTATACTGAATCAGATTGCCTTTGGAAAATATCCGATTGAAGTCAGTTACCTCGGTTTTGAAACCATCACTGATACACTTACGATTGATAAATCGTCTCAAAATTTCAGGTTTGTTCTCGAGGCTTCTGGGCAAGTCATCGAAGAAATCAAAATTGTAGGTAAAAGACCCCTGCTCCGTCAGGAAGGAGATAAAGTCATCATTGATCCGGAACCGCTGCTTGGTTTTTCAACCAACACCCTCGAAGTTTTGGAATCTACTCCGGGACTCCTTGTCGACCCTGAAGGCGGAATTTTTCTAAACAATGCCAATCCGGCAGCTATTCATATCAATGGACGGGAACAAAGAATGGCAACTCAGGACATCATGAACATGTTGCGCAGCCTTCCTCCCGGAAATATCCTGAAAATCGAAGTTCTTCGCAACCCTTCAGCCAAATATGATGCAGCTTCTTCCGGTGGAATCATCAATATCGTCCTTAAAAAAGGCGTGAAACTCGGCCAATACGGAAGTGTCAATGCCGGCATGAACCAGGGAAGAGAAGGTAGCTATTTTGGGGGTTTTTCATTCAACAATACCGGACAAAACTCAGGTTTCAGCTTTCAACTAAATTATAACCGCAATGCTATTGCAGAAGATTTTTCTTCTCAAAGAAATACTTTAAACACACCAACACTCAGGCAAGTCAACGACAATACCCGGATAAATGACAACTTTTTTGCATCCCTGGGTTATGATTATACCTTAAAAAACGATCACCAACTCAGTTATTTTGGCACTTTTCAGGGAAATCTCAACACCCTTATATCAGTTCAATCCAATACTTACGATCAGGGATTGGAAACGATATTTTCCAGCGATAACTTCATAGTCAACAAAAATCCTTTTTTTTCACACAGACATGACCTGGGATGGCTGAAAAAACTGGATACCATAGGATCCGAAATTGATGGCAAACTCAGTCTGGGACAATCTTTTTTTGATGGAAAATAAGAGTATATTTTTGACCAGATCATCCCTTTCCCGGGGACATTTACCGGAAATGGAGACATTGTCAACAACAGGAATTTTCTGATGGCCCAGATTGACTTTACCAAAAAATGGGACAAAATCATCTTGCTCGAAGCCGGTTTAAAAGGAGACATCCAGCAATTTGAAAACAGGACGGATTTTTTTCTCCCCGGCTTTTCCGCAAATGTGCCGGATACTTCACGGTCAAATCGCTTCAACTATAGTGACAATATTTTTGCGGCCTACACACAGTTGAGCCGTGATATTATCTGGAAAATTACGATAAAAGCCGGTGTCCGGGCCGAAAACACCAATATGTTGGGAGAACAAAAATTTCCGTCAGATACATCCTTTACGGTCAATCGTACAGACTTTTTCCCTTATCTCTTTTTGAGCAGAGACTTGTTTAAAATCGCAGGCTACCCGCTCAAGGCCTTTGCTATTTACAGAAAAACCCTGAACAGACCATCGTATCAAAACCTCAATCCGGCCATAGAAATTCTCGATCCGTTCAATTATTCATCCGGAAACCCGGCTCTGGCGCCACAATTTACCCACAATTACGAATTTAATATCTCTTTTGACGACAATCCGATTTTTGCCATCGGCAGAAACTACACAACAGGCATCATTTCCAATGTTTTGTACGAAGATCCAAATCAGTCCGATATCACGTATAATACCTTTGACAATATAGGGCAGAGCAAAGAGACCTATTTCCGTTTGGTCGGTGCTGTTCCTCCCGGAGGTAAGTACTTTTTTGTGGTAGGGACACAATATAACCACAGTGAGTATGAAGGTTTGTACAACGGACAACCCATCTCCTTCAGTCGGGGCAGCTGGCGGTTTTTTACCTTTCACAACTGGAAAATCACCAAAACCTGGAGATTGAGTATGTTCGGATTTTTATTGGCCAAAGGCCAACAAAACTTTTTGGAACTCGAAAATTTCGGACAATTAAACCTGACCCTCAACAAATCCTTTCTCAATGACAGACTACAAATCAGTGTCTTCGGAAGGGATATTTTCCGTACTATGGAAAACAGATTTGTCCTTGACCAAGGTGGTATTTTATTTGAAGGAGCCCGCTATTCTGACAACCAGCGATGGGGCATGACGATGCGGTATTCTTTTGGTATGAACCAGAAAAAAGAACAAGGAAATATATTCAACATGCCGGGAGGAGAATAGTGTCCGGATTTATTTATCCTTTACATTTTTTTTATTCCAATAAAACATAAAAGAATAAAGTGTTGGCCATAAAACCAAAATGGAAATGGTAACCATCATGGCCGGCAACATCCAGGTGACAGGCACTAAAAAGGACAAAAGACAAATAAAAATTCCTCCTGCTACCCAGATTTTTCCCGCAAGGCGATGGGTTTGTTTCCAGTTTTCATCATCATTCAAAGTCCACGGCAAACGCATGCCCACAAAATAATTGGGTTTGATATTGTACATAAAATTACCAAGCACGGCAAATAATAAACCCAAAATGACAAACAAAAAAGAATTGGAGCCTCCGTTAACGGTCGAATAAATAATATACATCGAAATTACAGAAAAAAAGGCTACTATAGCAAAAGCTATTTTGTGCATAGCTGACTGTGGCTGGTCCTCAGTAACTTTCGGATCAATTTTATAAATATTAGTAATGAGAAGGTATGAAATCAAAGACACGGACATCAATAAAATGATAGGAAACCACAATTCTGATTTGTCTCCATATCGGTCCGGTTGCATATCAGCACCATAATGTAAAGGAACATTTTGTGGTAAATCAGGGTAAATCATGTACAAGTATCCAAATGGCAGGATAATTAAGATGGCCAGGGTTAAAATTTTTAATAAAGAAGGTTTCATGTTGTTAAGGTTTTATTGTTTTTGTTGTGAAAGCTGATACATCCATTGCAATATTTCGTCAAGAACGGTCGTACTCAGGCTGTACACGACAAACTGACCGTCCTTTCTGGAGGAGACCAGGTCTGCCTGCCGTAATAAATCCAAATGATGCGACAAAGTGGGTTTGCCGATTTGAAAATGGTCGGCTATTTCACCGGCAGTCATGTCGCCCTTTTTGAGAAGGGTCAGAATTTCTCTGCGAATCGGGTCATTTAATGCTTTAAATACTGTGTTCAAATCAAAAGATTTTTATATTTCGACAAATATCGAAATATTTTTCAAAACAGATGATGTTTTTTCGATAAAAAATTATTTTTAATCGACAATTACCTGTCCGACAACCTGTAAAGTACCGGAATTGAGGATGCTGTTGCCGCTTCCGGGATTGGTGTCGTCTATGACAACATTGTGTAATACGAGGTTTCCCTGATTTTGTACAGCCCTTGCATTCAACCCGCTTCCGGAGCGCAATTCCAGATCGCGAAGGGTCACATCACCCAACGAAGATATCATAAAAATCGGTCCGCTTCCTGAGGTTTCGATACTGATTTTTTGGGTATTAAAATCTCTGATTGTTAGATTCTTATTAATACTGATGGAGGAAGACAGGGTGAGCGGTTGATTTTGCAGGTAGGGAGCAAAAACAATAACCGAACCAGTCGGAGCATCGATCACTGTTTGTCTCAAAG
Source organism: Saprospiraceae bacterium (assembly GCA_022842725.1). Taxonomy (GTDB): domain Bacteria; phylum Bacteroidota; class Bacteroidia; order Chitinophagales; family Saprospiraceae; genus OLB9. Next base: position 26,992 of record JALHOZ010000016.1, read on the forward strand.
AACCGGCGCCAACATCCAGTGTATTGCGGACTTCCCAAACCGGAAAAAAAGGATGGTCATAAGACCAAAGCGGACCCGAAGGATTTCCTCCATAAAGGATCTGACCGTTGGAAGGACCACCTGCGGCTCCGGAAACATCCGATAGTACCAAACCACCGCCTTCATCAAAATGATACAAAGCTTTGGTGTTGGCATCCGGCACGAAAGGACTTGTTGGCACAGAAAAATTACTGCTATAACGAATGATATTCGAAATCCGGAACTCGTCCAAATGACCTTTATAATACAAAGAGCCGGGATAATCATGTTTTTCCGCTCCGAATACCAGGGTAGGATCATCAGGAAATCCCGACATTCTTCCGTTTCGGTAGCTGATATCCCCTGTCGAAGAGCTGGAAGGATCACTACCGTCCAACACACCATCTACATAAAGCCAGACTCCGCCTGTGGATGCCTGTCGGGTAACGGCTATGTGGTGCCAGTTTCCGTCATCAACGATGTTATTGCCGGTGACACCTCCATGGGACAAATTGCCTCTTTGGACACCGGCGACAATCCTTCGGTTGCATAAAACAATACCAAAGTCGCCATAATCACCATCACCAAAAACATCTCTGTCTATGATGACATTTCCGTAATACCATTGATCGGGGGCACAACCGGCAGCTGTATTATCACCGGGAAAAGCCTTCATCCAAAATTCGATAGTAAAATCCATTCCGACATCTACCGGCCTTTCCGGATTGTCCAAAGGTATGACTACACGGTCAATATCCGTATTGATATCATTTCCGGAAGCCAAAAACCGCAGGGAGTATGTTTGTGAATATGTGACTATACTCAAAACCAATAAAACGAATACGTTGATATATTTCCAAAACATAAGGTACACCTTGAGGTAAAAACCCAAAAATAAGGTAATTTTATAAAGAAAAAAATGATTTTGGACAGCCCCGGAAAAATATCGCCTTAAAAACTGTGATCACCGACGCTAATAAAATTAAATTTAGTAGTCTGTTATGGTAATTGATGACCTTCCCCGGACATCCAAATTTTTCTTGGATGGTTTGAAAAAGTCAATTTGTTTTTTATTCTTCAGGTTAAAATTTATTTAAACATCCGGACATCTCCCTCCGAACTTACCCCTCCGGGCTATCTTGTCGCAAAGAAGACATTTTACTAAAAAATAAAAATAATTAATATTAAAAAGAAGACAGAATTTTATTTTGTACTTTGCAAAGATATCTGATCATAATGTTATAATATTTTGTATGAATAAACAACAGAAGGAATATTCTTCTGAATTCATCTTTTATCATATTTAAAAAATGGTGTATCAATGTTTTTTCGATATGTTAATGATATATTTTGTTAAAAAACAATAAATTATCTTTGAATAAAATTAAATTTAAAATTGTATGTATTTATATTTATTAACCCGATGATTGTAGAAAGATGACCTGACAACCGATTAAATTCTGAAACCGAAAAAAAGTATGGGGAGCGCGCACTCATATAAGGATGTAAATTTTAATGTTTAGGGGCATAAAGCTGCAAAAATCAAAAAATCTTTTGTTATGAAACAAAAATTGAGTAATTTTGAGGTGATGATCCCGATAGCCATTGGGACACCACAACACCGCAACACCGGTAATGGTATTGGTAAATTTTTAAAATTATGTATCTTAATCTGGATGCTGATAAAAGTGGATGTAGGATGGGGGCAGTTAGCAAAACCCAATTTGATTCAGAATCCTGACTTTACTGTGAATTCGGGTTGTTCTTATTATTGGGAGTCCTTTTACAGAGGTTGTGTAAATTCTTGGTTTTCATCTAATGGCTCAGCACATCATATTAGTTGGGATAATAATCAATGCTTTGATTTCAATAATACAGGGACAACCAAAAATTGTTTATTCAGTTTGCAATCTACATTCACAAATCCTTACATTGAAGCTATTTTTCAACCTTTGAACATAATCAGAAATAATTTTATAACTTATGATGTTGCTGTTCAACTAAATCTTATCAGATGTGACAATCAAGGATTTCCGAATATACCTAAAATTAATGCGAGAGCAAATTTAAGGTTTGCAAACGGCCTTGTCAACAGCAGGGAAACATTTACTCCAATTCAGGGGTTTGATTTTCAAAATATAGGTTCGGAAATCATATCATCATTATCTCCGGTTACTATAAGTTTTCTAAACCTGACTCCCGATAGAATGTTCAATAATGTTCAGATTTTTGTTGATCTTCCGATAGGGGATAATGAAATAGGTCAAACCTTTTTGGAATTGGTTAATCTCAATGTTAATTGCAATACTTCTGCATTGGATAATATTGTTTACAATAATGAAACACAAAGGTTTGAAGCGATAAACGCCAATCCAGCTCACCCATTTGTACAATACAGATGGCAACTGCCTGATAATATAGTGAGTACGCAACAAAATCCAATTTTTGATCCGCAACAATCAGGAAAATATAATATTTGTCTGGAAGTCCTTGATGTAAATGGGTGCAAAGGAAGTTTATGTAAAGAAGTTCAGTTTATAGAAGCTTGTAATGATATTGTTGCAGGTTATTTGATCAAACCAAAACCTTTAATGTCAAGAAGGGCAAGACTTTCTGAATTATTGGCAGATACTGAATGCCCTTTGGAGCATGAAATATTACCCAACGGAACAATAATGATATTGAACAAATATTTCTATCTGACCACAGATTTAATTGTCGATGTAAAATGTGAATTTGAAAGAACGAATTGGTTTTGCGCTGCCGGGACTTTAATAGATGTCCAAACTGATATGACAATAAAACATTCTGAATTTCAGTCTTGTGATGAAATGTGGAAAGGATTTAAGCATCAAAATGGTAGAATCCTCAGAATAAATGATTCGTCAATAAAAGACGCAGAGTTTGGAGTAGAATTGATTGGTGCCGTTAATATAAATTGTCAAAAAGTTTTATTTGAAAATTGTTACATTGGCTTATACGCTCCTGCATTAAATAGAATTTCAATTATCTCCAATTCTATTAAGCAATCTGATTTTGAATGCACAAATGTTTTAAAGCCACAGTATCCTGGCCAGGTAAATTGGAGTTCAAGAACTAAAGCTGGGATTGAGTTTCGAAATTCAATGAAATTGAATGTCGATGATTGCACTTATTTAAATTTAACAAATGGAATATTTTTAAACAATACTGCTGCATCTATAAAAGGTAGTATTTTTTATACAAGTGAATTATTTTTTCCAGGAATGTATGGAGTCTGGATTGACGGTTTAAGAAAGACAAATATTGAATTTTGTCATTTTAATGATCAAAGAAATGGTATTATTGAGAATGGAAAAAATAATAATTCTTCTCTGGATATTACAAAATCACATTTTAGAAATTTAATACATAACATTTCCGGATCTGGTATAGATATAAGCAATAATCAAAATAATAGAATTCATATTTATAAAAATTATTTTTATTCAAATAATGGGTTCCCTAGTACTACATTTTCGTTTGGAATTAATGCAAATGGAGTACATAAGGACTTAATAATTGATAACAATGAGTTTTATCATTACAAAAGTACTTATTTTACACCAATTAGGTTTCTTGGTGTAAAAACAGGAGCATTAATTCAAAACAATACGGTTGACAGAAGTTCACCAATGAATTTTGCTACAACCCACATTTTATTCCATTTTTTTAATTCAGATAATCTTATTATAAAAAACAATCAAATAAATAAAGTATTTTCAGCCAATGATCGCACTGAAGCATTACGCCTAAATAACTGTTCAAACACCTCTTTAATAAATAATAATTTTTATGGATGTAGAGATGCAATTGGTGTTCTTGGAAATTCAATGAATAACTTGTTTTGTTGTAATACAAGTTTATCTAAATCAACTTGGTCAATCTTTTTTGCTGAAACTAACATGAGCGATTTCCGAAATAATAATATGAATAGTTTATGGTTGAGTGAACTAGCAAATATAGGCACACAGACCTTGCCAGGAAATTTATGGCAGGATACAGAAGGTTCGAATGTTGATTCTCGTGCTACTATGGAAGGTCCTGATAGAAGGCAATTTAATCAAATTCCGTTTAACCCTCTTCAAATCAATTCCAAACCAGAAGATTTTCAACCTTCAAATTTTAATAATGGATGGTTTATAGAAAGGTTTATTTATTCAAATTGTACAAATAATCCCAAATGTCTTGACGAGTTTGACCCGAATGGAACGGGTAATGGTAATGGGGGTAATGGTGAAAATAGTTCGGGTGACCCCCAGCCACCTATTGGTGATCCTACAAAAAAATTGTGTGATAAAATCATGGCAAATTATTACAACTTCACGAATTATGCAGGAAGTAATGGATATCCTTATCCGAATCAAATGACATGGAGTATGAATCAATACCTTCAACATTATATTTCAGTTTATGGTCAGTCATTTTTTGATTCCTGTATAGGTGATTCGGTAGTTTGGATCACACCGGATGTCATTGAATGGTATGATGCAGAGAAAGAGAAAGATGAAATATTCAAAATGGATCCTTCCATCCAATCTGAAATTAAAAATTTATCAGAAATTTCTGACAGTCTCTATACGGAGATTTCACTTCTAATTGATTCTGTAGGTTACACAGAAGATTCAGTCATACTTCAGATTTTGTACGATGAGTTAGAGCAGGTTGAATACCTTATTCAGGAATTATCAGACTCAATAAATAACATGATACGTCTCAAAGCATTGGACTTTATGGATAATATTCCAAATCTTCCTGCACCGTATGGTTTTCTTACTAAAAGAAAAAAAGTATGGGAGGCAGAACTCAAGGCACATGTTTTCGGCAAAAATAGTGTTTCGCAACAGGATTGGGATGAATTACGAAGTATTGCAAATACGTGCCCTATCGAACTTGGCAAAGCAGTATCGGAATCTCAAGGTTTGTTAAGTTATTATTGGGATGAACAATATGAGATGAATTACAGTGCATGTAATATTGTCAATCCAAGGTCTAACTCACTCAAAACCGGTACAAACGATGTTTCAGTGTATCCAAATCCGGGAACAGGAATATTTAATATTTTTGTGCCGGAAGAATTTTATTACAGTACTTTGACCATTTATTCAAATGATGGATTGGCTCAAAAAGAAATCATGTTATCAAACAATAATACATTGACTTTTGATTTAAGTGATTTGAATCCCGGTATCTATTTATATCAATTAGAATCTAAATCCAAAGATCTAAAATCCGGGAAAATTGTCCTGATCAAATAATTACTAATGAGGAGCAAGTAAAATAACACTTGCTCCACTTTAAATATTTTGTATGAAGTTTTTTACTTTTTTTATTGTTACACTCCTTCTTCCGGTACAATTATTTTCCCAAAAAGAAGACCATATCTGGTTGTTTGGTTCTGAAATTGAAGATGTTATATTACCTTGGCTCAAAGCAGATACTACCCGCGGGGCTTCCGAAATTAATTTTTTTTATGATCCGTTTAAAATGTATTACGTTGAGCCCAGGGTTATTGATGTAGCTGCCGGAAATGCGAGTATATCTGATGTCACAGGTAGGCTTTTGGCGTATTCAAATGGACAGGTTTTATACGCAGGTAACGAATATCCAATAGCAGATACTATCAATTATCACATCTATGGTAGTCCTGATTCAACAAAATTTTGTTCTGAATGGGAATCAAATAATTTCGGTAATTCTATCAGACCCATTCCATCCGGTATTTTAGGTATTCAACGAATGATGATTCTTCCAATGGATTCAACCTTTTATTCGGTTTTTAATACATATGATTATTGTACTCAGGAAATTTTTAAAGTTAATTACAATCATTTTGGTTTTCCTACATCACACCCTAATGGAGTGCTTCTTAAAAAAGATACTGAATTATTAAGAGGCAGGTTTTCAAGCAATATATACTCAGTAAGGCACGGAAATGGCAGAGATTGGTGGGTGATTCAATTAGATGAAAACAATATTAGTTATCATCAATTTCTACTTTCACCAACAGCAATAAACTATTTTGGTATTATAGAGCTTCCTTCTATGTCATTCCCACGAGGAAATGGTCAGGTAGTTGTCTCTCCGGATGGTAATATATTTGCATACGCTACTATTGGAGGTACTGGCCAGCAAGTTATGGGGCACATTGTTTTATTTGAGTTTGATCGGTGTACTGGAAATGTAAATTTTATATCCGAAAAGCGATTTGATAAAATAAATTCATTCGGACCAGGTCTTTGTTTTTCTTCTGATAGTCGTTATTTATATTTCAGTGAAGGAAACAAAATCTTTCAATATGATATGCATGCATTTGATGTTTTTGAATCAGAAGTATTAATTGCTCTTTATGATGGATTTTTTTATCAACAAACCCCCAATAGTATTGAATATGATGCAGATTTTAATCAAATGGGTCTGGCACCTGACGGGAGGATATATATTACACCGTCTTCAACCACAAACAGACATCTTGGTGTGATAAACTATCCAAACGAATATGGACCAGCTTGTGATATGAGACAACATTCTATAGAACTGCCTACTAAGTTCTTTCGTACTATGCCTAACTTTCCACATTTCCGCCTCGGCCCCGACGACGGCAGTCCCTGTGATACCTTAGGTCTGGACAATCACCCTGTTGCCAAGTTCCGCTACGAGCCGGACAGTAGCAACTACAAACGGATACGGTTTACCGATCTGAGTTACTTCCGGCCGGAGACGTGGAGCTGGGACTTTGGTGATGGTAGTCCTACAGTAACGGACAGATATCCCTTTCATACGTACGACCAAAACGGTACCTATGAGGTCTGCCTGACCGTGAGCAATGAAAACAGCGACCATACGACCTGCCGGACAGTGACTATTGGTACAAGCAGCAGTGATGATGCCGGACTAAAAGCCGATATCACACTTTTTCCCAATCCGGTGGCAGATGTATTGTTGGTTACACTTGGAGAGTACATTCCTCAAAATGGTATAATACATATCTACGATGCGACAGGCAGGGTCATCCTTTCACAACGTTTGTACTACGGTCATAATAATATCGATATGACTGCCCTTCCTCCCGGTTTATACTTCTGGACAGCAGAGGATAAAGGCGTGAAGATGAAAGGGGGAAAGGTGATTAAAAGGTGATGTGGTTTTATGGTATTTTGGGGTTATTTTCGGACATCCAAATTTATTTGGATGTTATGGCAGAAAAACATTTTAAAAAATTTAGGATTGTTGAAATTTCCATAACCCTGCATAGCTTTAGATTTGACAAATTTATAAAATTTGTTAAATCTTGTCCTTCACTATTCAAATGATATTAGAACACCTTCTTTTGAATAAAACTCTGTTTTAAGAGGTTTAACCTCGCCACATGGTAGCATTTGTGATGTAATATCTTCCGGATAATAATAGACAGTATACCTTCCATTCTCCCAATATTCTACATGTTTACCAATCGCAAACCCTGTATCATAAGCGCCTTCAGACATTTTCCGCCCGTTCTTTGCAGAATATTGTATTCGATATCCATGTAAAAATCCGGTTTTTAAAATGCCAATATCTGGCGGTGTTGACAATGTTGTCTCTCTGTTGTTTTGAAAAACAGATTCCTTTACCACATTTCCTTCAGGATTAAACATCAGAGATTTCCCGTGTCTGATACCGTGACGAAATTCATTCAATTTTTAGATTTTATTTTCAGAGCTGAATTCCATTTGTTGCCCGTGTATTTTCCCATGAAGATAAGGTGAAACCAATTTTCCACCTCCTGTATAATATCGAATACTAATTACAGGATCTGAAAATGTATCGTAAATCCATTCACTTTCAAGGATCCCGTTGTAATATTGTTTCCAACGACCGGTTCTACGGCCATTTCTGAAATGCCCTTCAAATAAAATGTTACTATCGTCATCGTAAAAAAGGGATGCCGTGCATTTAGTATCAGGTAAGGTATATTCCTGAACCTGGACAACTTCTTTATTTTTGTTATAAAACACCCATTTTCCCACTCTTGCACCATTCACATAAAAACCTTCACATAATGGTTGGAATTGAGACGAGTCCGCGATATTGTAATAATATCCATGTTTATAGTTGATATACAAAAAACCTTCATTTTGATAATCTCTAAATATGGTGGTGATATTTCTCAATGTATCTCCTGACGTTGCGATCAAAAGAGATTGTTGGATTTTTATCGTATCTCCTAAATAAGTATATAAGTTTGTTTTATTACCATACCACTTTTCCCACTGTAACAGACCCTTTAGTTTATAGCTTTCAAATTCGACAATCGGAGGTACTACATGTTTCATATATTTAATTAATTTTCCTTCCGGAAGACCTTCGACATAATCAAATTCGCTGATGAGTTGTCTTTCGTTCAATTTATAACTGAATCTATAATGTTTCCATCTGCCATGTGCTTTCCCTTTATAAAATTGTGCTTCAGCATATAATTCATTTTTTGCTTTCAAAACGGTTTGACCGCTAAAACCACTTTTTTCCAATTGGAAAAATTGTGTAATAATGTTTAGAAAAATTTTTCCTTCTTTGTTGTCTGACGCTTCACATTCAATATAATAATCGTCAATTCTTCGGGACATTTGATGGCAAATGGTAGCAGTATAGTGTACATGGTCTTCTGTCTGACTAATAATCAACCATTTTGTTCCCGGTGTAATTCTTTTGCCTCCCTGCGTTGTATTACCTCCGGTGACAATGTATATAGTATCAACAGGTGTTCCCCTAAAAATCTGTTCAACAACAGCTATACTGTTATATCCGCCAGGCCCGTTAAAAGTAGACAAAACAGTACAGATGAAGATATGGTGCTTATCCTCTCTGTTAGCCAAAATTTCAGTGATGCTGTATTCCGGATCAAAACATGAAGCCAAAGATCTGAAAAAACCAAAACAAAAAATAACTACATATACGAATTTCATTTGATCATGTAAGATGAAGATAATCAACATTCACCTCAAAAGTAAAGAATATTTACTTTTTTAGATAAAAAATAATTCATTTTAGTCCTCCGGAACATCAAAACGATCAACTTTATTCAGGAAATGTCCATTACTGAACCCTAAACTTTTAAGCCCACCAATCCTTATATTTTAATAAAACCTGCCATCCCTACCAATAGTCGGGACAGCCTCACAAATAAACACCTTAAAAATTTGTTTTATCCGTGGAATCTTATTTATTTTGGCATTCATAATCAAAACAAATATGAACAACAATGTCAAAATAAAATTGTCAGCCATGATGTTTCTCCAGTTTTTTATCTGGGGAGCCTGGTTTGTAACTCTCGGAACGTTTTTGTCAAAAAATATGGCGGCTACCGGAGGGCAGATTGGTCAGGCATTCGGTACTCAATCCTGGGGTGCCATCATCGCTCCGTTCTTTATCGGGCTCATAGCAGATAAATATTTTAACGCCGAAAAAATACTGGGCATCCTGCATCTTTTGGGTGCTGTTTTGATGTATCTCATGGCCAATACTTCTGATTTTTCGGCCTTTTATCTTTATGTGTTTTTATACATGATCGCTTATATGCCTACGTTGGCCCTTGTCAATTCGATTGCGTTCAGACAGATGAACGATCCAACCAAAGAATTTGCCAATATCCGGGTATTTGGCACCATAGGTTGGGTCATCGCAGGCTTGTGTATCAGTTATCTTTTTGCATGGGACGCTCCCGGTTCTATTGAAAACGGAGCTTTAAAAAATACCTTTTATTTTGCAGGAGGAAGTGCTGCCCTCTTAGGTTTTCTGAGTTTTACCCTGCCCTCTACTCCTCCGGTCGGAGACAGAAACAAAAAACTTTCGGTTAGTGAGATTTTGGGTCTCGATGCGCTCAAACTCCTCAATGACCGCAATTTTCTGGTATTTTTTATCTCTTCTGTCCTGATATGTATTCCTTTGGCATTTTATTATGCCAATGCAAACCCTTTTTTGGTCGATGCCGGCATCGCTAATCCTACCGGAAAAATGACTATCGGTCAGATGTCAGAAATTGGTTTTATGTTGGTTTTACCTCTTTTTTTCAAAAAGTACGGTTTTAAAAACACGATTTTGGTAGGGATGTTAGCCTGGGCAATCCGTTATCTGTTGTTTGCTTACGGAGAAGCCGGTACGTCCACCTGGATGCTTCTGCTCGGAATTGCCCTGCACGGTATTTGTTACGATTTCTTTTTTGTCAGCGGACAGATTTATACCGACTCAAAAGCCGGGGTACAAACCAAAAGTGCGGCTCAGGGTCTGATAACGCTGGCGACCTATGGTATCGGTATGTTGATCGGATTTTGGATTTCAGGCATCATTGTCGAAAAATACAGCGGAGATTGGAACATGATCTGGTTGATTCCGGCGATGTTTTCATTTGTCGTTTTTGTTTTGTTTTTACTATTTTTCCGAAAGGAAAAAATAGAATATCAGGCTTAAAAAATATCGATGAACAAATCATTGTCGCCAATATTTGCCTGGTCAGGACTCCTGGTATCTCTTTATTTTGTTTTGTCAAAAGAATTTGATGCAGGTCTTTTGTCACCTTGTGTTCATCACATGTATCTTGCCATACCAGTTCTGGCTTTTTGGTTGACCAAATATTTTAAAAAAGTTTTTTTTTATACCCTCACCCTCCTGATTTTTGGAATCGGAGGTTGCATTCTTTTGTTTGTTCAGCAGGAATGGTTAGTTCCGGTGGTCGTTTTTTTGCTAAGCCTTTGTTTTTTACCGGGTCTTACAAAAAATCCACTAGCTGTTATTTTAGGCAGTATCCCGGGCGTGATCATGATATTTTTATGGAAAATGATTGATCTTCCGGACAATATATCGCCTTTTGTCCCGGTTTTTTGGGTGATTTTGTTTGGTGTTTTTCATTTTTTTACAAAAAAGAATCCGACTGAAGAACTTTACCGTGTTTCTTTTTCCCGTAAGGAAAAGGTTTTTATGTTAATTATATCATTGATTATATCAACTTTTTTATTGTTTTGGTTAAGTTTACCTTTTTACCATTCTGTCTATACATTGCCCGGATGGATTGCGGGATTGTTTATTTTTTGGATGATTTTACGATTATCCGAAAGGCGTAATGTCCGATATTTGTCCGGTCCGACGTTGTTTCGACTGTTTTTGGCTTTGTTTTTTCAAACCATATTTTTGGGTATGTTTTCCCGTTCTGCCGGAGTCACCCATGCGATATTAATGATTGGATTTATGATGACGACAGGTTGGGTGGTCTTTTATCTGAAAAAATTGATGGATATACATTTTGGTCAACAAAAAACACAAGTCATTTTTAAAAGTAATAACCTTTGGTTGCTTACATCAACAATCGTTTTGTTTTTTCTGATTTTGGATCTGCCGGCTTGTTCCTTTTGGTACAGAACCATAGTTCAGGTCCGTCTTCCGGAAAATTTATTTTCTTTATCGCTGGGGCAGTATTTTTTAAAAAATGTAAGTTTATTGCCGGCCTTTGCTACCCTCATCACCGGAATATTATTCCTGAAAAGGAGAACTTACTTTCCGTAATTTTTTAGAGAAATGTGTATCTTTGCACACCATTTTGGATTATGAGTCAATTTATCGTTTCTGCCAGAAAATACCGACCCTCTTCTTTTGACGAAGTTTTGGGACAAGACCATATTTCCAAAACACTCAAAAATGCCCTTCAAACCAACCAGCTGGCACATGCTTTTTTGTTTACCGGACCAAGAGGTGTGGGTAAAACGACGTGTGCAAGGATTCTGGCCAAGGTGATCAATTGTCAGCAGCCTATCGACAAAGTGACTGCCTGCAACCAATGCAGTTCATGCAAGTCATTTAACGAAAGTGCTTCATTTAATATCGTTGAGCTGGATGCTGCGTCCAACAACAGTGTCGACCATATGCGCGCGCTCATTGAGCAGGTTCGTTTTCAGCCTCAGGAAGGAAAATACAAGATCTTTATCATTGACGAGGTACACATGCTGACCTCTCAGGCATTTAATGCCTTCCTCAAAACTTTGGAGGAACCGCCTTCGTATGCGATATTTATCCTGGCGACGACCGAAAAACACAAAATCATTCCTACCATTTTGTCGAGATGCCAGATCTTCGACTTCAAAAGGATTCAGATCACCGATGCGGTCAAACAGCTGGAGATGATTTGTGCCAAAGAAGGATTTACTGCCGAAAAAGAAGCTCTTCACACCATAGCGCTCAAAGCAGATGGTGCCATGAGAGATGCACTTTCAATCTTTGACAAAATCGCCGGGGCAACCAACGGAAACATTACTTTTAAAGATGTCATTCAAAACCTGAATATGCTCGATTATGAGTATTACTTCAGGGCAACGGAAGCGTTTTTGTCTCAGGATATCCAAAGTACCCTTTCAATACTGGATGAAGTTGTTAAAAACGGCTTTGATCCGGAACAATACATCACCGGATTGGCGGATCATTTCAGAGAACTTATGATTGCCAAATTTCCGGGAACGCACAAAATCATTGAGTTGAGCAAGGAGCTTAAAGAAAGATATATCGCTCAGGCAAAAGTCTGTCCGCCGACTCTTATTTTTTCCGGATTAAACATACTTAATCAATGTGAACTAAACCTCGGGCGGGCAAAAAACCGGCGTTTGCATGTGGAACTGGCCCTGAGTAAAATCACCTTTCTGCAAAAATTACAATCTGTAGACATCCTCGAAGCAGCGATGTCAGAAAAAAAAAATGACATAAGCGAAGGCACTTCTGTAACAGTAAACGAGCCACAAAAAAATACTTCTCCACAACTTTCCGGGCAATCAGATTCTTCTCCGCAAAGCAGTCAGCAACAAGCAGCCCCTGAAGTTAAAAAATTTAAAAGTTTTGCCAATGTAGATGCCATCAGGCAAAAAATCATGGAAGATGATGCGAAAAAAGCAGATTCGAGGAAAAACCTGCATGTCGATGCTATCAAAAAAATCTGGATTGAGTATACTCAAAACAACCCTTCCATGAGTGTGCAGCTGGCTCTCAAAAATACAGACATCCACCTGGAAAAAACGACCGTCCGCGTCTTTGTGCCTAATAATGTCAGTAGGGATCTCATCCTTCAGGAGGGACATCTCATCGATAAGTTGAGAGAAGATCTGGGTACACCGGAACTGGCTTTACAAATTGAAGTAGACAAATTACGGTTTCCGGAGATTGAAGAAATAAAAGCCAACGCTACCCTTACACAACGTGAAAAATTTCAGATGATGACTGAAAAAAACGAACATTTACAGGAGCTGATCAAAAGTTTGGGACTAAAACTCGACACTGAAATTTTGCATTAAATTTATTACCCTTCTGCCGCTTAGACTGAATAAAATTTCATTTTAGCATATAATTATTTGTTGTAACAAAATTTTAGGTGGTTTTTTTAATCATTATGGTGATTTTATTGTTAAGAACAAAAATATCCAAAATATGTCGAGCCAAACCATCTGGTATTTAGAAAATATAAATGTGGCAGATATTTTTTGTGATGACAAATTAAAAGGTTCCGGTGACGGTGTTGTCAACAAAAAATATGAGAAAGGAGCTATCATATATCAGCCGGACCAATTTGCCGACAGTATTTTTTTAATCCGTTCCGGCAAAGTTAAGATAGGCTCTCAGGGTGATTCAGGTAAAGAAATTGTAAAGGCCATTCTCGGTCCCGGAGAAGTTTTTGGAGAAAGATCTATCATTGGCGATCATATGTATAACGATTCTGCCATTGCCGTGGATGATTCCGAAATCAGTATTCTTTCTTCTTCGAGACTTAAATCTATGATGAAAGAACACAATGGTTTATCTCTGTTTTTTATGAAATTAATGGGCTCCAGGGTTTTGGAAATGGAACAAAGGCTAGAGTCCTTGATTTTTAAAGACAGCAGAACCAGAATCGTGGAATATTTATTAAACCTTATTGATAAAAAAGGGCAAAGAATCGGATATGAATGGGTGGTTCGGAACTTCATCACACACCAGGAAATTGCCAATTTAACGGCTACATCCCGCCAATCTGTAACGACATTGCTGAATGATCTCAGAAACGAAGGCGTTCTTACCTTCGACAGAAAGAGATTGCTCATTCGGAATCTAGACAAACTGAAACGATTGATCGTTTGAAATTATTTATTTCCTTTTTAGCCTTCGCCAAAAAAGTCGATCTGTAAACTTGTTTTTTTAGAAATGTAATGACGACGTTACAAAGGGTTTTTGTAATGGTTATATTTTTTAATGCCAGGGTTGTGCATTTGCCGTAATCAATTGATTTTCAATACATTTATTAATTTTCCATACATACTCAGTAACTTTTTCCTACCTCAGGCGTTTGGTATACAGAGATTCCCCGATCTCAAATCCATTTTTTACCTTTAATGATTTTGATTCATGAAGTATTCATTTTTATTTTTAGTTTTATTTCTGGTATCTTGTGATCCTAAAGATTTTGAGAAACTTTTACAAAATACAGGATCTGCTGTCCTCACCAATGCTGATATTTCAAACGGACTCAAAGAAGCCCTCGATCTTGGCGTCAAACAAGGTGTAAATACCCTTTCTGCCACGAATGGCTATTACCAGTCAGTATATAAAATATTATTGCCTGAACAAGCGGCCAAAGTAATTGACAAACTTAAATTTATTCCGGGATTTACGGATCTTGAACAACAAGCCATAAAAAAAATCAATCAGGCTGCCGAAGATGCAGCTAAAAGCGCAGCTCCGATTTTTGGCCAGGCTATAAGACAAATGTCTTTTAATGATGTCACCAATATCCTAATGGGGGAAAAAAATGCAGCTACTTCATACCTTTATCAAAAAACATACGGTAATCTGTACAAGGATTTTAACCCTGTCATCGTCAATTCGTTAAATAAGTTTGGTGCTTTAAACTTGTGGAAAGACGCCATTACCAAATATAACAGCCTGCCTTTTGTAGAAAAAATAAACCCGGATTTGGCAGATCACGTGACCAATAAGGCCTTGGTCGGACTTTTTGATCTGATTGAAAAAAAGGAATTGGGTATCAGGAGCGATATCCAACAGAGGTCTTCTGATCTGTTGAGAAAAGTATTTGCAAAACAAGATAGATCTTAAATCATCTGATGTCTTTAGGTTCTTATAAAATTTTAGGCGTTGATCCGGGAACAAATATCCTTGGTTATGCTATTTTATCCGTTGATGGCAATCAACTGAAGGTCATTCATTTTGGTGTACTTCACCTTGATAAATATGAAGACCACCATGATAAACTCAAAGAAATCTTTTTGCAGATTCAGGAAATCATCGAAACCTACCGACCGGCTCAACTGGCTATTGAAGCACCTTTTTACGGTAAAAACGTACAATCTATGTTAAAACTCGGCAGAGCTCAGGGTGTGGCTATGGCTGCAGGTATGACCATGGGACTTTCTATCGAAGAATACGCTCCGAAAAAAGTAAAACAGTCGATTACCGGTAATGGAAATGCCAGTAAAGAACAAGTAGCAGCCATGCTCGAAAACATTCTCAAAATAAAAATTGATTCAAAATATCTCGACGCAACCGATGCTTTGGGAGTAGCCGTTTGCCATTATAATCAAAACGGACCTTTAAAATCAGCAAAACCTCCTGTAAAAACACGTAAAAAAGCTGCCGATTGGTCTTCTTTTGTAAAAGATAATCCACAAAAAGTCATCAAACCATAAATGTTACGGCAATACCAGACAAGTGGCTGCATATAATCCGGCCGTTTCTGTTCTGAGTCTTGTATTACCCAGGGATACCGGAATAAAACCATTTTCCAGTGCCCATTTTATTTCATCCGGTGTAAAGTCACCTTCCGGACCTATACAAACCAATTGGTCAACGGTTTTATCTGTCATTGAAAGCAGGTTTTCTTCCTTTTTTTCACAATGAGCAATAAATTTTTTGTATTTCACAAAATCAGGAATTCCGCCAATTTTTTCAAACTTATCCAAAACCGTCAATTCAGGTAAAACAGTCCGGCCGGACTGTTTAAGAGCCGAAATTATAATTTTTTGCAATCGTTCTGTTTTGGTCGGCTTTTTATCTGTTCGATGACAAAACACGACAAAAATGCCTGTTATACCCAATTCGGTTGCTTTTTCTATAAACCATTCCAACCGGGACGGGTTTTTTGTTGGTGATACAGCAATGTATTTTTGTGGTCCGGTTTCCGGTTTTTCTGTTTTTTGTTGAATGGTTAATTGTGTGTCGTTTCTGTTAATTTCCCTAATTACCGTTTCATATATATTTCCTTTGCCGTCCAATACATGCAGGATGTCTCCTCTTTTATGGCGCATGACTTTTGTACAATGTTGATGTTCTTCTCCGGTTAAAAGAATTGTTTTATCATCATTGATCTCCTGACTAAAATAATATTGCATCTGACAATTTATACATGAGAATGAAACCACAACATCAAAGGTAAAAAATCATTTTGAAATCAAAAATATTTAGGTTAGTCTAAATTTAATTATTATATTTGTCTCAAAATAAAAATATGTTCAGCGTTTCTGAAGAAGATCACCTGAAAGCGATTTTTAAGATCGCCGAAAAGGAAAAAAAAGCCGTCAGTACCAATTCGATAGCGGCATATATGAATACCGCGCCGGCTTCAGTGACAGACATGCTGAAAAAACTGGCGGACAAAGATCTGATCCAATACCAAAAATACAAAGGGGTCACCCTTTCTCCTTCCGGAAGTAAAGTAGCCATCCAACTGATCAGAAAACATCGGCTTTGGGAAGTTTTTTTGGTTGAAAAATTAAAATTTTCCTGGGAAGAAGTTCATGAAATAGCCGAACAATTAGAACATATTCAATCCGATGATCTTGTCCTCCGCCTCGAAAAATATCTGGAATTTCCGAAATTTGATCCTCATGGCGACCCGATTCCTAATATGGACGGTAAGTTTACCCTTAGGTCTCAATGGTCAGTAGCCGAACTTTTGCCCGGACACACAGGTATCATATTAGGTGTCAGAGAGCATGATAAAAGTTTTTTACTCTACCTCAATGATATGAAAATCAAACTTGGGACATCGATAAAAGTATTACAAAAAACGACTTATGACCAGTCTCTACGCATACTGATAGATGGTAGATTTGAAAATCTCATTACTAAAAATGTAGCGCATCAGCTGTTGGTAAAAAAAGTATGATCAAATGAATAAGTACTTTATTTTTTTCCTTCTTTATCCGTTTTTATTGCCTGCTTCGCGACCCGTAAAAGTAGTCACAACGACATCGATATTTAAAGATATGATTGAGTCTATCGGAGGTGATCTGGTTGTAGTCCATTCTATAGTGCCTTTAGGTAGCGATCCGCATCGTTATGAAGCCAAACCCAGTGATGTGACTATATGCCGGGAAGCAGATGTTATTTTTATCAATGGTTTGCATCTGGAAGTGTGGATAGAAAAGCTGATTCAAAACAGCAAAACCAAGGCTGATGTTGTTTTACTAACCGAAGGTATCCAAAGTATTTCAGCGGGAAGATATCCTGATCCTCATGCCTGGATGCACGCAGCAAATGGAATAAAATATATTAAAAATATAGCTGAAACACTGATCCGTTTACGACCGGAACAAAAAGAATATATCAATAATAATCTGCTGAAATACAGCAATACCCTTCGGTTTGTTGACAACTACATTCAAAACAAAATGCAGAAAATACCTGAAAAAAGCAGGATACTCATCACCAATCACGACGCTTTCCGGTATTTTGGGCTGAGGTATAATCTGAAATTGGTACCTCTTATGGGTGTTTCAACAGAAGCAGAACCCAAAACAAGTGATATTATCAAAATAATAAACGTCATTCGGGAGTCACAGGTACCGGCCATTTTTGTCGAAACGTCGGTAAACCCTCAGTTGATGAAACAAATTGCAGATGATGAAGGTATCCGGATCGGAGGATCGTTATTTTCTGATTCCCTGGGTCCACCTGAAAGTACAGCAAACACGTATGTCGGTATGTTAAAAACAAATGCAGAAACTATTTTTTCAGCTTTGCAAGCGACACCGGCTGTAACAAAAGGATTCAGGATTTTACCTGATTCCCCGGCTGTTTTTATGTTTATGATGATCATTGTATTTTTAATTTTATTGACCGGTTTATTTGTTTACCGCATTCACTAATTCCAGATATGAACTCACACATTATTGAAGTCAAAGGTCTGAACGTGTCTTACGACAAAAAAAATGTTCTCACCAACGTTTATCTTCACATAGAAGCCGGCCACGCTTACGGCATAATCGGACCAAACGGAGCAGGAAAATCTACCTTATTCAAAGCGATTTTAGGTTTGGTCGAACCCAGTCACGGTTCTGTCACGGTATATGGTGGCAAAATTGAAAATGCAAGAAAAAAAGTAGCCTATATACCTCAAAAAGATCTGTTTGACCAGGATTTTCCTGCTACCGTTTTTGATATTGTATTAATGGGAAGGTATCCCCACAAAAAAATCTTTCAAAAGATCAACGATGAAGACCGGCAAAAAGCATCAGAGGCTATGAAGGCTATGCAAATCGAAAATCTGGGTCAACGACAAATCGGTCAATTGTCCGGAGGTCAGCAACAAAGAGTATATATCGCCAGAGCATTGTGTCAGGAGGCTGAAATCTTTTTTTTGGATGAGCCCTTTGCCGGTGTTGATGCCATGACCGAAGAAAGCATAGTAACCATAATGCATACATTAAAAGCACAGGGGAAAACATTTCTTTTGGTTCATCATGACCTGACCACTGTACAGCAATATTTTGACAAAATCATTCTGATCAACCAAAGATTAATTGGTTTTGGTGATACTGAAAAATTATTTACCCAACAAAATCTTAGTTTGTGTTACGGATCTCAGTTGTCGATTTTGCATAAAATACAACAACTCTGATCCCTTATTTTTTAATGATCATTTCTCTGTGCGGAATTCCATCCAACAGATAGTCCTCTCCGATTGAAACAAACCCAAACCTGTTGTAAAAGCGAATGAGGTAACTTTGTGCCTCAATTTGAATCGCATGATCAGGATACAGGTCAAAGCACTTTTTGATAGCTTCTTTCATCAGTTGTTTTCCCAAACCTGTATTCCTTTGCTCAGCAGAAGTAACCACCCTGCCAATCGAAGACTTTCCGCTGTACACCAAACCCGGAGGTAAAATTCTTGCATATGCGTGCAGTTGGCCGGATTCATCTGTAAACATCAGGTGATGTGATAAAAAATCTTTTTGGTCCGTATCCAGATATATACAATTCTGTTCTACCACAAAAACGCGGCTTCTTAAGTCCAGAATTTTATATAATGTGATTAAATCAAGGTCATTAAATTTTTTCAATTCAATTTTCATCTTTCCTGAATTTTCTTTTCGGCAATCTGCTTTTCTTTTTTTGATACAAGCCCCGACATCCTATCGTAACATTTGATTTGTCGAATACATCTTCAAAATGATAACATTCCATATCTCCGGAATAAAAAATGTGGTTGTAAGAAGTTTTGAAGGAAAGAGGTGCATTTCTTCGACTGTTCATCATCAGAGATTGTTTTCTGAATTGTATGACCGGTTTTGCCCAATAAACCCGGTTTAATTCACCAAACACAAAAGTTGGGGCAGCCAAAGAAGAAACAACGTTGGTCAGGTGTGTAATTTCTTTTTCGTTGGCTTTTTTATCCTTTTCATTCAGCGGAGGTGTCAGATAAACTGATATCAATTGATATATTTCACCACCTTTATTTAACTCCAGATGTAATGCTTCAATATCATTCAGAATGACATCAGGTTTCACAATGAAGGAGTGTTTTGAAAAAATTGCTTTACCGTGATATGTCAGTTGAACATCCAGATGTTTGTACGGAAATGAATCCACAAACACTTCCTGCAATACTTCTGTCCAGTCAGGCGTGTATTCCTGAAAAGAAATAACGTCATATGCCTGATCCTTTAATAATCGTTGAAGATCTTCAATTCCTGAAATACTGCTTAAATTGATGTGAATCAGCCCTAGTGTAGGTTGGTTGTTTGGCTTTGGCAATTTAAGGTCTGTATTCGAATTGTATTTTAAAAACAACGTCAACATAAAAGCACAACCAAAACTTATATACAGGATAAACTTGTTTTGAATAATCAGACCAATCAGTCCGGAAACCAAAAGAAAAAGTACATAATGCAGCATGTATTCATTCAAAAACTCCAGCATATTGTAGTTTGGTAAAAATATCAGAATCAGTGTCAATGATATTATTGCGATTCCAATAAAAAAATTACCAAAGGATAAAAATCGTTTCATACAGGATGTTTATGCCGGTCAGTTTTCACCAACAGCAACTGTGTGTTTGAATGATTTAATTTCTCCGTCGGGATGAAATAATTGTGTCGCAATGATATACCACCCTCTTTTGACAAATTGTAATTCGTCATCACTTCCATCCCATTTTAAACTGCCTTCATTGCCAATCAACAGATTTTCATACAGTGTTTTTACAGGGAAACCGTCAATGTCAAAAATTTTGATTGTAGCTAAAAATCCGCTTTTGGCAACCTTGTAAGATATTAACAGAAAAGGATCTAACCCCAAGCTGTAAGGCGAAAATATTTTTTTATCCAAAAACACTTCCTCTGTATTACTCAAAGGAGGGGCTGCAAAATTTGAATTTTTATATCCCGGGGTGGCAAATCCATTAGCCTGTGAGGATGAATGCCATAAATCTGCCTGATTTGAAACTCCATCGGGAACTATTTTTTCAAGACTTACGCCCTTTGTATTATTTAATAATGAAAAATGATGGTCTTCGATATAATCAAAAGAGTCAACTACAACCCTTGAACCGTTTATATTGCTGATGACCTGAATGTAAGCGTCACTTACATTAAATGCAGGCAGATCGTTTTGTAAAAACAAGGCTTCTTCCGGTGTATTGTATGTCGATTTGAGAAAATCAGTGTTTTTGCTTACCGCAACATATTGACCGGGATAAAGGATAAAAGAAGAAGAAATGATTTTTTCTTCTCCCCTTGACTCATTTCTGATAATTAGGTTTTGAAGGTCTAAAAACTTAGTCGAAATATTATACAATTCAATAAAATCTTCTCCACCGACAAACGGATCCGTTAGGATTTCATTTAAAACAAGGTCTTTCTTATCCGGTACAACAGCTAATACCAGAGAAGTTGTGGTATTTAAAACATTACCTTCATTATCCTGCAGATCGGAAATCGCCAAAGTATAATTGATGCCTGATAGTATTTGAGAATCAAAAGTAAGCCGAACCACATTGTCTGAGGTACCAAAATTTATGGTAACGGGATTTCCGATACCATTATCCATTTGGTAAGTCAAAGGATTTAAGCCTGATACCTGTTCAAGACGTTCTGTAAACAACAATTCCACATTTCGGTCATCAAGAACTTTTGCAGAAACAAGCTGAGGAGGAATGGTGTCTTTAACCCATTTTTGAATCGAAATATCGTCGTAAAAAAAGTTTTTGGTTCGTGTCGATGTGTATTTGCATTGAATAGCGAAAAAAACATTGTGAGGCATTAACGCCAAATCAGTATCCATAAATTCTACATCCGGAGTCAATAAATTTTCACCATTATAATTAGTTTCCACATTCCAGATACCATCTTCTGTGATACTGATACGAAGTCTGGCCTGTGAGGGGTCTTTGCTGATAGCTCCCATAGCACAGGAAGCCAGCAAGGTGGAAGAACCATCCTTCAATCTGAAAATTTTAATGTTGTCATTGGTGCCATTTTCACCCAAACGCAGGTAGTATCCATTGGCTTGGGTAATATCTGTCCGGTCAATACAAAAATAAATATTGGAGACATTATTATCACTCGGGTCAAAAGTTTGTTTGAAATAAAAATCAAACTGTAAGCTGTCTTTTGGCAATACATAAGCCGTTGAAATAAAAGATTCCCCGGCTGCTGATGCATTCAATTGCAGTTGAAAATCCGGATTTACGGTAAAATGATCGGTATTACCTGTCCATACAGGGTTGACCGAAATATTTCCATCGCTGAAGTTTTCTATAAGCTGTGCGTGAGAAATAAAACTCATCAGGCTAAAAAGTCCAAAAAAAATATAGCGAGAAATCATGTTTTTATTTTTAGTTTTAACGTAAAGTATATATTTGTGCCTTCTTTTAAAAATGGTATAAAAAACATCTTTACGAGAAGCAAAAGTAATAAAAATATCCTTCCGTCGTTTGAATTTTATAAGTAACTATCTTCAATAGCGGAAGTTTGTTCCATACCATTAAAAAATAGTAAATGTAGCATATGAAACTAGCCATAGTTGGTGTGACCGGATTGGTTGGAAGTGTTTTATTAGAGGTTTTGGAAGAAATGGACCTTCCTATTACTCAATTTTATCCTGTTGCATCTGAAAAATCAGTTGGAAAAGAAATTGTGTTTAAAGGCCAAAAACACACTATTATCTCCATGTCTGAAGCTGTGGAGATTGCTCCGGATGTTGCAATTTTTTCAGCAGGTGGTAACACTTCTTTAGAGTGGGCACCAAAATTTGCTGCCAAAGGAACAGTAGTGGTGGACAATTCATCTGCCTGGAGAATGGATCCGGACAAAAAATTGATCGTTCCTGAAATCAATGCAGGACAATTGACAACGTCTGACAAAATCATTGCTAACCCAAACTGTTCCACCATTCAGATGGTCATGGCACTTGCTCCGCTACATGCTGCATATAAAATCAAAAGATTGGTGATTTCTACGTACCAATCATTCACGGGAACGGGAGTAAAAGCCGTCAATCAATATAACAAGGAAAAAAATAAAGAAAATATATCATCGGATGAAATGGCATATAAATATCCGATTTTTGGCAATTGTATTCCTCAGTGTGATTCATTTTTGGAAAATGATTATACCAAAGAAGAAATGAAACTGGTTCATGAAACCCGAAAAATATTATCCGACAACAGTATTAAAATAACCGCTACAGCTGTTAGGGTACCTGTGGACGGCGGACATTCGGAGTCCGTAAATGTTGAGTTTGAAAAAAAATTTGACATTAAAGATATCAAAACCATACTTTCTGAAACAAATGGTATAGTTTTGGTAGATAATCCTGCGGAACAAAGTTATCCCATGCCTCTTTTTGCAAAAAACAGAAATGAAGTTTTTGTCGGAAGGGTTCGTATGGATGATTCTGTAGAAAATGGTTTAAATATGTGGATCGTCGCCGACAATCTGAGAAAAGGCGCGGCCACAAATGCCGTACAAATAGTTCAATACCTGATAGAGCACAAATTGATTTAGTTACAATCGTATTATTTGATTACACATTTGCAAAATTAATAGGAACATGAGACGCAAGTTAGTACTTTGGGGAACCAATGAGAAGGATGAAAAAATGTTGGTTGCACTGGAACTTTTGGAAAATGAAAATGTAGTTTACATTTTTACATTTCCTGAAAAAATAGCGACAGAAGATTTTTACAAAAAGATGTCTGAAAACTGGAAAAACGACCAGGAAGTCGAGTTTCCTGATGGTTTTCAAAAAATTGAAAGAAAATTGTCCGTGTCTGACAGTCTTCTCCCTGATGAAATCAGAGTTGAAAGACCGGATCTGATCACCAGAGCACAGGCAGAATGGCATTTTGTAGTACTTTCATCTAAATTATACGGTTTGTACAAATCCGAAATTGAAGACTTCAAAGACAAAATCGAAAGTCTCTCGGAATATGACAACAAAATCTGGGAAGAACTCAAAAATTTCTGGTCAAAAGTTCAAAATCAGGTGAATGACAGAAATCTTTTCAGAGAACACGCCGCTTCACTGAGAGAAAGAACGAATGGTCTTTTTGACAAATTAAAAAGTCTGAAAAAAGTTCTTGAGTCAGAATATGAAACCCGATCCAAATCAGCTCTTGAAACTTTTTCAAAAGAATTGAATGATATAGAACAAAAAGTTGAACATGGTTTAGGTCTCAATCCATTATTTGAAGATCTTAAAAAGTTGCAGCAGAAAATTAAAAATATCCAGTTTACCAAAGATGACCGCAATGAAATGTGGGACAAAATTGATGCTGCCTTCAAAAAAATTAAAGAAAAAAGAGGAAGTCAAAACGAAGCTCACGCTCAACACACTGCCTCAAGAATTCAAAATCGATATGATGGTTTGGTAGGAGCTGTCCAAAAAATGCAAAAATCTATCCAAATCGACCAAAGAGAATTGGATTTTCAGAATAAAAAAGTTGAAGATAGTGATGGCCAACTCGAATCTCAATTAAGAAAGGCAAAAATCCGGATGATTGAGGAAAGAATTTCTTCCAAGCAGGAAAAACTCGATGATATGCTTAAAACAAAAGTAGATCTGGAGAGCAAACTGGAGAAAGAAAAAAAGAAATTGGCCAAACTTGAAAAACAAGAAAAAATAGAGGAAGCCAAAGAAATTGTCAAACAAAAAATAGCAGACAACATCAGTGAGACACAAAAAGAAATGGATAAAATTTCAGACAAACTCACTATGGCTGCAGAAAATATCAAAAGTCAAAAAAAGCCGAAGTCCAAAGCAAAAGCTATGATTGACCAAATATCTGAATCTGCCGAAAGTCTGGTAGAAGATGTAGTTGATTCTGTTAAAGCTGTCATAGAAGTAGCTGAAGATAAAATCGAAGACCTCGTAGATAAAGTTGAAGATATTTTTGATAAAGAAGAGGAATAATAAACGTTTTCCTTTTCATCAAATCTGATAAAAATGAGCTTCTTTTACGACAAAGGAAGCTCATTTTTTTTACATGACGGGGGAAGAACATGTATTATCTCATCCTTTAAAGCTTCCAAAAATCTGTTTTTTACAAAATATTTATGGGTAACGATACCTATTTCTCTCTCCGGAGCCGGTTGTTCAAAAAAATAGATATGATGCATCTCTTTGTCTGATAAAAAATCAATACCCAAATAAGGAAGAATCGTGATTCCCTTATTGACTTCAACAAGTCTTTTTAAGGTTTCAATGCTTCCCGCAGAAAAATTAAGCGGGTGATTTTTTTTCTCTTTTTCCTTGAGCTCACACAGGTTTATAACTTGTTGTCTCAAACAATGTCCTTCCTCCAACAACCATAAATTGTCTGTGTCAATCTCATTTGCTAATATAAATTTTTTTTGCTCATATCGCTTATTGTCCGGTGCATAAACAACAAACTCTTCTTTAAAAACCGGGTGTTCTACGATATCCGGATGTAATACCGGTATGGCAAGAATCCCGGCATCAAGTTCGCGGTTTATCAACTTTTGGATAATAATATCTGTCGTCATTTCAAAAACCTGTAAGGTGATTTCCGGATATTTTTTCAAAAAAGATTCTATAAACAACGGCAATAAATAAGGGGCCAGCGTCGGTATAATACCTAAAGAGTAGTTTCCAAAAAGATGTTGGGTCTCTTCAACTATCAGGGAATCAAGTTTTTTGACTTCGTGTAAAATAATTTTGGCTTGTCGGATTACTTTGCAACCTATTTCCGTAGCTGTGACTGGCTGTTTTGTCCGGTCAAACAATACAACCCCGAGCTCTTCTTCCAGTTTTTTAACCATAATACTTAAGGTGGATTGTGTGACAAAACACTTTTCCGCAGCCAAAACAAATCCTTTGTAGACATCCAAAGCTATGATGTATTCTAATTGTTGTAAATTCATATAGATAAAATCAATGAATTAGTATTTTTGTTTTGAATGATAAATATTTTTACATTACCTTGTATGACCATCAAAAGTTTCAAAAAATCTCCCGGATGATATTTTTGTGAAATACGCCATTAACCCAAGTTTAATTTGCCTCCCAGTCAACAATCATGCTACTTTTTGTATTTATATAACAAACAAAACCAGAAGACCGTTTTATTATTTGTATGTAAACGTTTTTACAAATACGGTCTGAGAACAATAACATTATTTTTATGTACATCAAGTCATTTACCTTTAACGATTTTTACGAAAATACCTACCTTCTGTACGACAACAGTAAGGAATGCGCCATTATAGATCCGGGTTGTATGACGATGGCTGAACAAAAAGAACTTGCCGGTTTTATAGAAGATCATCAATTAAAACCTGTTTTGTTGATCAATACTCATTGCCATATTGACCATATTTTAGGGAACCTGTATATTTCTAAAAAGTACAATCTGCCATTGGGATCACATCGCGGCGAACAGGTTGTTCTGGATTCAGGTCTTCCGGTCTCAGCTATGTATGGGATTCCATATGATAAATCACCGGATATCACGGTTTTTTATGAAGAAAACGATATCTTTTCTTTTGGAAATACAAAGCTGAAGGTCTTGTTTACTCCCGGACATTCGCCAGCCAGTATATGTTTATATGACGAAGAAAGTAAAAAATTAATAGCCGGAGATGTCTTATTTGAAGGTAGTATCGGGCGTACCGACCTGCCGGGAGGCAATTATGATACCCTGATTGAAAGTATCAAAACCCGGATTTTTGTCCTTCCGGACGACACTAAAGTATTTCCCGGGCATGGACCTTCAACTACAGTCGGACATGAAAAAAGAACCAATCCCTTTTTTAAAGACTAAATTTCACTGGTGAAGTGAAATTCAACATCAGGATGATTCTCTTGAGCCATTTTCATGGTCCATGCAGATTCAGCTAAAAACACCAGTTTGCCGTCCGTATCTTTTGCCAGGTCTTTTTTTCTACGTGAAATAAACTCTTTCAAAGCAAGGGGATCTTTGCAAGTAACCCAACAAGCTTTGTAGAGATTGACAGGTTCGTAATTGCAGGAGGCGCCATACTCATTTTTGAGTCGGTGTTGTATAACCTCAAATTGTAATGCGCCTACAGTACCTATAATTTTCCTGCCATTATCTTCTTTAGTAAATAATTGAGCAACCCCTTCATCCATAAGCTGGTCCAATCCTTTGGCAAGCTGTTTGGTTTTCATCGGATCCGTGTTGTTTACAAACCTGAATTGTTCTGGTGAAAAACTTGGAATACCTTTGAAATGAAGAATTTCTCCTTCTGTTAATGTGTCACCTATCTTAAAATTTCCTGAGTCATACAGACCTACAATATCTCCGGGGTAAGCCTCGTCAATTACCGATTTTTTGGATGCCATAAATGCTGTCGGATTGGGAAATTTCATGTTTTTACCTTGACGTACATGAAAATAGTTGGTATTTCTTTCAAAAACACCGGAACAAATTCTTAAAAATGCGATTCTGTCTCTGTGTTTCGGATCCATATTGGCATGTATTTTAAATACAAATCCCGTAAATTTTTCTTCTTCCGGTAGAATTTCCCGTTCTTCGGTCTCACGTGGCAACGGATTTGGCGCAATATCAATAAAACAATCCAACAATTCCCTGACACCAAAATTATTCACTGCACTACCAAAAAACACGGGACATATATCGCCGTTGAGATAATTTTGTCTTTCAAATTCAGGATAAACAGACGTTATAGTTTCAACTTCTTCCCTCAATTCTGCAGCTTCCCTTTCGCCGATTCTTGCATCGAGAAGTTTATCATCCAGGTTTTCAATTTTAACGATTCCTTCTTCTTCCTGTTTCCCGTGCGGATTAAATAAAATCAGATTTTTTTCATAAAGACTATACACGCCCTTAAATCTTTGGCCCATACCTACCGGCCAGCTGAGAGGAGTAACTTTAAGTTTTAATTTACCTTCAACTTCGTCCAATAAATCAAAAGCATCTTTACCTTCGCGGTCCAATTTGTTGATAAAAACAATGATCGGCGTATTTCGCATCCTACAGACCTCAACGAGTTTTTCCGTTTGTTCTTCGACACCTTTGGCTACGTCAATGACCACTATTACACTATCCACTGCTGTCAAAGTCCTGTACGTATCTTCTGCAAAATCTTTATGGCCGGGAGTATCCAAAATATTTACCTGTTTGTCTCGGTACTCAAATGCCATAACAGATGTTGCCACCGAAATACCTCTTTGTTTTTCGATTTCCATAAAATCTGAAGTTGCATGTTTTTTGATTTTATTAGATTTTACAGCCCCTGCTTCCTGAATAGCTCCTCCAAAAAGAAGTAATTTTTCAGTGAGGGTGGTTTTACCTGCATCCGGGTGAGAAACAATACCAAAGGTTTTTCTTTTGGCCAATTCGGCTATTCTGTCCATACTTTTTGAAATAAGGCCGCAAAAATAAGGAAAAGGAAGGTGAAACCGACCATTGCTTCTACTTTTTGTTGTATACAGACATATTCCCTGACGAATAACCAATAAAAAGTCAAAAAAAACGATTTACGTTTTGTCTCTTAAACGACTAGAAGTAAACAAATCAAAATACAATTCATCATATCCTGTCAAAATTTCCTCTCCTTTGTGTCAAATTGTCGCAATTTTCCCTTTGGCATAGGCTTTGTCACTAACTGTGTACAAAAAATAATACCATGACAAAAGGCAATATATCCGTACAGGCGGAAAACATTTTTCCCATTATCAAAAAGTTTTTATACTCAGATCATGAAATATTTCTGAGAGAATTGGTTTCCAATGCAGTAGATGCAACCACTAAGGTCAAAACCCTGGCGGCAAGAGGAGAGGTCAAAGGAGATCTTGGCGATACCCGAATAGAGGTACTCATTAATGAAGAAAATAAAACCCTGCACATCATCGACAAAGGTATCGGTATGTCGCAACATGAAGTCGAAAAATACCTCAATCAGGTCGCCTTTTCATCTGCCGAAGAGTTTCTGCAAAATTACAAGGATGACGCAACGATTATTGGTCACTTTGGTCTGGGATTTTATTCTGCATTTATGGTTGCTGACAAAGTGGAAGTAATCACCAAATCTTTCAGAGAAGATGAAGCAGCCGTTAAATGGATGTGTGAAGGAAATCCGGAATATTATATCGAACCACACGATAAAACGGATCGGGGTACTGAAGTCATCCTCTATATCAATGAGGAAAATAAAGATTACCTGACCAAATGGAGAATCGAAGAGCTCCTCAACAAATATTGTAAATTTTTGCCTATAGAAATCAAGTTCGGGACCAAAACCGAAACTTCATTTGAAGGTGAAGGGGATGACAAACAGGAAATAAAAACGGAAATTGACAATATCGTCAATAATCCGAGACCAGCGTGGAAAATGAAACCCGCAGACCTGACGGATGAAGATTACAAGTCATTTTATAACGAATTATACCCTTTCGCTCAGCCTCCTCTTTTTTGGATACATCTCAATATCGATTATCCTTTTAACCTGACAGGTATTTTGTATTTTCCTAAACTGAACAACAACCTGGAAGTTCAGAAAAACAAAATCCAACTATATTCCAATCAGGTTTTTGTTACTGATGATGTCAAAGAAATTGTTCCGGAATTTCTCACCCTGCTTCATGGTGTTATAGACTCACCGGACATTCCGCTCAACGTATCCAGAAGTTATCTTCAGGCAGATCATAATGTCAAAAAGATCAATACCTACATCACCAAAAAAGTAGCTGAAAAACTTCAGTCTCTTTTCGAACAAGACAGAAAAGCTTTCGAAGATAAATGGAAAGAAATCAGCGTTTTTGTCAAATATGGTATGATTTCTGACGAAAAATTTAACGAAAAAGCCACGGATTTTGCTTTTTTGAAAAATATCGATGGAGAACATTATACCATAAAAGAATATAAAGACAAAATAAAAGATACACAAACAGACAAACACAATAAAATCATTTGTTTGTACACCAATGATGTAAAAGGGCATCACAGCTACATCAAGTCCGCCAAAGAATATGGTTACGACATCCTGGAATTTGATACCATCATTGACAACCACTTTATGCAACACATCGAGTACAAAGGAATGGAAATGACTTTTGTACGGGTAGACTCTGATACACCTGATAATCTCGTTCAAAAAGATGAGAAAAAAGAAAGTGTATTAAGCGAAAAAGAACAGGATAAAGTAAAAACCATTTTTTCTGAAGCGTTAAAGAATCTCAACGGTGGTCAGATTGAGTTAAAGCCTTTATCACCAAATGACCATCCTGTGATGATAACCAAACCTGAGTTTATGCGCAGGATGAAAGAAATGCAGGCTTTACAGGGAATGGACATGAATATGTTTCCCGATGCACACAATGTGGTCATCAATACAAACCACAGCCTGGTTGCTGACAAATTGCTCAAAATGAAAAGTGAAGAAAAAAAGGCAGATTTTGCCAATTATCTTCATAATCTCGCTCTTCTCAATCAAAATATGTTGAAAGGAGAAGAACTTTCGGCCTTTATCGAAAAGAGTCTTGAGTTTATCAAATAAATATAAAAGTCACAGAATAAAAAAAGCCCTGACAATTGGAATTGTCAGGGCTTTTTTATTTTAAAAGGCGATTGTCTTTTTATGAAAGAAGGCTCTTTACTGCTGCTGCAATAGCCTTTCCGTCGGCTTTACCCGCAAGTTGTTGAGAAGCAAGACCCATCACTTTACCCATATCTTTTATCCCGGATGCACCGGTCTCATTTATGATTGTACCAATGATTTCACGGAGCTTCTCTTCGCTCAATTGTTCAGGAAGATACCTTTGAATTACTTCAATTTCTTCTACTTCTACCACAGCCAGATCCTCTCTGTTTTGTTTTCTGTAAATTTCCAAAGAGTCCTGCCTTTGTTTGACAAGTTTTTGAAGAAGTTTGATTTCTTTTTCCTCATTCAATTCTTCGCCGCTTCCGTCTGTTTTGGCCAGCAAAATAGCAGCTTTTACCGCACGGATTCCACGAAGTCCGACCTGATCTTTGTTTTTCATGGCCTCTTTAAGGTCATTGTTGATTTTTGCTTCTAAACTCATTATGTTGATTTTAAAAATGGTTCTAATGTACGTACAATATATACAAAATCCTTAACAGAAAGTTGTTCCGGTCTGTTATCAAAATACGTATCTGAAAGAACACTTTCATCAGTCACCAAAGGCTTCAACGTATTTCTCAGCATTTTACGACGTTGATTAAAAGTAGCTTTGACTATATGCCTGAATACTTTTTCATTACAGCCCAACGTAGTGTCTTTTTTTCTGGTCAATCTGATGACTGCTGAATTGACTTTGGGAGGCGGGTTAAAATTTTCCGGTCCCACTTCAAGTACTTTTTCACCATCATAAAAGGCCTGCACCAAAACGCTTATTACTCCGTATGTTTTGCTGCCCGGAGGAGAAATCACTCTGTCGGCGACTTCCTTTTGAAACATTCCTACCATTTCAGGCACCAAATCATGATGATTGACCATTTTTATCAAAATCTGTGAAGAAATATTGTACGGAAAATTGCCGATAATCCGAAAGCTTTCCCCATCAAAAACCTTTTCCATACTGAGCTTAAGGAAGTCCAGAAATATAATTTTATCCTCCAGTTGCGGGTAGGTTTTTTTAAGATAATGTACCATGTCTTCATCTGCTTCAATCGCTCTGAAAGTAAAATCTTTTTCCAATAAATATTTTGTCAGGAATCCTTTACCGGGCCCGATTTCCAAAACATTTGTATTGTGATCTTTCGAAATCAAACTATCGGCAATCTGCGAAGCAAAGGATTCGTTTGTTAAAAAATGTTGTCCGTATGACTTTTTTGCTTTCACTGGAAAAATTAAAATGAAACAGATTTGATATTATTACCCCTCTTGCTCACCTGCAGGACGAATCTCAAAAGTATAGGTAATATCGACCGTTGCTTTCAGCATAAGTGAAACCGAACAATATTTTTCCATCGAAAGTTCGATGGCTTGTTTTGCCTTTTCTTCTTTGATGTCACCATATAAAATATAACGAATTTGAATGGTCTTAAACACTTTAGGTGCTTCTTCCGCCCTGGTTGCCAGCACGGTAACTTCTACTTTTTGTAAGTCTTGTCTCATTTTTTTGAGAATGAGTTCCACATCAATAGAACTGCAACCTGCGACTGCCATAAGCACGGTTTCCATCGGCGAAGGAGCCTCTTTGGCTCCTGACAACTGCACGGATTGACCTCTTTCATTGGTGCCTTTATAATTGAGGGAACCAGGGGTTGATTCAAGTTTAATTTGCATTCTTTACATTTTTATGATTTGACTGATGCCAACATTTTGCGAACATCATCTTCACTGCATTCACAAGTATTTCCGGCCTGAAAAACAATTTCTTTGTCGCCGACTATTTTTATATGTCTGAAGTCGTACATGATCCTGTCATTACCTTGCCATTCAAATAAAAAACCATCCTCATAATCTTCCACAATTTTTAAAAAAGCAGGATTATTAACAATCTGCTCCCTTTGCTGAAACTTTGCTTTTTGTACTGAAGAATAATTGGCAACACCCATCAAAACCAGCATATTATACCCGGAATCGTTACGGATGGCTACGGCTAAAACATTGCCGGAGCTGGTCTTTTTGATACCAACATCGGCGGGCAACATTACAGAAACAGGTATTCCATATTTATGTAATGAGGTTTTATCTTGTTTTCCAGAAGGTTTTTCTCCGCAGGATAAAACAATAAGGCAAATCAGTCCGAAAAAAATATGTTTGACCAAGGATACAATTATTTTTTGGTTTTAATAGAACAACCAATTGCTTTTGTCGTTTCAGGATTTGGTTTTACCCCTTTTTCAAGAGAAGCTATGGCATTTTCAAGATATTTTTCAGTGACGGCGCCGGCATCCTGGGCATTGTCGTCTATCGCTCCAATGTATTTTATTACTCTTTTACTGTCCAATAAAAAGACATGTGGTGTTTTTGTGGCACCATACTGAGGATATATTTTTTGACCTTCGTCAAACAAATAAGGGAAAACAAATCCTTTTTCTTTGGCTCTTTCTATCATAAGTTCATAACTATCTTTCGGTTGAACTTCAGGATCATTGGGATTGATAGCTAATAAAACATACCCTTTTTTGGTATACATTTTTGCCAGATCGTTGATTCTGTCTTCATACATGACCGCATAAGGACAATGATTGCAGGTGAAAACCACGATAAAACCTTTTGCATCTTTGTAATCGGCCATACTTACCTTTTTGCCGTCCACACCTTTAAGTGAAAAATCTGTAGCTGTATCGCCAATCTGATAACCGGTCGTTGTGGTTGGCTGTCCCTGTAGTGCCCATAAAAAAGAAAAAAGAAATAAAATTGTCATGATATTATTGTTTTAAAAATGTTAACCACGTGTTTTGCAAATCGTCAAATGATTCAAATTGTTTTTCATAAAACGCTTTTCTGTTTCCGAAAATAAACAATGATGCCGGAATGCTGCCGGACCACGAAATATCGACTTTATCAATCCAGTCATTATATTTATTGTCGGTAAATTGTATTACTTTTTCATTGGGAAGATGTTTTGCAACAAAATTTTTTAGTTTGTCGCTATCTTTTTTTGAATCGAGGCTTACAAAAACTACTTTTATTTTTTCATTGCCGGGTTTTTTAGAAAAATCCACAAAATGTGGTAGTTCTTCTACACAGGGTTTGCACCAGGTTGCCCAGAAATTATACAGATATTGCGTATCCTGATTTGTTTGCAACAAAACTTTTTCAAACTGAATATATTTTTCATACAAAGGTATCTGTGCATTCAGTCCAAAAGAAAATAAAGATAAAAAGAGCAGCAAACCCTTCATGGAATTGTACATTTTATTGCCAAATCATATAACAACGAAATTTTCTATATGTTGTGATTCATTCCCCACTCACTCAACTTTACATTTTGACATATCTTGCCGCATGAATGACAGGAATACAATAAAATAATGAAT
This sequence comes from Saprospiraceae bacterium, assembly GCA_022842725.1. Taxonomy (GTDB): domain Bacteria; phylum Bacteroidota; class Bacteroidia; order Chitinophagales; family Saprospiraceae; genus OLB9. The sequence continues at coordinate 60,764 of JALHOZ010000016.1, forward strand.
AGTAAACCATCCTATTCCACCCAAACAGGATTATAAGCCAGTATTTTATGATAATTTACAGACATGTTTTTCGTAAACCCCAATGTGTAGCCTCCTCCTCCGGCTCCACACAATTTAAAAACCATATCGTTGTTTTGCAAACTATCCTTCCATAAATCATGGTGTCCTTCAGGAATAAATTCAGTAAAATAGTTAAATTGAAGTTGGCTGATTTTTTTGATATTTTCCCAAAAAAGAAGATTGTCTCCCTCCAATAATGATTCAATTGCTATCTGATTGATCCGTGCCAAAAGGTCAACAGCATTTGAAAATTCCGTTGAGTCTGCGATTTTTTTGCGAAAATGTTCTACCCAAAATTCCGTATTTCTGGACTGAAAAGAATCCAGTAAAAAAATCTGAACATCCATAAATGGAGGAAGATTGACCTTGCTGATTTTGTCAATATTTTCCATATAAACCGCCTCCCTCAGAAAGGATACCAAAGGATCGATGCCTGAACTTTTGCCATGGTAATAATTTTCCATGGATGAAAAAAGCAACCTCAGGTTTTCAGGATTATAATCAACTGAAAGGGCATATTTTTCATAAACTGCCGCTATCAGAGCTCCGCTACTGCCTAAACCATAGCCCGAAGGTATGTCAGAGTAAAAAACCCAACCTTCCAAAACATCTTTTTCAAAAGCCTTAACATTCAAAATATCTTCAAATCCGTTTTCTTTGAAAAACCGTATCAATTCCGGTAGCCTGCTGCAAGGTTTATCTTCTTTTTTCCAATGTCCCGACTTACCAAAAAAAGGTATGGCCAAAGCAGGTGCACCTCTTGTGACCGTGTATTCTCCTAAAAGAAGTATTTTTGAAGGATATGCTTTTAAAGTTGTCAAAGGCATTTAATTGTTCAGATTATTAACCTACTTTTCAAACAAATGTTTTATTTTTGCCTTTTCATTGATAAAAGCACATAACCTTTTATCGTAAAATCATAAGAAAACATGACAACAGCAACAGAATCTGTCAAATTGTATTGGTTGTACACCATTATTTCATTGGTAGCAACACTTGCTTTCCTTTATTTTTCGCCTGAATGGTTTTGGGTTGTTTTACCCTTTCTGACGACTTATTTTGTCAAAGCCATGAGATGGATGTAGTCAGGATCCGCTGACTTTTTACAATTATTTAATCTGAAATTATTTTTATATGTACGGTTACATCCAACCCATACACAGTTACCTTGCCTGGTTGGCTTTGGGACTTATAGTATTAAGTGTAGTGGCAGCGATGCTTTCCAAAAGTGTTTTTAAAGATACGTATAGGAAAATAGCTAAATTTGGATTGATTACTGTTCACATTCAACTTCTTTTAGGCCTTACTTTATATTTTATTTCCCCAATGGGATTCAGCAATCTTTCAGGAGAAACCATGAAAGACTCCTTTACCAGGTTATTGGCTTTAGAACATCCCTTAATGAACATCATAGCCATTATTCTTATTACGATTGGTCACAGTCAATCTAAAAAATTGGATGATGGAAGTAAAAAAATATTGATTTTTTACACTTTAGGTCTTGTTCTCCTTCTTTCAAGAATTCCCTGGTCTACCTGGCTTGGCTAAAATGGTTTTTAAAAAATCATTTTAAAGTAGGGTAAACACTTTTTCATATATGAAAATGAAAAATGTGTTATTCATTAAATAATTCGTATTATATTATAACTTTGTCTTTAGATTGACTCCTTTTTAGTTCAATCTCAGATCAATAATAGGTATTTTAAACGCATTATTTTCAAATCAAAATTTATTATCATGGTAAAACATTTTTACACCTTTGTATTTATTCTCTTGGCCGGTTCTGTGTTTGGTCAGGAAATGACTTTAGAAGAATTAAAAACCAAAAAACAAGCCCTTGAGGAAAAAATGGCCCCTGTGAAAGCACAACTTGATCCTTTGATGGCTGAAATGGGCGCAATCGATGCTGCCATTTCTAATCTTCCCGGATGGTACACCGGTGTCTCAGGAATTGTTGGTGCTAATTTTATTGGTAGAAATAACTGGTTTGCTGCAGGAGACAATAAAAATGCAACTTCCACCACCCTTTCCATGAGTTTGAATTCCTTTGCTAACCTGATTCAGAAAAAATATTTTTGGAGAAATGCCGGAAGTCTTAGTCTGGGATGGCAAAAATTAAAGATTGACGATATCGCTCCGGATCCGGATTTTACACCAATTGCTGACGTGCTTAACTTAAACTCTTTATTTGGGTACAACATTGCACCTAAACTGGCCGCTTCTGCATTAGGTGAATACCGAACATCTGTTATCGAAAATTTTAACAATCCGGGATATCTCGATATCGGAGTCGGGGTAACGTATACTCCATTAAAAAACATGGTTTTTGTATTCCACCCGCTGAATTATAACTTTATTTTTGCAGAAAACGGTGACCAGTTTACTCCATCTTTAGGATGTAAAGTCGTCGGAGATTACAATACAAAACTGACGAAAGGAATCAATTGGAGGTCAAATCTTTCCGGATTTTTCAGCTACAAAAATAATGATCCTGCCCTTCATAACGGAACATGGACAAATTGGTTGTCCTTTACTTTGTGGAAAGGGATCGGTGTGGGTATAGAACACGGACTTAGGTTTTCTCCACAGGAAAAGGCTCTTCTGAACATTGATGGAAACTTCCAAAATTATTATGTTGTTGGTTTGACTTACAACATATAAAAATCTCTACAAAAGAAATACAGCTGTTCAAAATCACATTAAACTGTTTTTCTTTTACACATAAAAAAAGCCGGCAGAATATTTCTGCCGACTTTTTTTTTATTCAGGTTTACCGTTATTGATCCAACATTCAATCAGTTTGATATTGGCATCACTCAATTTATCATTTCCTGCTGGTGGCATTGCTTCAGCACCACTTTGATGTTTGATGGCTTTCAAAAACTTGCTGTTTGCACTTCCGCTTTTTGCCCCTGCATACGTAGTAAGGTTAATATTTGCCTGAGTAGCTACATTTCCATGACATCCGTCAATGGCACAAGATGCAAGTATCGGAGAAATATCCGCCGTGTAGGTTGGCGTGACTCCTGTACAATCGACTTTATCATCTGTATTGTTACCACAAGAGTACAAGCCGATAAGAACAAAAGCCAATAAAAATGAAAAAATTTTTGTCTTCATGTTTAAGAATTTGGACAAAAATATACAATTTTTAATCTCCGACAAGGGTTATCCTCTATTTTAAACTATATTTTGACAGGATAGTCGTATTTTTGCATTCTTAAACAATTTTCAAAGTATAATGGATTTTAAAAATTTGATTTCACACTGTAAAGAATATGGATTTATTTACCAATCGAGCGAAATTTATGACGGGCTGAGTGCTGTCTATGATTATGGTCCTTATGGTGTGGAATTAAAAAATAATATAAAGTCATACTGGTGGAAAAGTATGGTACAAATGCATGAAAATATTGTTGGAATAGACGCTGCCATTTTTATGCATCCTAAAACCTGGAAGGCTTCCGGTCACGTAGATGCTTTTAATGATCCTTTAGTGGACAATAAAGATTCCAAAAAAAGATACCGGGCGGACCAGTTGATCGAAGGCTACGCTGAAAAAATCGAAGCTAAAAACATCAAAGACGTCGAAAAAGCAAAAGCACGGTTTGGTGATTCATTTGATGAAAATCAATTCAGAAGCACAAATGACAGGATCATCGAGCGCCAAAAACAAATCGATGAGGTCCTGGATCGCCTTGCCAAAGCCATGGGAGCAGGAGATATGGAAGCTTTGGGCAACATGATCAATGAATACGAAATTGTTTGCCCGGAAAGCGGAAGCAGAAACTGGACAGAAGTCAGACAGTTTAATCTGATGTTTAATACCCAGCTCGGCAATATCGCCGGTGAAGAAGGTAAACTGTATCTGCGTCCTGAAACAGCACAAGGTATTTTTGTCAATTTCCTTAATGTTCAGAAATCAACCCGCCAAAAGATTCCGTTTGGTATTGCCCAGATCGGAAAGGCTTTCAGGAATGAAATCGTTGCCCGTCAGTTTATCTTCAGAATGCGGGAGTTTGAACAAATGGAAATGCAGTTTTTTGTGAAACCGGGAACCGAAATGGAGTGGTACAATTACTGGAAAGAAACCCGGTTGAAATGGCACACCGCTCTCGGAACCAATCCGAACAAACTGAAATATCACGACCACAAAAATCTGGCCCATTACGCCAATGCCGCTGTGGATATAGAATTTGAATTTCCTTTTGGTTTCAGAGAATTGGAAGGTATTCACTCCAGAACTGATTTTGACCTCAGGGAACATCAGAATCTTTCAGGAAAAAAATTGCAGTATTTTGACCCTGAAATGAATGAAAATTACACGCCTTACGTAGTAGAAACGTCTATTGGTTGCGATCGTATGTTTTTGGCTATGGTCGCTAATGCCCTCAAAGAAGAAAAAGTCCCTGATGCTGACGGACAGGATTCTGTCAGAACAGTTCTTAGTTTGCATCCGGCTTTGGCTCCTGTCAAAGTGGCAGTATTACCTTTATTAAAAAATAAAGAAGAATTGACCTCTGCAGCGCAGGATGTTTTTCATTCACTCAAAAAACATTTTTCAGTTCAATACGACGAAAAAGATGCCATCGGCAGGCGTTACAGACGACAAGATGCTATCGGCACACCTTATTGTATCACCATTGATTTTGAAACGCTCGAAAACAATACCGTGACCATCAGAAACAGAGATACCCTTGTTCAGGAAAGGATTTCGATCGACGAAATCAAAACAAAAATCGGAAATAACGTTTCCCTGGAATCGCTTTTATAAAAAATGCGTGTTGTCTTACAAAGAGTTAGTGAAGCAAAGGTTGTCGTCGATGGCTCCGTCAAAGGAGCTATTGGCTCTGGCCTGCTGATTCTTTTAGGTGTTGAAGAAGCCGACGTTCAGGATGATATAGACTGGTTGGTTAAAAAAATCAATCAATTGCGCATTTTTAACGACGATGAAGGCAAAATGAACTTGTCTGTTCAGGATGTAGACGGATCTTTTTTGGTTGTCAGCCAATTTACTTTGTTTGCTGCGACCAAAAAAGGAAACCGTCCGTCTTTCATCCGCTCTGCAAAACCCGAAAAAGCAGAAGTTTTATATGAACATTTTAAAAAAGCACTGGCAGCAGAAAGTGGCAAACCTGTAGAATGTGGCATTTTTGGTGCAGATATGAAGGTTTTTTTAGTCAATGACGGCCCGGTCACCATCTGGATGGATACAAAAAATAAAGAGTAGTCGTTTTTTTCAACATTATTGAGCCTCAATTGTCTGGGATGGAAATATTTATTTTTTCCTATGCATACCCTGACCCGAAAACAATTTTTACCGATCACCCTTGACGAAGCCTGGGATTTTTTTGCAACGCCGAAAAACCTGAATGAAGTCACGCCAAAAGAACTGGATTTCAAAATTCTTGGCCACATACCGGAAGTGATGTATGAAGGTCTGATAATACAGTATTACGTCAAACCCATGCTTAATATTCCTGTTCATTGGGTTACGGAAATAACACACATCAAAGACAAAAAATATTTTGTTGACGAACAAAGAAAGGGTCCCTACAAAACCTGGCATCACGAACATCATTTTGAAGAAGTGACCGGTGGCGTTATGATGACAGATATTCTCCATTATGATGTTGGTAAATGGATATTCGGTTGGATTGCCGGTAAATTATTTGTACACAACAAAGTTCAGGAAATTTTTGACTTCAGGTATAAATCCCTTGAATCCTATTTTAAAAAATAAAAACTACATTTTTTCGGTCCTGTATTAATTTTTTCCTTTACAACCTGTAAGGATCTGACGACCATCAGGTAAACCAACATATTTGAATTTGATGTCCTATTGACATCGAACATGGTTTTTTGTGCCCATTTATCTTACCTGTATTGGTTCTAAATTAGAAATATACTTGTTTTTGTGCAAAAAAAACATTAACTTTGAACTTTACTAAACTGATATTAAAAATTTATTATCATGTCAAAAGAAACTTCAGAAACCTTAAAAATTCTTTTAGGCGGATTCATCGTCGGTGCTGCAATCGGAATCTTGTTTGCCCCTGAAAAAGGTAAAAAAACCAGAAAAAAGTTAAGAAAAAAATTTGAAACAGGACAAACTTTTTTGTTTGAAGAATCAGAACACCTTGCAGAAACGTTAAAAAATAACGCCGAAAATGTCAAAGAAAAACTTGAAAAGTCTTTTAATGATTTTATAGATGGCGGGAAAGAAAAAACAGAGGAAATCATTACCCTGTTGGAAGAAAAATTACATCGGTTGAAAGAAAGTCTGGAACAAAAATCCTAAAAAAATTATTATGCCCTTCAAAGACGTAAAAGATAATATTCGGGAAATCAGAGAAAATTCTGAAAAATATGCCGAAAGCACGATCAAACTTGTTAAGCTTTGGCTGTTCAAAGTGTTTGCAAAGTCGGTATCATTATTCATTAAATTTATTTTCGTTTTATTATTTGTCGTTTTTTGCCTCATATTTTTATCCGTTTCCCTTGCTTTGTTTATTTCAGACATGACAGGCAGCTATGTATATGGCTTTTTGATCGTATCAGGTATTTATGCGGTTTTAGTCATTTTGCTGATTTACCTGAAACCGGTTTTTATTGATAAATTAATTTTAAGAAACTTATCCGAAATCATTTTTGATGACTGAAACAAAACCTGATATCATGAAAAAATATTCATCTTTTAACGAAATTCAGCAAGAGATGGAAGTCCTTAAAATGGAACGTGAAATTGCTTTTTTAAAAATTAAAAAAGAAGTAGCACAACTCAAAACGAATACATCGTTGTCGGCACTTGCTACAGAGAGCATGTCAATCGCGGAACATGAAGTTAAAACCTACCTTACCGGAAAATTTGAAGTTTCTGTTACAAAATGGATTCTGAAAAGATTGTCAAAGTTGTTTAAAAAGAAGAAAAACGTAGTCGGTTAAATTCTAAAAATCCCTTTTTATTGGATTCAGGTTGTATATTTCCGGTTTAAGGCTGTTTAAAATTTTTTGGAAGCCAATTAAATTTAAACCTATTTACCCGATGTCTTACGGACATGTAATCTGGGTAGTTGTCAGGTTATTCCCCACCATTTTTAGTATAAAACACTGTCCCTGGTAATTTTTGAGAATAATTCCTTTATCCGGATTATCAATATAGAGTGTTCCGTTGGAAAGGTGGAGTTCTGTTCGAGGGTCATCCGTGTTTAAGCCGATTTTGGGGAAGTCTTCGCAGAGGTCTCCTATATTGTTATTGTTTTGATCCGTTTGAAAAGGATTGGGGATCGTCGGACAATTGTCAACAGAATCAAAAATACCGTCACAATCCGTATCCAAAGGCTCACAGGCATCACCTATGCCGTTGTTATTGCAGTCTAATTGGTTTGTGTTTGCCACATTGGGGCAATTATCACAATCATTGCTCCAACCATCATTATCCGGGTCCGGTCCTTCGTTGATACTGAGATGCAGCGTCAAAGTATCAGGACATGCATTTGACCCAATAGTAAAATAGTCATACATTCCTGATACAGTGTATGTTTGTCCGTTGCCGTTAGTCCATGTATAAGAAATACAATCACTTTCATACTGATGAGTATGATTTCCTACGGTATTTATGGTTAATACCAATTCTGATCTATAACACTCATTTGGGTACCAGATATAAGTACCGCTTTCAGTATACGTTTGGCCATTGCCGCCTTCATCAGTACTCCAGGTATATTCATTGCAGGCAACTCTTTCTGCATAACTACTGCTGCCACTATTTGTAATTGTGAGATTCAGCGTGAAAGAGTAAGTACAACCGTTTGTATATGTGGTATCAAATTGATATACGCCGGATTGCGTGTAGGTATTTCCATCCCCGTTTGTCCAGGTAAAATAATAACATTGATAAACCGTAGTGTCCAATGTAAAGTCTGTGCAGGCATTGCCAATTCCATCAGCATTACAATCTGCCTGGTCAGTATTTGTTGTTTCAATACAGTTGTCTAAGTTATCAAACACCGTATCACCATCTGAATCCTGACAGGCATCCCCGACCCCGTCATTGTTCCAGTCATTCTGACCGGGATTGGCAATATTCGGGCAATTGTCAAGAAAATCGTTGACTCCATCATTGTCGGCATCCGGAGCATTGCCGCAGTTTTGTAAAATTACAGCCACCGAATTGCAGTTGGTTCCGTTATTTTGAACAGAAACACCCGTACCTGTTTGCCATAATTTCTGGCATATTGCCTCAACTGCACATTCAGATAAAAAGGGATTACCGTTGATATTTATTTGTGGTGCTGTTACCGGGTGATTAAATGCGGAAATACTTGAAAGAAACGTATTGCCACTTATCGTTAATTGTTGGCCAATATTTTCCAGGTTCTGAAAGCCATTTATAGCAACAAGTTGATTATTTTGGTTAATTGTTAACAAACCGGCATTGGTCAGGTTTTGAAAACTGTTGAGTTCAATTAATTGATCGTTATTACTGATGGATATGTTTCCGTTTACAGAAATCAAACTGTTTAGCGATGGCAAATTTGTTATATTCCCAATAAGTTCAACACTTCCCGACACATTTTGTAATGCGTTTAATCCACTTAAATTAAGCAAATCAAATGTAAGTATAAATAAACTTCCACCAATAGAGGTTAAACTTCCAAAACCAGAAAAATTAATTGAATTATTATATGCTATTTCGAGATTGCCACCCAAAGTGGTAATATTTCCAAAACCAGTTAATGAAGATAGGTTACCACACGAAGTTACTGAAAATGAAGATCCTATAGATGTCAATTGACTAAAACCCGTTAAAGAAGATAAGCCATTACAATTACTTACTGTAAATGAAGATCCTATGGTTGTTAATTGTCCAAAACCAGTAATGTTTGTTAGAGATGGCAGCGAGGTTAAAATCAAACTACCTCCTATACTATTCAGATTGTCCAAACCTGAAAGGCTTGAAAGGTTGTTTGCATTCAGAATTTGCAGACTGCCCGCTATTTGAGTAATTTGAGTCAAACTGTCCAGGTTGGTAATATCATTTCCGGTGATCCCTACATTCCCGGTGATAATGGAACAACCCGGATAATTAGCCGGAAAATCATCGACCTGTTGTTGTGTGTTGAACACTATTGCCACTGGAATACAGTTTTGACCAAAGGTCAGTGAAAAATGAAAAATAGTAATGAAAAGGAAAGTGATATACGTTTTCATTATTAAAGTTTTTTTAATTTAAGTTCAAATATAATTCAATTGTGAGCTAAATGTGACACAAACGCAAGGAAAAAGTCTTAAAGTCGATCTTTATAAAAGGGCAATTTTTGACGACATGATATCAAATCTGTTTTCGTTAAAGTTGTGATTGCACAAATTTCAGTGTTTTCAGCATAATAAGTTTGTTTCCCTTCATAATCATAAACCACTGAATGACCGGGATAAACATAACCGTTTTCATCCGTTCCGACACGGTTTACTCCGATGACATAACATTGATTTTCGATGGCCCGGGCTTTCAACAGGGCGTCCCAATGATGGATTCTGCTCTCCGGCCAATTAGCAGCATAAATGATGATATCCGGAATCTCTTGGATAAATGACACATCAGGAAAACGAAGGTCGTAACAGATCAAGGGTAAAACCTTCCATTCGCCCACACTCCAAACAGAAGTTTTGTCTCCTTTGGTGTAATTTTTATCCTCTCCTGCCGGGGAAAACAAATGAATTTTGTCATATTCATGTATCAGTCCTGAAGAGTCTATTGTAATCATTTTATTAAACCACTTTCCCTCATGAAAATAAGGTATTGAACCCGATATGATCAGCTGAAAATCAAAACAAAGTTCCATTAACACTTTTATAATATCTTTTTGCCACTCGATGGACAATAAATCTGTATCCAGAACATATGCTGTAGCAAACATTTCCGGCAGGATGAGGATATCGGCTTTTCCCGATATTTGAGCACAAACTGTTTGTATATTTTTTAGGTTTTCGGCTGGTTGCAGCCATAAAACATCCATTTGATATAAAGCGACCCGCATCAGAAATAAATTATATTACCCAAAAGTACACTTATCTCGTTATTTAATACACAATACTTGATTTTTGTATCTTTAAATTCAGCTATATTTCACAAAACTTTAAAAAATTTTTTGAAGGCAACGGTTGTACAAATAATAATGACATTACATTTTAAACCGTTTTCATTAAAATCCATATTGATAAAAAAACGAACCGTATTAAGCCGCCATACTATTCCTCTTTGATTTAAATATCTCTTTTGGTCAGGTGTTTTTTGACCTGCTCAAAAGTACTGCTTCAATATCTTCAAACCTGCAATTTTTGGCTTTCAGCAATATTAGTAAATGGTACATTAAATCTGCCGCTTCGTTGATAAAAAGTTGTTGATTATTATCTTTTGCTTCAATGATCAGTTCTACAGATTCTTCACCGACCTTTTGCGCCATTTTGTTTATGCCCTTTTTGAATAAGGTGTTTGTGTAAGACTTTTGCTCATTTGTTTCTATTTTTTTAGCTATGGTCTCTTCCAACTGATATACAAAACCTTTATTTTCTTTTGTGCCAAAACAAGAAAATGAGCCGGTATGACACACATTTTCGACAGGTTTTACCAAAAAAAGCAGGGTGTCCCGATCACAATCCAAATAAAATTTTTCGACAAACAGGTAGTTTCCTGAAGTTTCGCCTTTTGTCCATAACCTGTTTTTGCTTCTGCTGAAAAAGGTAATTTTGTTTTCCTGTATGGTTTTATCAAAAGCCTCGTCATTCATATAACCCAACATCAGAACCTGAAGTGTGACAAAGTCCTGAATGATGACAGGAACCAACCCATTATTTTTTGCAAAATCCGGTTTCATAATCGTATTGAAATTTTTTGATCAGATAAATATTGTTTTAATAAGGGAATGGTCAACTCGCCAAAGTGAAAAACACTTGCTGCCAAAGCTCCTGTTGCTTTCGTTTTGGTAAATACCTCAAAAAAATGTTCGGGATTTCCTGCTCCACCGGATGCAATGACCGGCACAGAAACGACATCTGCTATCCTCGAAGTAATATCCAAAGCAAATCCTGATTTTGTTCCGTCTTTATTCATGGATGTAAGAAGTATTTCTCCTGCTCCTGAAGAAGATGCCATTTTTGCCCACTCCTCAGCTTTTACATCTGTTGGTGTTCTGCCTCCGTTAAGGCAAACATACCAATCTTCACCGTTAAAAAAAGTATCTATAGCCACCACAACACACTGGCTTCCAAAAATTGCTGCAATGTCCGATATCAATTTTGGTTTCAAAAATGCAGCTGAGTTTATACTTATTTTATCGGCACCGGCATCTATCAAAGAACGTACATCATCTGTTTGCTGAATACCTCCTCCTACTGTAAAAGGAATTTGTACCACGGAAGCAATTTGGCTTACCAATTGAATGAGCGTCTTCCTTTTTTCCACCGTCGCTGTAATATCAAGAAATATCAGTTCATCCGCACCTTCTGACATATACCTTTCTGCCAGTTCTACCGGATCACCTGCATCTTGTATGTTTTCAAAGTGGATGCCTTTTACGGTTCTGCCGTCTCTTATATCCAGACAGGGAATTATTCTTTTTTTTAACATAATTCTGTCAATTCTTTTAATTGGATTTTACCTTCATATAATGCCTTACCGATGATGACGCCTTCACAACCTGTTTCTTTTACCCTGATGATGTCTGTCATGGAAGAAATACCTCCGCTTGCTATAATTTGAACGGAAAGTTTGGGAATGATCTCCTGATACAAATCAATTGCCGGCCCCTCCAACATTCCATCTTTGTTTATGTCCGTCACAATTGAATGTTTTATTCCTTGTTTTTCATAATATTGTAAAAATGAAAGGATATTTATGTCCGTTTTTTCTTTCCAGCCATGGGTAGCAATTTTTCTGTTTTTGCAATCGGCTCCTAATATTATTTTTTCCGCACCAAATTTTTCTATCCAGGAAATCATCAGGTCTGGTTGTACAGCTGCTACGCTGCCTACTGTCACCTGAGAAGCACCGGACTGGAAAACCTGTTGAAGATCACTTTCAGTTTTTATTCCTCCACCAAAATCTATGATCAGCCGGGTTTGAGACGCTATTTTTTCCAACGTCCGGATATTGACCACGTGATGGTTTCTGGCTCCGTCCAGATCAACCAAATGAAGAAACTTACAACCGGCATCTTCGAAAATTTTGGCCATGTCAAGCGGATTGTCGGTATATATTTTTGCTGTGGAATAATCTCCCTGTGTAAGCCTTACACATTTGCCTCCGATTAAATCCATTGCGGGTATGATTCTCATAGTGATAAAAAGTTTTTAAGTAAAAATAAACCGTTTTTTCCGGATTTTTCCGGATGAAACTGTGTTCCGAAAAAATTGTCCTGCTGCATAGCTGAAGTAAACGGAAGAATGTATTCTGTTTCCGCTATGGTTTGTATCCCGGATTCCGCATAAAATCCATGTACAAAGTAAAAATCTGATCCCGGATTTATGTTCCGGAAAAGTTCTCCCTTTAAGTTATGTACGCTGTTCCAACCGGTATGTGGTACCAAATCTTTCGGTGGAAATTTTTTGACCTTGTGGTCAAATTTTCCCAAACAAAAAGTGTTTCCTTCTTCAGAAGCAGTACATAACAATTGCATTCCGAGACAAATTCCGAGAACAGGTTGCGTTAAAGACCTTATAACCACATCCAGCGAATGTTCGTTGAGATATTTCATGGCAGAGGATGCTTCACCCACTCCGGGAAGAATAACCTTATCTGCTTTCAACAGTACGTCCGGATTATCCGTCACTACCGTTTTATGACCCAGTGCCAACACTGCATGATTTACAGAAAAAATATTTCCTGCATTATATTTCAATATGGCTATCATAAACTTCCTTTTGTACTGGGTATCATATCACTTCCTGACTTCCCCACAGCCATTTTCAGTGATTTAGCAAATGCTTTAAATACAGATTCTATCTTGTGATGTTCGTTTTCTCCTTCACTCCGAATATTTAGATTACAGCGCGCATGGTCAGAAAATGATTTAAAAAAATGATAAAACATCTCTGTAGGAACATCTCCAATTTTTTCTCTTGAGAACCGAACATCCCATTCTATCCAGGACCTGCCACCAAAATCCAGAGCTACCTGTGCCAGACAATCGTCCATTGGTAATAAAAACCCATACCGTTCAATTCCTTTTTTATTACCCAAAGCTTTGTAAAAAGCTTCTCCAAGTGTGATCGCGGTATCTTCTATGGTATGATGTTCGTCAATATACAAATCCCCTTCAGCCTTTATATATAAATCTATCAAACCATGTTTTGATATTTGTGTCAGCATGTGATCAAAAAATGGTAATCCGGTAAAAACATTGCTTTTACCGGTTCCGTCGAGATTAACTTCGACCAATATATCGGTTTCTGTAGTTTTTCGATGTATGGCCGCTTTTCTGGGCAAGGTTTTCAGAAAATGATATATTTCTTTCCAATCTTTTGTGGTGAGTTCCGCGTCGCAGGATTTTTCATCGCTCAGGAAGATTGCCTTTGTCCCGAGGTTTTTAGCGAGTTGGACATCTGTTAACCTGTCACCGATGACAAAAGAATTTTTTTTATCATAGTCTCCGTAAAGATATTTACTCAACATAGCTACACCGGGTTTTCTTCCCGGGTTATTGTCTTGCTCAAAAGACCTGTCTATGTAGATATCTGAAAAAACAACCCCTTCATTTTTAAGGGTTTCAATCATAAAATCTTGTACCGGAAAAAATGTATTTTCAGGAAAAGAAGCCGTTCCCAAACCATCCTGATTGCTCACTAAAACAAATTCATAATTCAATTCTGCCGCAATTTTTGACAACGAACTGATGACATATGGAAGAAATTCCAACTTTTCAAAACTGTCAATCTGAAAGTCTTCCGGTTCGCGAATGATGGTTCCGTCTCTGTCAAGGAATAATACTTTTTTAGCCATGGCTTACTTCTTTAAGATTTGCAATGAGTTGTTGATTTTCTGCCGGACTTCCTACGGTTATCCTGATGGTATTTTTTATAACAGCATGCCTGTTTCTCACAATAATATTACGTTTAAGCAGCTTTTGGTACAGGTCTGGTGCATTGTCGACTTCTACCAGTATAAAATTAGCGTCAGAAGGATATATTTTTTTTACTGATTTCATTTGTGACAATTCCAATGTCATCATATTCCTTTCTGCGATGATTTCGTTGACTCTGCTTTTAAAAAGATCCAAATTTTCTAGTGCCTTGATCGCAATGTCTGCGTTTGGCGAGCTGATGTTATACGGAGGTTTGATCTTTCTAAAATAGGTTATTACCTCCGGGTGCATGATGCCTATACCTATTCGCAATCCTGCCAGGCCCCATGCTTTACTCATGGTCTGCAATACGATAAGATTCGGGTAGGTACTGATTTTTTCAGCAAATGATGGTTGGTCACAAAAATCTATGTATGCTTCATCCAAAACAACTATTCCGTCAAAGTTAAGCAGGAGATACTCAATGTCCTTTATACGCATTAGATTTCCCGTAGGATTATTTGGCGAACAAATAAAAATTATTTTAAGGTTTTTGTATGAAAAATAAGGTTTTATATCATTGACCGGAATTTGAAAATCTTCTGTCAAAGGAATTTTAATCAAAGGAGTACCATGAATTGCCGCACAAACTTCATACATGCCATAAGTGGGGGTTAAAATCATAACCTTGTCGAGATTAGGCTCGCAAAAGACACGTAAAGAAAGGTCGATCAATTCATCACTACCGTTGCCGATAATTATGGATTCCGGGCTCAAATTTTTAACCCTTGCTATTTGATGTATCAAGGTTGTTTGATCCGGATCTGGATAACGATTGTAACGTCCGTATGGATTTTCGTTAGCATCCAAAAAAACACCACTATTGCCTGAAAATTCATTTCTGGCGCTCGAATACGGCGTAACGTTAAGAATATTTTGCCTTACCAGCTTTTCTGTTATGATGGTCATACACTCAGTTTTTTTAATCTTATCGAAACGGCATTTTTATGAGCCAACAATTGTTCTGCCTCAGCCATAACTTCAATCGTTTTTCCCAGATTTTGTAATCCTTCAGCTGAAATGTGTTGAAAAGTTATCTTTTTCACAAAACTATCTAAAGACACCCCGCTGTAACTTCTGCTAAGTCCGTTTGTCGGTAGTGTATGGTTGGTGCCACTTGCGTAATCGCCGGCAGATTCGCAGGAATAATGTCCCAAAAAAACAGAACCTGCATTCACAATCCGGTCGACAAATCTCTCAGGATTTTGTAGTGCCAAAATCAAATGTTCCGGTGCATACATATTGCTGAAGTGAAAACACTTTTCTATGGTGGGTAAAACCAAACAAAAACTGCCTTCGAGAGATTTTTGGGCTATCGAAGCTCTGGGGAGGTCAGAAATTTGGTCCTTTAAAGCTTTTTGTACTTTTTCAGCAATGTTAGCTTCTGTGGTAAGTAAAACTACCTGACTATCGGTGCCATGTTCCGCCTGAGAAAGTAAATCTGCTGCAACAAAGTCTGCATCTGCCGTTTCATCAGCAATAACCAGCACTTCGCTGGGCCCTGCAGGCAAATCGATGGATATACCATCCTGTTGAATGATTTCCTTAGCTTTAGTGACATATTGATTGCCGGGACCAAAAATTTTATGAACTTTTTTAATTGTGTCCGTTCCGTAAGCCATGGCTGCTATAGCCTGAGCTCCACCGGTTTTGTAAATTTCGGTAATACCCAACCATCCTGCTGTGTATAATATCGCAGGATCAATGATGCCCTTTTTATCCGGTGGTGTACAGAGTACAATTCTTTCACAGCCGGCGATTTGGGCTGGTATGGCCAACATAATCAGGGTCGAAAAAAGAGGAGCCGTGCCTCCCGGAATGTACAACCCAACATTTTCGATAGCTACCTGACGTCTCCAGCATAATACACCTTTTGTCGTCTCCGTTTTTATTTCATCCAATTGCTGAGTCTTGTGGAAAATTCGGATATTATTAATGGCTACCCCGATGGCATCTTTTAAAGCTGTTGAAACTTGTTTGGTGGCATTTTCTATTTCGTTTTCTGTGACCTTAAGTTGTTGCAAAGTAGCACCATCAAACTGAAAGGCAAAGTCCAGTAATGCACTGTCTCCTTTGGTCCGAACCCTTTCAATAATATGTTTAACGGTATTTTGCAAATCAACAGCCGGAAAGTAAGGTCTTCGGCACTTATCTGCCCAATATTCTTCAGAAAGGTTATAATATATTGTCATAAAATACTATTTTTCAAACGGTTTAAAAATGTTAAAGGATCATTTTTTCAATCGGAATAACCAGAATACCTTCAGCTCCGGCATCCTTCAAAGCATCGATAATATCCCAAAAACTGTCTTCATTTATTACCGAGTGTATACTGCTCCAGCCTTTTTGTGCCAAAGGAAGAACCGTTGGACTTTTGATGCCGGGCAAAATGGTATATATTTTTGCCAGAGCATGATCCGGAGCGTTCAATAATATATATTTATTCCCTTTTGCATGGATTGTCGCCCTTATTCTGAATAAAAGTTTGTCCAGAATTTTGTTTTTTTCCTGGTTTAAACGGGTGTTGGCAACAAAAACAGCTTCGCTGGAGAGTATTTTTTCAACTTCCTTCAGTCCGTTTGAAAACAAGGTACTGCCACTACTTACAATATCGCAAATTCCGTCTGCCAGACCTATACCTGGTGCTATTTCAACACTTCCGGTGATTATTTCAACAGATGCTTGTATGTCGTTATTTTCAAAAAACCGCTGTAAAATATTAGGGTAGGACGTTGCAATCTTTTTGTGTTGAAAATACGATAATCCGGGGTAATTAACTTCTTTAGGAACAGCAAGACTCAACCTGCATTGAGAAAATCCCAGCTTTTCAATTACTTTAATCTGATTTTGTGTTTCGAAAAATATATTTTCTCCAATAATTCCTACATCTGCAATATTGTTTTCTACATATTTCGGAATATCGTCATCTCTTAAAAAAAGGATTTCAACCGGGAAGTTTGTAGCTTCAGTGATTAGTTTACTTCCTCCGTTGGGAAATTTAATCCCACAATCCTGGAGAAGTTGTAATGACTTTTCACTTAGTTTGCCATTTTTCTGGAGGGCTACTTTTAATTTACTCATGTTTGAATGTTTTTCAGATCTGAGTAAATAGAAGGGGTATAAACAAAAAACCCGTCTGATTTACTCAGACGGGTTTTTATTATTTTGAATTACATCAAATCACGACTACCTCGTCCAAGTACGATTGTAATGATGATGATGATGTAAAAAAACTAACATATATTTATTTTAACAGGACAAAAGTACAGGATATTTGTATATCCAAAAATTTTTACGAAATTATTTTTTAATAAATCAAATCTTCTCCTCTACAGAATACAAATGACTATTAAAAAAACATAAATAGATTAAATGTAAAAATGTTCACGTGATATAAAAATTGATGAGAGTATGCTCCGTCTCTTAATTCGATTATGCCCCTTCAAACTTTTTCTCAAAATCGGTTTTTTGTTGATTTTTTAATGCTTCCAAATCTTCAGGAACTGCTCTTTTCCATCTTTTGTGGGACCATAACCAGTATTCCGGAGCATTAAGGATGTCATTTTCCAATAAACGGGTATGAGCTTCTGTGATTTCTCCCCAGGATGTTATTTTTGGATATTCTGTTATGGTTTGTAATGTAACACGGTAATAGCCTCTTTTTTCCTTTTTCATCGTATAATAAACTACCGGAAAATCATAAGTAAAAGCCATCATTTCGGCACCAAACAGGACAGGTGTGGGTTGATGTAAAAATGACATCCAATAACTTTTGCGGGAATCCACCGGAGATTGGTCGGTCAAAACCAATACTGAAACCGGATTGGTTTTTTGACCCTCCAATATTTCCTTAAAATTTTTTGCATGGGCGATGATCATACCGTAACGACCTCTCAATTCATTCAGTTTTTTGTCCCAAAATCCATTTGAAAGCGGTTTTCCAATCCCAATTGCCTGATGAGGAAACAGTTGGTTTTGTGAAGTAATCATCCACTCCCAATTGTTGTAATGACCAGCGACCAAAATGACACTTTTTCCTTTATTGTACAATTGCTCCAAAATATCAGGGTTTTCGACTACCAATCTTTTGGAAAGCTCTTTTTGTGAAATACTCATGTTTTTAATACCCTCAGCCAAAAGATCGGCAAGATGCCGATAAAACTTGATTAATAAAAAATGAATCTCTTTTGGTTTTTTATCCGGAAAAGAGCGTTGCAAATTTTGTATAATGACCTTTTTCCGGTAAGGAAATACCGTACGTAACACAAAATAAAATACATCAGCAATCAGGTATATTAACCACAAAGGCAACCTGGAAATCGGAAAAATGAGGATATAATATAAAATGGCGGAAAACAAGATTCGTCTGATTTAAGGTTAAATGTACGACGTTGTTTACTATTTTCAGATGTTTATTTTTTGAATTATCCCGTTTGTTGGCCTCACACTGATTTGGAATGTCGTTTTAGGAATCGTTTCTTATATAAAACCATCCTCTGCAAAGTCAAGGGTCCTTTATATTTAAAACCTGTTTCATACCCATATTTTCCGGAAACTGCGTTATTCCTTTCGGAACAATAGGTAAAATGAATATAATCAACCATTGGATTGCCTTGTTTGATCCCGAAAGTAAATCTGACTTTGACAATTTTATTTTTTCAATCCTAACGGTTTACATGATTCCGGAAAAACAAAGTTCTCTGAAATAGTGAAGTAAAAAAATGTTATGGCAAATGAATTACAGCTTTTGCAGAAAACTGACATTGTGTCGGTAGTGACCACACGATTGAGGGCAAAGCTGTTGTTGGTTTTATACTCAAAGATTTATATTTTTAATTCTTAAACCTGAGGTTGTTGCTATTCATTGGCATTACCCTGCATAGTAATTAGCTGCCCTTTCAAATGTTGAAAGGACACCTTTTTTACCCATTTCTTTTGGCTTTATGGTGTTTATCATTCAAATGAAAACCATAGAAAAAAGTAGTTCAATTGACAAAAACCTCATCATTATCCGATAAAAATACTTTTTTGTCGAAATTTTGTATTAAAAAATATTATAAAGGAATACTTTTGATGTAAATCTTTTAAATCAATAAATTTTATCAACATGAAATCAAAAAATCTTTTTTTTATCCTTCTGTTAACTTTTTTAAATTCGGTTGGTTATGGCCAAACGGTAGATGAAATTCTGCATAAATATTTTGAAAATATAGGTGGCAAAGAAGCTATAAGCAATATTACATCAACCCGAATGACCGGAAAGGTTAAAGCTCAGGGAATGGAATTTCCTACTGTTATGTTGTCAAAAGGCATTAAACAAAAAATTTCTTTTTCTTTCCAGGGAATGGAGTTTGTACAACCTTGTTTCGACGGAGAAACCGGATGGCAAACCAATTTTATGAACATGAAAGCTGAAAAAATGGAAAAAGAGGACAGTGACATGCTAAAATCTCAATTTGAAGATTTTCCGGATGCTTTTTTGAAATATAAAGAAAAAGGATACAAAGCAGAATTGTTGGGAAGTGAAACGGCTGAAGGAACAGACTGTTTCAAAATAAAACTGACAAAAAAACCATTAATCATCAATGGCGTTGAGGAAGAAAATTCGACCATTTACTATTTTGATAAAGAAAATTTTGTTCCCATTTTAACCAAATCGATTATCCCTAAAGGCCCGGCAAAAGGAAAATATCAGGAAACTGTTCTTTCTGATTATCAGGAAACAAACGGAGTGGTTTTCCCTTTTTCAATAACATCAAAATATGATGGTCAGATCGCAGCGTCGATTGCTATTGAAAAGGTAGAAATCAATGTTCCCATCAACGATGCTGATTTTGTTTTCCCGGGAGAATAACTTTGACTATCCTTTTGTTTTTTAGAATATTCGTTTCAATGACCTTTCTTATGTAATCTTTTATTTATTCCTTAGTCTTTGCACTACGGTTTCTCATATATTTTTTCCAGATAAATTTTTTATTATGCGCAAGATTTTCACCCTGTTTGTTCTAATCTCTCTTTCTTTGACAATTTCGGCACAAGGCCCCGTGCCCGTAAAAGGTGATGAAGTTTTTAACAGTCTGAAGGCCAGACAAATAGGGCCGGCTGTCATGAGTGGCCGCGTTGTTGATCTGGAAGCACATCCGACAAATTCCAAAATATTTTATGTCGGATCCGCCGGTGGTGGTGTTTGGAAAACCATTAACGGAGGAATTTCTTTTAGTCCGGTTTTTGACAAACATGTTCAGTGTATCGGTTCCGTAAAAATTGATCCGAGTGATCCCGATAATACCCTTTGGGTCGGAACGGGAGAAACCTGGACAAGAAACAGTGTCAGCATAGGAGACGGAATTTATAAATCAACAGATGGTGGACTGAATTGGCAAAAAAAGGGTCTGGAAAAGTCAGAAAGAATCAGTGACATCGTCATTCACCCGAAAAACTCCAAAGTTGTATTTGTCGGCGTTTTAGGCGCTCTTTGGGGTGATAGCGAAGACAGAGGCATTTATAAAACAGAAGATGGCGGAGAAACCTGGACTAAAATATTTTATATTAACCCGACAACCGGTTGTTCTGATCTGATCATAGATCCTTCCAACCCGGAAATAATGTACGCTTCTTTTTGGGAATTCAGACGTACAGCCTATTCTTTTAATTCAGGAGGCTACAACTCTGCACTTTATAAATCAACAGATGGCGGGAAGTCCTGGAACAAAATTCACAACGGTTTCCCTTCCGGAAAATTAGGTAGAATCACCGTTGCTGTTGCGCCATCAAATCCAAATCGCCTGTATTCAGTAATTGAATCAGAAAAAGAAAGTGATAAAGGTTTGTACAGATCCGATGATGCGGGACAAAACTGGAAAAAAGTGAATGGTGATTTCGAACTGGTCATTCGGCCATTCTATTTTTCAAGGATTGTAGTGGATCCAAAAAATCAGGACGTGCTCGTAAAAGCCGGACTTTTCGGATATATGAGCAAAGATGGTGGCAATACTTTCCGGTCTGTTCAGGGTGGTATACATGCAGATTTTCATGATTTTATTTTTGATCCGAATAATTCTGACAAAATGGTAGTGTGTACCGATGGAGGTGTGTACCGAAGTTGGGATGGTGGTACGATATGGGAAATGGTTAAAGGTTTGCCTTTATCTCAGTTTTATCATGTTTCTGTAGATAACCAAAAACCATATTGGGTTTATGGTGGATTACAGGATAATGGTTCGTGGGTAGGTCCAAGCAGCAAGCAGGGAGGAATCAGAAACAGCGACTGGAAACCCGTGGGTTATGGCGATGGTTTCAGGGTATATCCTCATCCTACTGATCCGAATACGGTATATTCAGAAATGCAGGGTGCTGAAAACATCTGGCGGGTCAACGTATCCAAAAGTCTGGCAAAAACCATAAAACCATACAGAGAGGATGGTGACCCCAAACTCAGATTCAACTGGAATGCGCCGTTATCCACCAGTTTGCATAATCCGGATCGGGTATATGTCGGCAGCCAGTTTATACATGTTTCTGATGACAAAGGAGAAACCTGGAGAAAACTATCACCTGACCTTACCACAAATGACCCTAAAAAACAAATGCAGGCTGAATCAGGTGGGTTAAGCGCCGATAACTCAGGCGCAGAAAACCATTGTACCGTGTTTACCATCAATGAATCGCCCTTAGATAAAAATATCATTTGGGCCGGTACCGATGATGGAAATGTTCAGGTAACGTTTGATGAGGGAAAAACCTGGGAAAATGTCAGAAAAAATATAAAAGATGTGCCTCAAAATACATGGACGTATTTTATTGAACCCGGTAATTATGATAAAAATACAGCTTACGTGGTTTTTGATGGGCATACCCAAAATGACATGAGACCATATGTCCAAAAAACAACAGATGGAGGAAAAACCTGGAAGTCCATCGTTAATGACCAGATTCCGGTTTTTGTACGTTCGATAAAAGAAGACATCAAAAATCCGAATATTTTATACCTCGGAACAGAATGGGGATTATACATTTCTTTTGATGCCGGCACAAACTGGACTAAATTTGAAAACAATGTTCCTTCTGTTGCTATCCATTATATGACCATTCACAAAGAAGAAAATGCATTAATCCTGGGGACGCATGGAAGGGGAATAATCATCATTGATGACCTGACAGCGGTTCAAAAAATAGAGCCTGCCTTTTTAGATAAAGATTTTGTTTTTGTGGATCTCAGACCAAACACAATCAATGAAACGGTGACTTTTCAGGAATTTCCACAAGTCGGAGAGTTTACAGGAGATAATCCAACTACCGCTGCCAGGATCGTGTACTATATGAATAAAAGACACACTTTTGGTAAAATGACCCTGGAAATATTTGATGAAGAAGGTAATAAGGTGGCTGATCTTCCTCCCGGAAAAAGCAAAGGTCTGAACGAAGTTTTGTGGAACTATACCCATCAGATGCCAAAAGTAGCAAAGGGTAAAACACTAACTTTTGGAGGTTTTTCTGCACCAAAATATCCGTCCGGCAAGTATAAAGTCAGAATGACAAAAGGCAATCAGGTTTTTGAACAGGACATAAATCTGAAATATGCAGACCAATCCATTATCTCAGAGGCAGAAAGAAAAACGCAATATGTAAAAAGTATGATGCTTTATCGTATGTCTGAAAATCTTGCCAAAGAAGTAGAAAAAATGGACCTTTTAATCAAAACCACAGAAGAAGCTTCAGCGTTGATCAAAGATAAAAAGTTGGCAAAAAAGTTGAACCTGAACGGATACAAAAAACAATTGGACCAAACCAAAGAAAAAATGGTGGTACTAACCGGTGACAATTATGTAGGTCAGGCTGAACCCCGACTACGTGAAAAAATAGCTGCCTTGTACAGCGAAATTGTCAATTATCCCGGTGTACCTTCCAATGCACAATTAAAAAATCTTGAATTGCTTCAAAAAGAATTTGAGCAAACAAAAAAAGAGGTCGACACCCTTATTCAGGAATCAAAAAACAAAAATGACATGCTTAAAAAGGCCAAAGTAAACCATAGAATTTTGGCCGAGCCAGTCATTACTGCCTGATCGGAACTGTATTTGTTTATTCTTCTTTTGCTTTAACCCCTTTTTGGTAGGTTGAATAGACAAATATTTGTGACGGTAAATCATTTAATTGTTTGTGGATGGAATTTCTGACATCATCCCATTCCAAACCACCAACACCTGTAGCGATTTTGGGAATGGATAATCTGTCAATATTTTCCTTTATAATCCACTTGGCAAGCTCTTTTAATGCATAATCCACATTACTTAAAGACGCCTTTCCGGGACGACCACCTTTGGAATGTTCTGCAGATTCCTGACAAAGCAGGTTGACAATCTGAACACCACCTACTCCTCCCCAAGCCCATATCTCACCTGGTTTGGGGTTGTGTAATTTGCAAAAATGTCTGAAATCTTTGACCATGGAGGGATATCTCTCTCTTAAAGCCAAGGCCAATCCCTGATCACAATGATCCATTGGAGCAACACTTTGAACTATGGTTTTGGAATCTGACAATAAAATGTCTCCGCTTACTTCTTTAATCATATTTTCTTTTTTACAAAAATACTTTTATAATATCAATTTTAAAATGATCACCATCATAACAAGAAATGATGCCGGGCTTTAAGTAAAAGTCTGCAGAATGGATTACTTTTGCTGCCTTTTACAACAATATCACATATGCATATCACCATTACCGGAGACTTAGGAAGCGGCAAAAGCACAGTAGCGAAAGAACTTTGCCGGATTTTGGGCTTTACGTATCTGTCGACAGGACAAATACAACGTAATCTTGCTCAGGAAATGGGAATGAACACGTTGGAGTTTAATCGTTTTACGGATCAAAACCTCCACATTGACGATTATATTGATAACAAAGTAAAGGAAATAAACAACGTCAAAGAGCCTCATATTTTAGATTCAAGACTTGCGTGGCACTTTATAAATTCTTCTTTTAAAATATATCTTATGGCTTTGGATGAAGTCGCTGCCACCAGGGTTTTAAAAGATGACAAACGAATAGGTGAGCCGGCAGCCAACGATGTTCAGGGTAAAATCAAAGAGTTGAGGGAAAGAAGAGAAAGTGAAAACCAAAGATTTGCCACTAATTACGGTGTTAAACCCGGGTTGTTTACCGATTTTGATGCCTTGGTTGACACCTCCTCGGCCAGCATAAACGAAGTCACACAGTTGATAATTTCCTTGTACAAAAGTTACTGCGAAAACCAAAATGCCCCTAAAATCTGGTTATCTCCTCTTCGGATTTTACCGACCCGGTCAACTGTAGCGCAGGATTTTTCAGACAATTACCAAGAGATACAATCAGATTTTTTCTTGAATCCAATACCCTGCATATTATACAAAAGAGAGTTTTATGTGTATGCCAATCAAGCCTCTCTCATCCAATGTCTGGATAATAATTGTCCTTTAGTTCCGGTAACCTTGATATATAGGGAAGGTGACGGCCTTTTTGACATTCCCGACTTTATTGAAGAAAATTTTGTTGAAGAAGATTTATCAGTTTTTAGTGAAAAATATCATTTCAAATATATCCGGCAACAAGTGTGATAAACAAATATTCAGGTTTTTTGTCATAAAGACCTCATCATAAGAATCGAATTTTTCTGTCAATCAACCATGTAGCAACAGATTTATTTTACCTTTGCAAAGGAAATTTTTTATATGTTTTTAGAACCAAGTTTTCGGAATCAACGCAGTGGCTGGATAGAAGTCATTTGCGGATCTATGTTTTCCGGAAAAACAGAAGAATTGATCAGAAGGATTCGCAGAGCCAAATATGCCAATCAAAGAATTCAAATCTTCAAACCTGAAAAAGATATCCGCTACGATATTGAAAAAGTAGTATCCCACGATGAAAACAGTATAGACAGCATTCCCATCCGTACCAGTAAAGAAATTTACCAACACGTATCGGATATTAATGTAGTCGGTATTGATGAAGCTCAATTTTTTGACGAACATTTGCCGGAAGTTTGTCAAAAACTTGCGATCAAAGGGATCCGCGTCATCATCGCAGGCCTGGATATGGATTACAAAGGACGGCCGTTCGGACCTATGCCGTCTTTGCTCTCGGTAGCTGAATATATTACCAAGGTTCATGCTATTTGTCCACATTGCGGAAATCTGGCAACCCACTCTTATCGCCTGAGTGACGAAGAAGAAACGGTTGTTTTGGGAGAAAAGGATAAATACGAGCCAAGATGTCGTCTTTGTTTTGAAATGGGAAATATTCTTGATTTTAGAAGTCTAACAGAATAAATGTGAATCAATCAGATGTTTTAATCATTGGCGCAGGAGTCGCCGGATATTCATTAGCTATCAGACTGGCTCAGAAAAGACCCGACCTTTCTGTCACTGTTCTGACCAAAAGTACGGAAAAAGAAAGCAATACCAGTTATGCACAAGGTGGTGTGGCTGCCGTTTGGGACAAAAGTCTGGATAATTTTCAAAAACATATTGAGGATACACTGGATGCGGGCGATGGTATTTGTAATGAAAAGATAGTAGAAATCGTAGTAAAAGAAGGACCTGAACGTATAGCTGATATTATTGATTGGGGTGCGCGGTTTGATAAAAACAAGGAAGGTAACTACGATCTTGGTAAAGAAGGCGGCCATTCTGAAAACAGGATCCTGCATTATAAAGATATTACCGGATGGGAAATACAGCGAACATTAAATGATAAAGCTAAGGAATATTCAAATATAACCTTTCACGAACATTATTACGCTATTGATATCATAACCCAGCATCATTTGGGAAGGAATATTACCAGACTTACTCCTGATATCGAATGTTACGGAGCTTATGTGCTGAACAAAAAAACAAAAGAAATTGAAACTTTTTTGTCAAAAGTCACTGTGTTGGCAACCGGAGGTGCCGGTCAGGTATACAAAGCAACTACAAACCCTGTCATAGCTACAGGCGATGGTATAGCCATGTTTTACAGAGCAAAAGGAAGAGTTGCCAACATGGAATTTGTACAGTTTCATCCCACTTCTTTATATAATCCGGCTGGTGATAATCCGGCATTTCTGGTTTCGGAAGCAGTAAGAGGTTTCGGAGCCATCCTAAAAACGAGTGATGGCAAAGAATTTATGCACAAATATGACAAAAGATTGTCTCTTGCTCCCAGAGATATCGTAGCCAGAGCCATAGACAATGAAATGAAAATTCGTGGAGAAGAATTTGTTTATCTGGATTGTACCCATCTGAATCAGGAAGCTTTTTACACCCATTTTCCTAACATAACCGATAAATGCAAAAGTTTAGGTATTGACCCTGCCAAAGATTACATCCCTGTAGTCCCCGCATGTCATTACATATGTGGAGGTATCAACACAGATGAAATGGGCAAAACCTCTGTTAACCGCTTGTATGCAGCCGGTGAATGCACCAATACAGGATTGCACGGTGCAAACAGGCTGGCCTCAAACTCATTACTGGAAGGATTGGTTTTTGCTGAAAGAATACAGAGAGATATTATGGATACCATTGATGGAGTTAGTCTTCAAAACAATATTCCTGACTGGAATGCAGAAGGTACAACGGAACCCAAGGAAATGGTATTAATTACCCAGAGTCTCAAAGAACTAAAAGAAATAATGAGTAGTTATGTCGGTATTGTCAGATCTGATGTCCGTCTGAAAAGAGCTTTGGACAGACTTGAGATATTATATAAAGAAACTGAAAATTTATACCACACAACGACCTTGTCTCCACAGTTGTGTGAATTGAGAAATCTGATAACCATAGCATATCTGATAACTAAGGCTGCCAACATGAGAAAAGAAAGCCGTGGACTTCATTATACTACAGATTATCCTGATAAGTTTTCCTACAGAGATACTACCTGGCTTTAGTTTTTTTGGATTTGTCAAATATATCGAACAAAACAACAATAACTGCCGTGGCCATCATGATGATGAGATTAGGTGTAAATCCTTCGTCTTTCCATACATTGGGTATAAAGATCAAAAGAAGAAAAACGACAACAGATGACAAGGCAATGTAGAAGGATACTTTTTTTTGCTCTTTCGCCCCATCCCGTATTCCATTATTTAAGCTCAATAAAATAATACCAAGTAAAAACGGGCTTAAGTGTATGATGGAAGGATTGACCGAAGATTTGTACATCCATAATGAGCCGGACATCAGAACGATAGAAAATATAAGATGCAATTTTTGGTACGTAATCATTTTTTAAAATAATAAGTTGGCTATTGAATAAACAAACTAATATATGATGGACCAGATGAGATTTTATAAAATAAAGAAGGCTTATACAATGGAATACACGTATAAGCCTTCTATAATAATATTTGTGAACAACTACTCGAGTTTGAATCTGATCGGCAGTGTATAAAGTACTTTTACCGGTCTTCCAAGCTGTTTGCCCGGTGTCCATTTTTTTCCCATACTGTTCATTGCATCTACTGCTGTCTGTGCTGCAGTTCCGCAACCGGCACCAATGTCTCTTACAACATTGATATCTTTTACAGAACCATCTTTGTCGACAACAAATTGAACCACGACATTACCTTCCACACCGTTTTCTCTGGCAATAGCAGGATATTTAAGATTGCCATAAATAAACTCTAAAAGTTTCTTTTTGGCACATTCTTCTTTCTCTGCGTCCGAACCTTTCATGTCTTCACAACCCGGAAACCGTGGCATCTGTTCAACCTTTTTAAAGATTTCTTCCGCTGGTGGTGGCGGTGGTGGTGGCGGTGGTGGTGGCGGTGGTGCATTACTGGCTACCGGTGCCTGTACGGTTGTCTCCTCCTGAACATCCTGACTTTCAAACTTGGTTTCTTCTACTTTAACCTCGTCCGGAACCTCCTGAATAACCGGTGGCGGTGGTGGTGGTGGCGGTGGTGGTGGTTCTGCTGTACGTGGTATTTCTACCTCTACCTCATCATCAAAATCCATCATGTCATCTGTGATCAAAATTTTCTTTTCATACACAGTCCAACTCATGGTAACCAATGAAATTGCCATAGCAGAAGCGAATCCAAAGTTTATAAAACTTTTGGATAACTTAAAGTTGTCAACTTCGGGAAACTTAGTCCGGCTACCTAAGTCGGAATTTTTTAAGTTTTGATTGTTGTTTCTTAACTGTTCTAATGAATATTGAGAATACTTTCTTCTGAAAAAGTAAATCAATCCCAAGATCATCAAGGCAATCAAAATATAAAAAACCAACACGCCTGTCCCTGAAACTTCTAATTCTTTGAACATGCTAATTTGTTTTTAGTGTTTTATTGAATAGGAATATTCCTATAAATACGCCTAGCACATTGGCAAGAGCATCGTAAAAATCAAATGTTCTTCCAATGGAAAGGTAAAATTGGAGTATTTCCAGAAAAAAACCAAAAGAAATACACAAAAAAATTATTAAACCTTGAGATTTACCATTTATTCCGGCCGCTTTAGCCCATAAAAAGGACAATATTACATAAAAAAAAATGTGTCCTGCTTTATCGATTCCTAATATATCTACAACCTGCAACTCTTTCATTTTCGCGGCAGATAATAAAGACAGAATAATAATGACTAATGTCCATATTACAGCTGAATAAAAATAAATACTTCTGCCCAACTTTTTGTGCTTTATTTGAAGATGCATCATTTTACTTTTTTGGTGTATACCAAAAAAATTATTTAAAAATCCTGCCCTAAAGTCAGATAATAAAGAGGTCTCTGAAACTTTCCGGTTTCTATACCCCAGGCATGATCAAATTTTACAAAATATCCGAATAGTTGCGTCCTGAAGCCGTAACCTAAACCAAATACAGCAGGATCTTTAAAATATTCGACTTCCAGCCTTATGATAGGAGGACTTTCAACAGTAACAGAATTTAAAGGATTCAATTTGCTGTACGGAGAAGAACCATACCAGGCAGTACCAACATCAAAAAATCCTGTTATTTGCATATTTCTAAAAAAAGATGATCCTTTGTTTTTTCCCAAAATATATTGAACAAATGGAATCCGTAATTCTACATTGCCCAAAACATAGGTGGTTCCATTTCTTATATTATTATTAAATCCTCTCAATTGCCCGATATTGGCCTTATAGGCAAAATCAATATCCGTTCTTTGTGGTATGGTATTATCAAAAGAAGGAAAAAGCCAATTTTCCATACCTCCGAGATAATACAGCATCCTGTTTGAACCAAAAGAAGATGCTCCGGCTGCTCTCAGCGCCAAAACCGAATGTTTTAAAACCGGTATATAATGTCTTGCGTCAAAACCTATGATTGTCGCAAATCCTTTTGATGCGTCAAATTCAAAACCATCTATCAGTTTTACATTAAATGTATTAATGGCTTCTACATATACCTTGTACCTTGTACCAAATTTGATATTAACACTTTCATCGTGTGAATTATCAAAAATATATTCTCCACGTAAAGAAACCCTTTGCTCAGTGGTAAACGGTTCGTTAAGGCTTACGTTCTCCGTACTTTTTTCATAAAACCTGTCAAATCTGAGTTGTGAGGTAATCCTGAAACTTTTGTAAATATTAAACGGAATTTTCCATTGATAGAGTCCCAGGGTACTGACTTTAACGGATCTGGTTGGCGCCAAAGATCCCGGTTGGTTGTTTTCAGGATTACTATATGATTGTGACTTTCTATATAAAGCCATACGGCGGTCTATCAGCTTCTTTTTGTTGTCAAAGACAATAAAAAACTCCGAACCATTTAACAATAAAGGTAATCTGGTACCAATATCTATAGAATAGTCTTCAAATAAATCTTTGATATTGGCCTTCATCAAAAAACCCATCGGAGTTCCCAACAGTTGTTGTCTGTCTCCTGTGTAGGACTCGAGTCCTTCAAACAAAATATCGTTATCAAATTTTGTAGTCACTTTATGTAGACTGAACCTCTTATTAGCTGTAGTTATTCTGGCAGGATTAAATGATGTTTTGGTGATTTGTTGATCTGGTGTTTTGTTTCCTTGTAATATATTTTGTTTGGAGACTGTTATTTGTTTTTCTTCTTTTTCAATCGACCTTCTGTCTTTTGACTGACTTTCAAATTTTGACTGAAATAAATATTCCTCCGGAATTTCAACAACTACCTTTTCCTGTTCATTTTCCATTTGTTGTACCATAAGACCTCCTCCGTTTAACCGTAAAGTTAATGGTGTCGGGTCCGGTTTTACACTAAAGCCTGTCTGTACCTTTTGATTTTTTACTGTATAAGACCCTGAATGATAAAAGGTTGACGTCAGGTTGTTAAGTTGTTTAGAATATGTATATCTTATTATATTTCTGTCGATATTGGTTAAAAAAGATTCCTGATTTGAGTCAACATTCTTCTTTTTGATGTTAACCATACCACTTTCTTCTGACATAAAAAGAAAAGAGTTTTCATCATAAACCTGAGGAAACCTGGCATTGGTAAATAATTTATCGGTCAATTTTACTATTTTGTTGATCGTGTCTTCAAAAGAATAAAAATAAACATTAAAAACCTTTTGAGGGATTATCGTATCCATTTTAGGAAGGGTCTCATCTTTGCCGGCTCTGTTTGAAGAAAAAAGCAGACCATTTTTGCCATTCAGTTCACCAAGAGTCACATCGAGATCATCAAAATAATCTTTGGTTAGGTTTTCAACGTTTCTGGTCTTGTACTTATATCGGATAAGGTCCGAAAAACCATTGGTTGAAGCTGAAAATACAAATTCGTTTTTGTCAACAACAGCCATACTGTATATTCTCTGAATGGCCTCCGGTATAATTTGTTCCTCTTTTGTATTTTTTTTGATGTCTATTTTTTTTAATTTTATAACATCTCTGTGTTCATAACAAATTACCAAAATGTCATCATTAGGAAACCATGAAAACAAAGGATAATTGTAATCCGTCTCCTGAAAATCATTTATAAAGCCGTGAGAAAACACCTTTTTGTGTTTACCCGTTTCCAAATCCTTGATATATATGCGGCTTTTACCCCTGTCATTACGATTATATGCCAGATATTTCCCATTAGGACTATACGATAATTGGCTCACAGGCACTTCCTTTCTCTTTTTTAAAGAAAGTTCGTTTTCTTTGCTGTAGACATCAAAAAGTTCGTTTTCACCATCAAAATATTGAATAAAAAATTTGGACCATTCCTGTTGCACACTTTTTAAATCTTCATTCAACACATATAAAAAGCTATTGTCGATACCTCTGCTGATCTTCGTGAGGTACAAAATATTAGAAATGGAAGATTTACCGTAATTTTGTTCTACAAAATACCAAAAAGAGTGTCCGGCCAATCGGGGATGTTCTAAAGATAATTTTTTAAAACTACGCATTTTAGGGTCGGAATTCCAAACATCACGAAGTTCATCTTCAATGTACATATTCCATCCCTGAGCAGAATAATTAACTATTCCGGTGCGATACCAGGCGGGAATATTCATAAGTAAGGCATTCTGAATAATCTCCTGAAAGTTAGAACCAAAAAGCATGTGATTAAGATAAACGTTTGCAATACCCTCCTTGATCTTCTTTCTCAGATTTGCATGATTTCCGTCAAAATAAACAAACATTTTATTGCCGATGATTTTAGTTTCACCGGTTTTGTTTACAAAAGTTTCTTCAGTACCGATATTGCTCTGTTTTAAATCCGAAATGTCAAGATAAACTATGATTTCAATTTTGTCATTAATTTTATGTTCAAGCAATTTTTGAAGATCATTATGATCCTGCTCGGCCAACAAAAGTGTATGTACGGCAACATTCCTGCTCTTTCCATACCAATATGTTATGAAGTTTTGCGTTTCATATTGCCACCAGTCTGAAAAGTCATCATGATATTGAATCCTGTTTTTCCCAAATTCTGTGTTAATACTTTGCGCATTTACACTTGCTACAATAAAAGATAACAGAAAAACCAAAATATATAAATGTCTCAAATAGTCCAGCAGGTCAAACATCAATACATTGATGCCGGTTTGATTCTTTGGGCGAAAAAATATGTTTTGAAACTGATTCATTTGTTGTTTAAAATCCCATACATAAAAGATCATTTTGTGTTGTTTTATTACATATTTCTTCTATTGTTTATTTTATAGAAATGATAAAATGGACACAAGATCTATGAAATCATAAAGATATGACAAGATGTCATACATTTATAAGGAACTACCTTAAAAATAATATCATCTCCTGTTTGAGTAACAAAAATGTTCGTTTTTTGTTAATTTTCCCCAAATATTTGATAACAAATGAAATTTAAACCTCTTTTTTATAGTTTTTGGCGTTATATTTGCGGTTCTCTAATGAGTACCACCAACCTAACGACTGATTATTAATCCATTTGTCTGTTTCAGACAAGGTACGGGTTTAATCGGTTATAGAGCGTTTTATTGCTTTATAGAAGTTAATCTTCCCGAAAACCCTTTTTGTAAACAAGAAACCATATCCCATGAAAGAGTTGGTAACACTATCTTTTTTAGTAATATCATTTTTAGCCCCCGCGTCTACTTCTGCTTCAAAAAAGTCAGATTATACCGAAAGAATTCACAACCTCAATACAGTTATTGACATCAGGATGAATGATTTGGTTGAAGAACAAATTGACTTTGTCGTCAACAAAAAAAGCAAAGACAGTCGTTATATCTTAGGGCGGACATCGCTGTATTTTCCAAAAATTGAAAATGCACTTAGGTCAAAAGGATTGCCTGATGAGCTAAAATACATAGCCGTCATAGAGTCGAGCCTTCAACCTGATGCTGTTTCCAGACAAGGTGCTGCCGGTTTATGGCAATTTATGAAAGGAACTGCCCAACTTTATGGTATGGAAGTAAGTAAATATATTGACGAAAGAAGAGATATTGAAATTTCTACAGATAAAGCGCTTGACTATCTACAGGTCTTATATAATATATATGGTAATTGGACTATTGCTCTTGCTGCCTACAATTGCGGTCCGGGTAACCTCAACAAAGCAATCAAAAAAGCAGGTGGTTCAACAAATTATTGGAAAGTGGCTCCTTTTCTTCCAAAAGAAACAAGGGAGTATGTTCCAAAATTTATTGCCATGAGCTATCTGATGAATTACTACTATTTACATGATTTGGAACCTATTGAACCGGCCGAAGAATACAAAAATACAGGGATTATAAAAATGTATAATAAAACATCATTTAAATCCTTAAGTGAAGAACTTTCTTTGGATATTTCTATAATTAAAAAATTAAACCCTATTTATGTAAAAGATATTATCCCACAGAATGATGAAGGAAAATATTTTTTAATTTTACCAGAGCCTGTGATGTTTACCTATCTGGAAAAAACAAAAAGATTTGAGGATCTGGTTTTTCTCTCTTCTTATGTAAACAATACCGCGTCTAATGACAGCACGAATTCTTTATTGACAAATGCTTCGGACCAGAATAAATCAGATATGTTATTTCTAAAATCCAACATGCGGGAAGTTGTTTCAGAAAAAATTTCTGACTACGCCTCTTCTATAAAATATCCTAGAAATAATGCTGCGAAAAAACACTTTTTGAAAAGGAAAGAATCTTTGGTTGAAATTGCTTTAACTTATCAGATTCCATTGGAAAAATTGATGGAAATAAACAATATAAAATCCACAGATGAAGTTTCCATCAATTCTGAAATCATCTTGCATTAAAAAATACGTGTAATTTTAAACTCTTCAAGGTGGTTCTTCCTAAGAGGAATATTGTAAGTAACCTGCCTTTTGTTTAAGATTATTTACAAACAAGATGTTCAAAAGAAAAGCCTGCTTTCGGAAGAATTGCTCATCTTAATATCAATCTTTTACCACGAATATATTTCGATCCTTTGGTTTTGATTGAAAG
Organism: Saprospiraceae bacterium; assembly: GCA_022842725.1. Taxonomy (GTDB): domain Bacteria; phylum Bacteroidota; class Bacteroidia; order Chitinophagales; family Saprospiraceae; genus OLB9. Next base: position 94,828 of record JALHOZ010000016.1, read on the forward strand.
TGAAAGAAAGGTCTATTCTATAATGTTTCCAAAAAATATCAAAAGCTTCTGATTGCTGATATGATTCTGCAAAGAACTCATCTTTTTTTCATACTTTCCAAACCAATTTTATAAAACTTCTATCTGATATACTCACAGTTCCTTATATATTCATAATTCACCGCTATTCTTTTTATGCTGCATATAATACACTTTAAATCAATATAATGTAACCCGGATCCTATGAAACCAATCATTCTCGTATTTTGAACGAGATGAAGGAAAGGAGACTAGCCAACAAAATCTCCAACGTATAAAATCAGATTTCGTCGTCAGATCAAGGATATATTCCCTATCAGGTCACATGAAACCGGGAAAATGTATAATATTATAAGATCTTCAAAACATATTATGATTTTCAACTCACCTGACTATCACACTTTTTTGTTTTTGCATCTTTTACGGCCATAAATCCGATGGTTATTAATGATTTATGTGTACATGTATAAAAAAAGGGAATGATCCGAGGACCATTCCCTTAATACTTTTTAAAACGTTGATATATTATTCAATCTTGATCAACTTACGGACAAAAGTCTCATTACCAATGTTTAAACGCAGATAATATACTCCTTGAATCAGATTATACATTTCCACATTATATGTATCGCTGCCGGAATGTAAAATTTCTCCTACATTTTTTGTCAATACCAAACGACCGGTTCCGTCATATAAGTCATAAGAAACATTTTGTCCTGCGACTGCATCTATTTTCAGTTGAACATTGTCTTTTGTTGGGTTAGGATAAACTTGAACACCGATTAATTCGTCACGATTAACTTTAATTGAAACCGTTCCAATTTCTGTATTCTTACCATCAAAATCTACTTGTTTAACTCTGTATTCATAAATGCCGTCTAAGGAGATATCCCAATCATTATATTCATATACAACTTCGTTGTTGCTGAATCCTTTCCCGTTAATTTTGGCGTATTCAACAAACTGACCTTCATCAAGACTTCTTTCAATAATGAAATGACTGTTATTGATCTCTTTGGTGGTTACCCATCTCAATTGATTCACATCTTTGTCCTTATTCCACCATCCTGAAAGTTCTTTAACATCAACCGGCAATATGCTGATAAATCCAATATCAATATCCAATATTGTCTGAGCATATCCAACTGTAAAGTTGAGGGTTGTTCCGTTTATAAAATCAACCACATCACTGTCCAGCATATCATCACCTCCCTGATTAGGAACAACAAATTCATATCTGGTTACTCCAACACCCGGGGTAGGTCTGCTTACTTTAATATAGTAGGTGCCCGGTCGCACACAATCAAATAAATAATAACCCGGTCTTCCGTCAATCGGACTATTTCTGGTGAACTGTGTTTCAATCAATGTGTTAGTGAAGGCTTGGAAAAGCTGAACCTGAACATTGTTAATACCTAAATCACCACCATCCTGAACGTTAGCATTGCTTCCAAAGTCTAACCATACAAAATCACCCACTTTGGCACATCTGTAATAACCGGCGTCAACTGTATTGTTGTATTCCCCGGATTTCAACTGATATGATTGTGTTTGACCTGTGACGGCATCTGCGTCACTATCTATAGCATCATTTGAACCAAAATTAGGTACAACAGAAAGATATTGGCTGCCTGGTCTTGTAAATGTAACTGTATATGAACCCGGAGTAAGATTGTTGAAATCATATCTTCCCATGTTATCTGTGGTAGTGGATAAATTTACAATACTTCCATCTGTTCCTCTAACACCATTTAAAGTCACTGTTACATTTTGTAGTGCAGGTTCAAAAGCATCTTGTACATTGTTCAGGTTGGTGTCCTCCCAAACAAAATCTCCGATACGTGCCAATCTGTAGAATCCGGCATCAATGGTCAGATCAGACTGACCGGAAACCAATGTTACTAAAGGTGCTCTACCTGTAACCGGATCTGCGTCACTGTCCTTTTCCTCATCTCCTCCTCTTTCATTGGCAGTTGGAATATAACCAGCTTTAGTGTCAAATTTGACAATGTAATTTCCTGGTGCAAGATTGTCGAATAAATAGAAACCACTCAAATTGGTAACTGTAAACCTTATTTGGTTTCCGTTTTCATCCAAAAGTCTTACGGTAACTCCTGAAATTCCGGATTCATTGTCATCCTGGATACCATCAACATCTGAATCTTCCCAAACATAATCTCCCAATCTGGCAAGCTTATAATATCCGGCATCGATAGTATTATTGTTGTCTCCCGGATTCAGGTTAAAATTATCTGTTCTACCCGTTGTAGTATTTGGATTACTATCATTTCCATCATTTGTGCCCGGAGCATTTTTAGGTGTTCTACTATATTCAGATACTTCGCCAAACACAATGTAATAGCTACCTTTACAAACCTCAAACTGATAATAACCTGCATTACCACTTCTTGAAGCTGTTAATGTAGAAGCAACAAGGGCATTATTAGAAGCATTAAACAAATTGACGGATACACCGTTTATTCCCGGCTCATTAATATCCTGTCTTCCATTTCCATTTATATCCTCCCATACAAAATCTCCAACAAATGCTTTTGGTTCCACCGTTGCCGTGATGCTGTTGTTTGTAGAACTACAACCTTTATTGTCTGTGACGGTAACGCTGTACAATCCGCTCATAGCAACTGTTGCATCTGGCCTGCTGACATTTTGTGTTGTTGCACTAAAACCGTTTGGTCCGTTCCATACATATGTATATCCAGGTGTACCCCCGCTTGGTGTTGAACTAATTTCTAATGTAGAACCTGCACAAACAGCTGGTGCACTTAAAACCACTGCCGGATTTGGATTTACTGTAGTTGAAACTGCGCTTGTAGCTGAACAACCTTTGCTGTCCGTTACAGTCACTACGTATCCTCCTGCCATGGTAATGGTAACATTTGGTCGTGTAACATTCTGAGTAGTTGCACTAAATCCATTCGGACCGCTCCATACATAGGTGTAACCAGGGGTACCTCCATTTGGAGTAGATGTAATAAGTAATGTTGAACCAACACAAACTTCATTGCTGGTAGCCTGGATTGTTGGATTTGGATTGACCGTTGCCTGAACACTACTGTTTGAAACACAACCTTTGCTGTCGGTAACTGTAACACTATACAGTCCGCTCATCGCAGGCGTTGCATTCGCCCTGACAATATTTTGAGTTGTTGCACTAAACCCGTTCGGACCACTCCATACGTACGTATAACCTGGTGTGCCGCCGTTTGGTGTTGCGTTAATCTCCAATGTTGATCCGGTACAAACTTCAGATGTGACAACCTGTACTGTTGACCCAGGATTTACAATCGCCTGTATGCTGCTATTCGCAACACAACCTTTACTGTCGGTAACTGTAACACTGTACAAGCCGCTCATCGCAGGTGTGGCGTTTGCTCTGCTTACATTTTGTGTGCTTGCACTGAATCCGCTTGGACCACTCCATACATACGTATAACCAGGTGTGCCGCCGCTTGGCGTTGAATTAACTTCCAATGTTGAGCCGGCACATATTTCTGTTGTTGTGGTTTGTACTGTTGGATTCGGATTGACAGTCGCTTGTACGCTGCTGTTAGCTACACAGCCTTTGCTGTCGGTAACTGTAACACTGTACAATCCACTCATCGCTGGTGTAGCGTTTGCTCTGCTTACATTTTGTGTCATTGCACTATAACCGTTCGGACCACTCCATACATAGGTGTATCCTGGTGTACCTCCACTAGGTGTCGAATTAACTGCAAGCGTTGAGCCTGCACATACTTCTGTTGTTGTGGTTTGTACTGTTGGATTCGGATTGACCGTCGCTTGTACGCTGCTGTTAGCCACACAGCCTTTGCTGTCGGTAACTGTGACACTGTACAATCCACTCATCGCTGGTGTAGCGTTTGCTCTGCTTACATTTTGTGTCGTTGCACTGAATCCGCTTGGACCACTCCATACATACGTATAACCAGGTGTTCCACCACTAGGTGTCGAATTAACTTCCAACGTTGAGCCCGCACATATTTCTGTTGTTGTGGTTTGTACTGTTGGATTAGGATTGACCGTCGCTTGTACGCTGCTATTCGCAACACAGCCTTTGCTGTCGGTTACTGTAACACTGTACAATCCACTCATCGCTGGTGTAGCGTTTGTTCTGCTTACATTTTGTGTCATTGCACTATAACCGTTCGGACCACTCCATACATAGGTGTATCCTGGTGTACCTCCACTCGGTGTCGAATTAACTTCCAACGTTGAGCCCGCACATATTTCTGTTGTTGTGGTTTGTACTGTTGGATTAGGATTGACCGTCGCTTGTACGCTGCTGTTAGCAACACAACCTTTGCTGTCGGTAACTGTAACACTGTACAAGCCGCTCATCGCAGGTGTAGCGTTTGCTCTGCTTACATTTTGTGTAGTTGCACTGAATCCGCTTGGACCACTCCATACATACGTATATCCAGGTGTACCACCGCTTGGTGTTGAATTAACTTCCAATGTAGAACCGGCACATATTTCTGTCGTCGTTGTTTGTACTGTTGGATTCGGATTGACAGTCGCCTGTATGCTGCTATTCGCAACACAACCTTTGCTGTCGGTAACTGTAACACTGTACAATCCACTCATCGCTGGTGTAGCGTTTGCTCTGCCTACATTTTGTGTGGTTGCACTATAACCGTTCGGACCACTCCATACATACGTATATCCAGGTGTTCCGCCGCTTGGGGTTGAATTAACTTCCAATGTTGAGCCGGCACATATTTCTGTTGTTGTGGTTTGTACTGTTGGATTCGGATTGACAGTCGCTTGTACGCTGCTATTAGCTACACAGCCTTTGCTGTCGGTAAC
>JALHOZ010000017.1 GCA_022842725.1 Saprospiraceae bacterium
GTTGACCTTGTCGAACTCAGAAAACTCATTCTCGGTACTTCCACTCGTTTTACAAACCAAAGCTGGAGATTCATTGATACAAAATATCCAATGGATATGAGTCATGTCTTCCCGTTTGTAGACAGAATGGATATTCCATCCGATTCAACACAACGTAACAATATCAATTTTGTAGGTGTTAAAATCGGAGATGTCAATGGTACAGCTACAACAGATGTAATGAACGCGACAGGTCAACACAGAACCTCTACTACCCTGAACCTTACAGCTGAAAACAGAAATGTTGAAGCTGGTGAAACAGTAGAAGTTCCTGTAACTGCATCAAACTTCAATGAGGTTTTCGGATTCCAGTTCACCATGAATGTAGAAGGCGCATGCTTTGTAAATGTTATTCCCGGAACGCTCGAAATCAATGAAAGTAATGTAGGAGTTATCTCTGACGAGATGATTACCATGAGCTTTGCTTCAACAACTGCAGAAACAAGAAGAGTGGATGATGTATTATTCACTATCGTATTGAAAGCTAACAAAGCTACTTTATTGAGTGAAATGATGTATATCAACTCTCATGTAACTTCAGCAGAATCTTATGTTGGTTCAAATATGAAAGTTCAGAATATCGGATTAACAGTAGGTAGCGAAAGTGCTTCAGCTGATATCCAATTGTTCCAAAACGAGCCTAACCCATTCAAAGGTCAGACTAAAGTAAGTTTCTTTATGCCTAAAGCAAACAAAGCTACTTTGACAGTGTACGATGTAATCGGAAAATTAATCAACATCAGAAACATCGATGCTGTACAAGGTATAAACACGGAAGTTTACAACAAAGAACAATTAGGTACTTCCGGTTTGTTGTATTACAAATTAGAAAGTGGTGACTTCACTGCTACTAAAAAAATGATCATCGTGGAATAATCTGAACAAGTTTCAGAAAGTTTTATTCCCAACTCATAAAAAAAGAACCCATGATAATAACATCATGGGTTCTTTTTTTTATAACCACCTGACACTAACAATATTTATATAACATCATTTTAATAAAATGAATGGAATAAAACGTACTATGTGGTTTTCAGAACTTATATCTGTTCCATCATGTTGTCTAACCGAACCTACAATGTTTGATCGTTTCATAAAAGATCTTATGGTGCCCTTTCTGAAAAAAAAATAATATTTTATTTTGGGCTTTTATTAGATATGGGGTGGTCATTAAAGTAAAACCAGCCTCTATGTAAAATAAACATAACAAGAATTTAGCGGGTACATTCTTATAACACTTTAAAAAATATTATTTTTCAAAAAAGATTCTTTTGAAACTAAAACAGCGTATTTTTTAAATAAATCATAATTACTTTATGAATATACTGCTTCATAAAGCATTCCATCAACATCCAAACCAATGGGGACCAAAAAAACTTCTATGCTTTCCGTTCCGTTATAAAACACTTTATACGTCCCTTGGTGCCAATAGATATTTTTTTCGTTTATCTTAAATATAACAGAAAAGGGGATTCTTTCTATACCATTATATTTTTCATATTTTTTAATTTCTGATATTACAGCCGGTAATAGATGATTTTCATCAAATTGTATAGCCAATTCACCTTTTGTACGTAGTTCTTCATAAAATATTATATCGATTTCAACAGGTGTCATATTAATCCATTATGGTTTCCATTGCATTAAAAAATAAATACTATTTACAGTTTCAATCTCTTGAAACCCTAACCGCTTATACAATTTTAGGGCTGGATTAAACTGTTCGACATGTATACTCACATTCTTTGAGAGGTTTTTAGCCAAATTTTGAATATCCTTTAATATACCGGTTCCAATATTTTTATTTCGAAATTCTGGCAACAAGGTTATATCAACAATTCTGATTTCATTAGATATCTGTAAGTACAATCTGCCTGCAACTTTTTCAGCATATAAAATTATCCAGAAATATGTATCACCATAATATTTTTGATAATGAAAATGTTGGGCTTCGAATTGATTTTTAAGAAAAATCAATTTTTGTTCAGCTGTCCAGTTTGTCAATGAAAGCTCTTCTTGCCGTGTGCTGCTATAAATTTCAAACAAACAATCTTTATCTTCTTCTGTAATATTACGAAAACGTAACATTGAATCATTTACAGGCAATACATCGGAAAAATCATTTTTTCCTGAAGACATGAGTTTAAATTATGGTCTGGGTGGAAATATACCTTGCAGTGCGATGATATAATTTAATGTAAGATAAGGTTGCATATTGTTATGGGGCAACGAACCTCCACTTGGTGTTAAAATACTGGCATTCATTGGACTTGTAGACCCTGGAAAAGATTTATACATATTTGCCCGGGATGGAAACGCGCCTTGAGGAGATGACTGTAATCCGGGGTCATTAACTGTTCGTATCTGATGATTGTGATTCGGTATTTCCGACTCCAATAAGGTTACTGATGTACTTCCTCCTTCTTCACCTAATGATCTGAATGACAAACCAGGCCCTTGCCCCTCTTGCATGGGAGCTCTTCCCTGAAGGTCAGGTAAAGCAAATGTTGAAAGTCCGTTACCCCCATATGTTGTACCCAACAATGAAAATAAAGCTGTATTTTGAGACAATGGTAAAATCTGACCATCACAAAATGCCCAACCCTGAGGCGCAAAGTTAAAACCAACAATTCTGATTTCTGCTACAAATGGATCCATAATTGTATTAATTAGGTGTCGGATAAATTCCAAACAATGAAATGATAAAATTTATACAAAGAAAAGGCATCATATTGTCATGTGGTTGACTTCCGCCAACACTACTCACCATATTTGGAGCCATTGTTACAAAACCGACACTACCATCTGTAGTGTATTGGTCTGCTGAAGCATTCCTTCCGGGAAATGCACCTATGGGATTTGGTGTACTGGAAGAACTACCGTTTGACAAAAACACATGATTATGAGAAGGTATTTGCTGGACTGTCAAAGTAACGGATTCTGTTCCAAAAGCACTCGCTAATTGATTATTTGATGATTGATGTATAGGAACCCTTCCACGAAGATCAGGTAATGCAAAAGTCTCCTGGCCATCTCCACCATAAGTGGTTCCGATCAGATTAAACAAAACATCATTTTCACTTATTGGCAAAAGTTGACCCTGACATAACTCCCATCCTAAGGGTGCAAAATTACCTGCAAACATTCTGATTTCTCCAACATAAGGTGCACTCATATTACATGTATTTAATTTTGTGAAGGAAATATGCCCTGTAATGCTATACAAAAATTCAAAACCAAAGTAGGTTGAGTATTCTGGTGTGGCTGATTACCTCCGGTATTTGTTACCATTTGAGAATTCATAGGTTGAGAACTTGTTCCGGAATAAATTTCTGAAGGAGCAACATTGGCAAAAAGCGTTGTATTCCCGGGAACAATTGTATTTTGTTGTTCATTAGTTGCTAAAACCTGATGCGTATGTTGAGGCATTTCATTGATGGTCAGAGTATGAGTAAAAGAACCAGCACTTTGACCTTGAGTAAAACCGGCTCCTCTGTGTATTGGCACCCTATCTCGTAAATCCGGCAGGGCAAAAGTTGTCTGACCATTGCCTCCATAAGTTGTACCTAATAAAGCAAATAATGCCTGATTTTGATTTATGGGCAAAAATTGTCCATTACAAAACGCCCAACCTTGCGGGGCATAATTGAAACTTATAATCTTAATTTCTCCTAAAAATGGTGTGGACATAAATAATGGATTATGTTATATGAAAGAAACTTTTTTCCATGGGTAAAAAGTTGACTCAACAGTAGAGCTTAATATTTTCTCACCAATTTTATTTTCAACTATTCCTTCACAAATGGTTTTATCATTACGGATTATTGTTTTAAATCCAACATGAGCAAAAAAACTTTCAAAATAAAAAACGCCTTCTTTAAATTTTCTCTTTTGATCAACCGGCAAAAGAAATTCAAACGTGTGGATTTTATTTGATTCGCAAATATGTTCTATAGCGTTTCGGTTTTTCAAAAACCAATCGATCTGTCTTGGATTGATTGAACTTATAAATTGAGGCTTTTTATCCCCTTTAAAAAGCAAAATCACCTCATCTATAACATTAGAACTATCTTTTAATTGAAAAACAAAAAATCGATTATCCTGAAGTTCATAAGTTAAACCCGGATTAATTTCATACCCTAAATCAATATATTTTTGAAAAGAAACAGAAAGTTTTTCGTTTTGATTATCTTTTAAAATAAAGTTCTTTTTTTTCGCTCCTATCCACTCTAAAAATTGTACTGACCCATATGTTTGACCGTTTTCAAATATTGAAACAACTCCACTTAGAGCCCCCTGAAGGCCTAAGAAACCAAAACTTCCTGAATATAGAAATTTTCTTCTGTTCATCATATTACTTTGTGGATTTTTGTTAATGGGGTTCAACTTTCCTTTTAACACAACAAAAGTACTATTAATTTTTATTAAACAATTTAATTATAGATTTTTTTTGATAATAATAATGTAATTTTGCGCTGGCTTATATCATGGCCTCTTAATGAAGTAACTTACACAATTATTATCATTGAGCTGTGATACAACGAATTAACAATATAACCTCAACCACATATGGAGTTTTTATCAACTTTCATCATGACTGTATTGCTGTCATTCAGCACCAATACAAACCCGAATGCAGATCTTGTAAAAAATTACACCAAACTTGCAAACGGACAAAAAATATCCTATATTCTTTGTTATGATGAAGATATTACACCAAAAAAATCGTCCCAGGCCTCGTTATTAGCTCCTGTCCTGTCGGCTACCAAATCGTTTGTTTTGGTAACTCCTGATCTTCCGCCCACAGGACCAAGTCCCGGAGATGTCATCAGATACACCATTGTGATATCAAATGCGGCAGGTGCCATGGATGCTGAAAACGTAATTCTTACCGATCAGATTGATGCCAATACAACCCTGGTAGGTGGAAGTTTGATGATTGCACCGGTAGCTAACAATGACAGTTATTCAACAGTAGGTAATGTTTCTATATCTGTGCCGGCAGCATCAGGTCTGTTGGCAAACGACTTAAATCTGAACGGAACACCATACACAGTAATATCCATAAATACTGCGGGAACACAAGGAAATGTAACTTTTAATCCTGATGGCAGCTTTACCTTTAACCCTGCTGCGGGTTTTGAAGGCACTACTTCTTTCACATATACCGGAAATAATGGTTTTATGAATGCCACAGGCACTGTGACGATTACTGTTACCGGAATGCTGTGGTTTATAAATTCTTCAGCTGCCGCCGGTGGTGACGGAAGGATTAATTCGCCATTCAACTCTGTAGCGTCTTTTAATTCCACCGCTGTTGATGATCCCAACGATAATATTTTTCTTTATTCCGGAAGTTATAGTGGCAGTATTGTTTTATTGAATGGCCAGCATCTGATTGGCCAGGGTGCTATCGGAACTTTGGCAAGTGTTTCCAACAATGTGTCTTTCTCAGTTTTTCCTCCAATTGCTCCGGCGTCTGTTCCCACTTTAGGAGGGAGTAACCCAATACTTACGGGTACACCTACAGGTATAACCACAGGTCAAAACAACGATATTCTGGGCTTAACCGTATCAAATACTACGGGTACGGGTATTTTGGCAAATAATTTCGGAAATTTGTTCGTACGAAATGTGATGGTTTCAAATAGTGCAGGTGTCGGAATCAATCTTGCTAATGGAGCGTTAAACGCTATTTTAACCTCGATTAGTGCGTCAGGGGCATCCTACGGAATTCAAATACAAAACACTACAGGATCTTTTCAAGTCATAGGAACGGGTACTACAGATGGTAGTGGCGGAACCATATCAAATATAAGTTTACGTGGTATAGAAATCATAAATGCAACCAATATTACCTTGCAAAACATGACCCTTACCAATGCCAACACTACAGATGCGGGAGGGGACACAGTTTGTGATGAAGACCAAAACACTTTATGCAATGCTGCGATCTACTTATCTGCGGTAAATAATATTACCATGACAAATGTTGATATTAACGGTACTGTGGAACAAGGTATCAACGGAAATAATGTTACAAACCTTACAATGACTAATTGTTCTGTAATAAATGCGGGATCCGGAGCAGATATCGAGGAAAATGCCTTAAAAATGATTAATCTTTTAGGTACGTGTTCTTTCTCAAACTGTTCTTTTTCCAATTCAAAAACCAGAAACAGTCATATTAGAAATACCACAGGTAATATCAATCTGACAGTTACAAACTGTAGTTTTGCCAATTCAAATTACGATATCGGCAGAGCAGATTGTTTTGAAATGAGAACAACGGGTGCATCAACGGCTACTGTAAATATCACAGGGAGTCAGTTTTACCGTGCAGGAAGTAAAGGTATACAAGCCCTGGCTGAAGACAACTCAAACTTTACTTTTAACATAAGTAGTTCAGACATTCAGAGATTCGGCAATCCAATGGCAGGTATTGAGGTGGGTTCCAACGGTCCGGGGGCAAACATGAATTACAATATACTCAATAATACCAATATAGAATCTTCAGGTGAAGTGGCTGTTTTGGCTTCTACATTTATTACCTCAGATTTTAGTGGTCGTGTCAACAGCAACCCCAACATAACAAACTTTAATACAAATCCAACTACCTTTTCTAACATCAGGGTATTACATGAAGGAAATGGTCAGGCCCTGTTAGAGGTTAAAAACAATAACAATGTTGCTTCAAGCAACACTGATACTCCCGTTGATTTTATCGCTATCAATGGCAACAATGCGGGAGCCAGATTGGATGTCACAATGGACAACAATAATGTTTCGAATACCACAAACACTGTAGCCGGTTTGGAAGGAATAGTATTAAGAGTAGGAACAAGCCCAGGGGGTACAGCAATCAACACTTTATGTGGCAATATCCTTAACAATGACCTTACGTTGCCTCCTATGTATCCAAGAGCTTTCAGGGTTAGATATTTAGATCCGTCCTCATTTATGCAGCTTCAGGGCGTTGGTCCAAATGTTATGACCAACTGGACCAGTAATTTAAATACAAATACAAATGGAATTATTGCTTCAGGACCGACAGCCACAATAAGTTACGGAGCTTCATGTATGATTCCGTCTCATTTTGCCCCTGAAGAAGATACTTTTTTTGCTAAATCTGAACCTGAAACCAATGAAACCGCACCAACAGAACCTGTAAAAACTATTTCAGAAAATGAAAATATGACTTCGGAAAACGAAGTGATTAATCCAAATCTTATGGCATCAATGATTATATCAGGTGAAACGGTAACTGTGGGAGCCCCCGGAGGATTTACTTTAGCGCAAGGCAAATCTATAACCATACAATTTGATGTAACCATCGACAACCCTTTTCCATTGGGTATTTGTTCAGTAAGTAATCAGGGAAGTATTAGCGGAAGCAATTTTAGTACATTTCTTACTGACGATCCGTCAATTGCAGGCAATGCAAATCCAACAGTAACAACATTATCTATTGCACCTACTATAACGTCATGCCCTCCAGATATCACCGTAAATCCAACAGCAACAAATTGTACTTCTGTACAAACCTATCTTGCTACCGCTGAAGGATGTCCGGCTCCAACGATTACCTATTCTGTGGGCATGTCCAATATCACATTTCCATATGCATTTCCTACAGGTCCTACTACAGTTAATGTGTTGGCAACGAATGCTTCAGGAACTGATAATTGTTCGTTTGTTGTAACGGTCACCCCTCCTCCTGTTATATATAATGTATCTGGGGGCGGAACCATTTGTTCCACTGACCCGGGATTAATTATCAGTCTTGACGACTCAGAAATCGGTGTAAACTATCAATTGTTTAACGGCATGATGGCTATGGGACCTCTTGTTCCCGGCACAGGTTCTTCTATATCTTTTCCGGCGACAAATTCACCGGGAACTTATACGGTTAGAGGAATCTTCCCTAGTGGATGTTTTTCTGTCATGGCAGGTTCTGCTACCATAACAGTAATTACTCCACCATCAGGAAGTGCAGGAAATGATCAGGCGATATGCGGCAATGTTACGGCCACACTATCAGCGACTGTAACAACAGGAATAGGTGTTTGGAGTGTTTTTTCCGGACCTTCAACTTCGTCGTCGCAATTCAGCAATATAAATGACAACAACGCTGTATTTACACCAGCCGGAGGAGCAGGTATATACACTTTGAGATGGACAATTTCAAATCCGCCATGTACTGATTTTACAGATGATGTTCAAATTACCGTCAGTAATCCTCCAACAGGAAATGCCGGAGATGACCAAAACATTTGTGTTGATATGCCTGCAACATTAAATGCTCAGGTTACAAACGGTACCGGTCTGTGGTCTGTAATCAGTGGCCCGTCTTTATTGTCTTCTCAGTTTAATGACACTTCACTTCCAAATGCAGTTTTTACACCTGCTGGAGGTCCGGGCATGTATGTTTTACAATGGACAGTTTCAGCACCCGGATGTACGGACGTTATTGATGATATGACGTTGACTGCCAATACCAGCACTGATGTCATGGCTACCCCGCAAAATCAAAATAGCTGCACCGGATTTCCAATTACTGAAATACAATTGACGTCCACAGTGATGGGAACATCTTTTGCCTGGGTAAGGGATAATGTTATGACAGTAACGGGTATAGCAGCTTCAGGCTCCGGAAACATTAGCGGCACGTTAGTTAATACTACCAACATGCCTGTCACAGTTACTTTTACGATCACGCCAACTGTTGGCACTTGTTCCGGACCGGAGGTAATGGCTACCGTTACGGTAAATCCGCTCCCTGTTGCCTCTATTGACATTACTGAAACATCCGGATTAATGGATGATGACGGAACGATTTGTTTGGGCAGTCAGGCGACTTTAACAGCAAATGGTGGAACATCATATATATGGAGCACCGGTGCAATGACACAATTTATTGTGGTTTCACCGGCTGCGAATACAACGTACACCGTAACTGTTACAGATATTAACAATTGTTCGGCTACTTCTACGGCTGATATAGTAGTAAATCCTAATCCTACTGCCAATATTGCCGTTACGGAAACTTCAGGAAATAATGACGATGATTCAAGAATTTGTTTCGGTGATAATGTCAGTCTGACTGCAAGTGGTGGAATCGATTATATCTGGAATACAGGCGCAACGACTTCAATGATTACTGTCAGTCCAACAATAACCACAAACTATATAGTAACCGTTTCGGATATCAATGCTTGTACTAATTCAGCATTAGCTACTATTATTGTTGATCCTCTACCGGTATTTACCTTTGATATTTCAGAAGATTCCGGTAATAATGACGATGATGGTTCTATATGTGTCGGAGCATCTGTAGTGCTAACTGCCACTGCAGGAACTACATTTTTATGGAACAATGGCATGACTACTTCCTCCATTACGGTTTCACCTGCTTCGACAACTGATTATTTTGTTACGGTTACTGACGGAAATAATTGTTCTTCGACAGGAATGACTACCATAACTGTTAACCCACTTCCCATAGCCGACATTACAGGAGACAACGAAATCTGTACCGGCCAATCGACAACTTTAACCGGTACAGGAGGAATTTCAAATCTTTGGAGTAATGGTGCTATGACACCTTCCATAACCGTAAATCCAATTTCAAATACAACGTATTCACTGACAGTAACAGACATAAACGGATGTACAGCAACTACATCTGAAACAGTTATCGTTAATCCTTTGCCAACAGTTATTATAACCGGAGATAATGTCATTTGTGTAGGAGAATCTACAAATCTAACCGCTTCAGGCGGCACCATGTATATTTGGAATACAGGAGCCACCACTGCTATGATTACCGTTAGTCCTGTTGTGAATACAAATTATATGGTCACGGTTACAGATGGAAATTCATGTAGCAATACTGCCGGTATATCAGTAACTGTAAACAGTCTGCCAATGCCGGTCATTTCTGTGTCAGAAAGTTCAGGTAATACTCCTGATGATGGAACTATATGTGTCGGCGCATCTGTACAACTTACGGCTGCGGGTGGAACACAATACGTTTGGAGTACAGGCGCTGTAACTTCTGTTATCAATGTTAACCCGATTGTCAACACTACATATACGGTTACCGTTACGGACGGAAACAATTGTTCGGCGACAACTTCAACTTCGATTATTGTCAACCCACTCCCTGTACCGGTAATTTCCGGAGATGCTGATATTTGTATCGGACAATCTACCACCCTGACCGCTTCAGGTGGTATTGGCTATGTTTGGAGTACAGGTGCTTTAACAGCTGATATTAATGTAAATCCAACAACAAATACAACGTATACGGTTACCGTAACTGATGTAAATGGCTGTACAGCATCTGCGTCGCGGACTGTCATTGTTAACCCTCTTCCTGTAGTAACAGTTACAGGTGACAATGTGATTTGCGTCGGAGAGTCTACAATATTGACAGCTACCGGAGGAACTCAATTTTTATGGAGTAACGGTTCTACCACTTCTACAATCACTGTCAGTCCGACTACAAATACCAATTATGCAGTCACTGTTACAGATGCTAATGGTTGTTCCAATACAAACGGTATTACCGTTATCGTCAATCCATTGCCTGTGCCTACTATTGGTGTTACCGAAAACTCAGGAACCACGCCTAATGATGGTCAAATCTGTTTCGGAGCCTCAGCACTTCTTACGGCAAACGGGGGCAATACATATGTTTGGTCTACAGGGGCGACAACAGCGTCAATAAATGTTACGCCTCCTGCCACAACAACATATACTGTTACGGCTACAGATGTCAACGGATGCCGGAACACAGCTACCCGAACCATAACGGTGACTCCTCTTCCTGTAGGACCTATCACCATTGTTGAAAATAGTGGTCTTATGCCTAATGACGGTGTCATTTGTATTGGCGCCAGCGTTACACTTACTGCTCCTGCTGCAGCCCAATACTTATGGAGCACCGGTGCTACAACCGCTTCAATTACCGTAGCGCCAACCATGAATACAACGTATTCTGTCACGGTAACCAATGCCAATAGTTGTATTTCCAATACTTCAACCACCATTACCGTTAATCCACTCCCGACACCTAATATTTCTGTTGCAGAACTTTCAGGTACTTCCAACAACGACGGGACGATTTGTAACGGGGCTTCCGTAACTTTGACAGCATTCGGTGGCAATCAATTTTTATGGAGTACAGGTGCCAACACCTCTTCCATTACCGTAAGCCCGATGGCTACAACAACCTATATTGTTACTGTGACCAATGCAGCCAATTGTTCAAATACTGCTTCCGTAACAATCACGGTCAATCCACTTCCGGTCATCAGTATTGCTGTGACCGAAAACTCAGGTACAACTTCCAATGACGGTACTATTTGTCAGGGGGCTTCTGCTACCCTATCCGCAAGCGGTGCCAATACCTATCTCTGGAGTACAGGAGCTTCTACTTCTGCGATAACTGTAGCTCCTTTGTCTACCACAACTTATTCCGTGACGGGAACTGATACCAATGTGTGCTCAAATACTCTGGCACGACAAATTGTGGTAGATCCCGTTCCGGTGATATCAGCTCAGCCACAGGATGTCATGGTTTGTGCCGGTTCTGAAGTAACTTTTAATGTGGTTGCTTCTATTACTCCTCCGGTTACCCTAACTTATCAGTGGCAGGAATTTATCGGGGGAATGTGGCAGAATTTGCCTGGTGAAACCAATCCTACACTTACCATCTCAAATGTAACCGTATCGGATAATAACAGAGAATTCAGGGTAAATATATCCTCTCCTAATAATTGCAGCACCCTTAGTGTTTCTGCATTTTTGCGCATTCATTTATCTGCTGCCATGGTCTGCAATAATGGTCTGAATATTGGTTTGGATCAAAATTGTAATCTTACAGGAGTTATTGATATGTTTTTGGAAAACACCCCTAATGATCAACAATTCTACGAAATTATTTACAGTACTGCCGGTGGTGTGATCATCGATGAGGCGGACTTAAAGAATTTTGTCGGTCAACAATTGATTTTCAGTATCAGGGATATTTGCGATAACAACAGCTGTTGGGGAACTTTTAATATTGAAGATTATTTTGCACCGATTGTTGAATGTGAAGATATTACGATTTCTTGTTTGCAAGCCGACCTGATGAATCTTCCTTTGGAAGATCCGAACTTCCTCGGCAGACCTGACGTAATTGAAAATTGCGGAACTTTCGACCTTTATTTCAGTCAGCTTGAATTCGGAAACAGTATTTGTTCAAAATCTTATCTCAGAAGATGGCAGGCCGTTGACCAATCAGGCAACACTTCTGCTGAATGTATACAAACCATCACTGTCAACCCTCTTTCTTTTGCTGATGTATTTATACCGAATCCATTAGTAATCATTGAGTGTAATACTGACACTGACCCTGCAAGTATCGTTGCTGCTACAGGTGATGTAACTGACGGTTTTCCTTTTGTTCTGATTAATGGAATTCCCACTGCCGTTACGGATCAATTATGTAATATAGTTTGTACATACACTGACCAAATACTTGATGCTTGCGGTCCTCATTGTCACGGTAACAAAAAAGTTATCAGAACATGGCAGTGTATCGACTGGTGTGAAGGTATTGTTTCAACTCCATTCACTCAGTTGATCAAATCTGCAGACCTTGAAGGTCCTACATTCATTTTGAAAGATACCACAGTGACAACTTCACCTTGGTATTGTGCAGCTGACTTTGACCTTCCAAGACCTTGGGAGTTACATGACAATTGTGATATTAACCCTACATATTATGTAAGTGGTCCCGGTATCGTTCAAATCACTGGTAACCCTGTAGCTGGTTACAGAGCTAAAGGTGCTCCTAAAGGAGTCCATACTTTCTGTTATACAGCAACTGACTGTTGTGGCAACCTCACTACTTTGTGTATGAACGTCACGGTTGTTGATAGAACTCCACCGGTACCAGTAACGTACCACGATATCGTAGTTGGATTGGTTCCTGGCGGACCCGGACAAGACGGTAATGCCAAATTGTTTACAGAGCACGTTAACAACAATTCCTATGACAATTGTACAGATGTAAGAGTAGAAATCAGAAGACCTGCAGGATCTCCTAAGTGCAACAACGAAGGTAACATCATCGATCCTGTGACAGGAGAACGATACAACAATAATGTAACTTTCAACAATGCAAACCCAAGATTACACGCTGA
Source organism: Saprospiraceae bacterium (assembly GCA_022842725.1). Classification (GTDB taxonomy): domain Bacteria; phylum Bacteroidota; class Bacteroidia; order Chitinophagales; family Saprospiraceae; genus OLB9. The sequence goes on from JALHOZ010000017.1 coordinate 13,236, forward strand.
TGATAATGCCAACGATACAGACGCAGGTCAGTTTGTTAAATTCTGTTGTGAAGACTTAACAACAGGAGTTGACATCGACGGAGACGGTGAAGTTAACATCGGATACCATGAAGTTATCATGAGAGTATGGGATGATGGTGACATGAACGCAGTTTGGGGATCAATTGGTGACAACTACAACGAAAGTTGGATCTACGTTAAAGTAGAAGACAAAGCACCACCGACCATTCAGTGTCCACCAAACATGACTATTTTCTGTGACTGGGCAATTACTTACAGTACTGACTTAGGTAGTGGCGCCCAACCAACAGAAGGAGTTGACTTTACTAAAACAGGATTACCTGTTGGATACGGTACTTGCGGTAATTTACCAATCAGATTCAGAGACAACATCGGTCAATTGAACCAATGTAAATTAGGAAACGTAACAAGAGATTTCTTTGTAGGTAGCGCACCTGTTAATCAGGCTCCTTCATGCAGACAAATCATCACTATCTTACCAAGTAATTCTCAGCAGCCTTGGGTTATCACTCCTCCGACAGCTACACCTGTTGCGACAACATGTGATGGTCCTACAGATGCTCAGATTGAGGCTAACGGTCCAAGATGGGTTAACGGTCCTTGTGACGTTATCGGTGAAAACATCAAAGTTCACGAATTTTTATTCGAGGATGGTGTTTGTAAAAAATGGAGAGTAGAGTACAACTACATGAACTGGTGTACAAACGAGTCAAGAGGTCCATTCTTCAAAGACTTCATGTACTTCGACCAGGTTAAACCTGAACTTGAAAACTGTGATCCTTTGATGTTCGGAGTTGACGCTAACTGTTCACACAGATTGGTATTGACAAATACTGCAACTGACGAAGGTGGATGTATTGAAGAAGGATGGTTGAAATGGCAGGTATTCGTTGACCTTTGGGCTGACGGAACTGACGACTGGGAATTTTCAAGCTTCTTACCTGTAAACAATGACGTTGCTAACGCAAACAATGGTAACCTTGCTGCTATCAGAGATGATAACGGAAACGGTATTCCTGATATTTATGTAGCACCTACATTAAATGGTGGTCAAATCACTATTACAGTTCCTGAGTTGATCGTTGGAAAAATGAGCAACCACAAAGTAAGCTGGAAAGTAACTGACGGATGTCATAACCACACAACTTGTCACCAGGATGTAATGGTAGCTGACAAAAAGGCTCCAACACCTTACTGTATTAACTTAAGTACAGCATTGATGGAAGATCCTGACGGAAGCGGACCACTCAGACCAATGGTAGAATTGTGGGCAATTGATTTCAATATCGGATCATTTGACAACTGTACTCCACAGGAAGACTTATTATTTACATTTGACTCATGGGCACCACAAGTTACAGACACTGTAATTGCAGGTAGATTGATCAATATCGACGTACCTCACTATTTTGATGCAAACGGTGGTGTTATGGGTTACCCGACTACCAATGCACAAGTATTGAGCAGATACAACAATGGTGAATTACAATTGTGGTTACCATCATTGAGAAGTTCAGCTAAAGTATGGACTGACGCAGTATTAACCGGCGGAACAAACAAAGTTGAGGTTGATGTTATGATGAGCGTATGGGATAAGAAATTTAACGTAGACTTCTGCTGGGTTAAATTGGCTATCATTTGTAACACTTGTCCTACCAATGGTGGTGGAGCCAGAATCGCTGGTATCACTTCTACTGAGTCAGGTCAGGGAGTTAACAATGTAACTGTTTCTCTTGACAGAAATGCACCTGAGTTCCCTGTAGCAGCACAAACTGTAAATGGTATGTTCTCATTCGAAGGAATTGAAAACAGTGCAAACGGTAACGACAAAGTTAGATTATTTGCTAACAAAGGTGGTGATTATGACAATGGTGTTTCAACTCTTGACCTTGTGTTGATTCAAAGACACATATTAGGAACTCAAGAATTTACAAACGCTATCAATGTAATTGCAGCTGACGTAAACAATGACGCAAGAATCAACTCTGTTGACTTGGTTGAATTGAGAAAAGTGATTTTAGGTACAGCTGATGAGTTTACCAACAAATCATGGAGATTCCCTGTAGCTGGTCAGACATTAGATGTTACCAATGTATTCCCATACAATGAAAACATCAGCTTGTTTGTTAGCGGTGATGTTGATAACCAAAACTTTGTTGCGGTTAAAATCGGAGACGTTAACGGTACAGCTACAACAGATGTAATGAATGCAACTGCAGAAAGCAGAACTGCTTCTACATTGAACCTTACAGCTGAAGACAGAAATGTTGAAGCTGGTGAAACAGTAGAAGTTCCTGTAACTGCATCAAACTTCAATGATGTATTCGGATTCCAGTACACAATGAATTTAGAAGGCGCAAGCTTTGTAAATGTTATTCCTGGAACTATCGAAATCAATGAAAGTAATGTTGGAGTTATCTCTAACGAGATGATTACCATGAGCTTTGCATCTGCAACTGCAGAAACAAGAAGAGCTGATGATGTATTATTCACTATCGTATTGAAAGCTAACAAAGCTGCTCAATTGAGTGAAATGATGTACATCAACTCTAATGTAACTTCAGCAGAATCTTATGTTGGTTCAAGCATTAAAGTTCAGAATATCGGATTAACAGTAGGTAGCGAAAGTGCTTCAGCTGATATCCAATTGTTCCAAAATGAGCCTAACCCATTCAAAGGTCAGACTAAAGTAAGCTTCTTTATGCCTAAAGCAAACAATGCTACATTGACTGTATATGACGTAACTGGTAGAGTAATCAACATCAGAAACATCGATGCAGTACAAGGTGTAAACACAGAAGTATACAACAGAGAGCAATTAGGTACTTCCGGTATGTTGTATTACAAATTAGAAAGTGGTGACTTCACTGCTACTAAGAAAATGATCATCATCGAGTAATCGTTGAATCATAGTAAAACCAAGTAACGGTTTAAAATAAATCGGTTTTTGGGATGGCCTCTCTCCAAGTAATTGGAGGGGGGCTTTTTTTTTATTCCACTTTTCACTCCAATGCTTAATATCATGTTGAATACGTATACAATGATTATACATGACCTGTATGAATGTTAAGCCGGAATGACTTTTTAGAATTAGATTATATTAATTACCGGATTAGCTTACAAGGGGGGATTATGAATGTATTTGTCAGACCTATGGCCGTCACCCGCTGAAGTGAATGTATAGCCAGGATTTGATAACTTTTTCATTAACAAGGTTATCTTTATATAGTGTGCATGTAGTACATTTTGGACATGTGGTGTAAAATGCAGATTGTTTATTAATCAGATTAATGGTTAATCCATTATAAATATAGAAAAAACTATGTCGAATCCTTACGTCTTCAGAACGAATATTTACATATATTATATAATTAGATAAGATATACGTAAATTTATTGATTTTGAGTAAATTATATAATATACTAAATATCAATAGAATATACGTTATGTATAAAAATATATGAAAATAATATGTATAATATTTTTTTATATATATTAGTCGTCATATATTTGCACCCGAATAGTGTGAGAAACTGTTCAGAACCTTAAATCCACCCTGATAGAATATAGTAGTAACCTATGGCATACGTATGTATGTTCATGGGCTTTGTCATTTTGGCCAATCCCTATTTACAACCTGAATATTTTAATAGATCCAAAAGAGTAAGAAGCCTTTGTCTTCTGATGTATTTTTATAACCAAACTGTTTTGGTGCCGGCTCGGCATCAGGACAAACAAAATTTTTTAACTCAAAATTTGGATCTCATGATGGAAACAAAATTAACACGTTTCTCGAAAAAATGGATTATGCTTTTCAGTATAATTCTTTTTTCATTTGGCACGACGTCCCGGGTGAATGCTCAGGAATGTGCCTGCAAAGGTCATATTCAGGTTTCTCTGGACAGTGACTGTTTTGCCAATGTTACAGCCGATATGATTTTGGCTAATGGCAGTACATGCGGTGGAACTTCTACTGCAATCGTATCATTGATGTCGACACCTACAGGAAATCCGTTTTCTACGGGTCTGGGTATGGCACCTTTAAATGGACTTTCATGGATAGGAAAAACCATTTATGCTAAGGTGACTTCGCCTTCAGGTAATTCTTGTTGGAGTACTATTTTGGTAGAGGACAAATTGCCACCGATAATTGATTGTCCCGGTGATGTGACAGTAACATGTTATGAAATGGCCAATTTTGCACCTATTGTGGATGAAAATTGTACACCATATGTTGTAAACATTACTTATGAAAGTGTAACAACCAATAACTGTAATGGTCTTTACGCTCCGGATGTTTTAAAGGTAGTAGAAAGATGTTACCAGGCTGTTGACGGTAGTGGTAACAAGTCTGATGAATGTTGTATGAATATTACAGTCGTTGGTCTTCCTGATTTGATTGACCCGTATGTTACTATGCCTGGCAACAGATGGTTGCCTGGATCTAATGAATTGGCTTGTGATGGAGATTGGGCAAAAATACCTGTAGGACAGGCTTATGCCGGTAATCCGTCACCTGTTGCGATTGGCAATAAATTCGGAACAGGTGTTCCAAAGTTGTTGTTGTGGGATTTTTTCAGAAGTGGTGCTGCTACAGTAGAACCAAATACTTTTGTTAATGATGCTATTACATTAACCGGTGGAACAACCGGAGGTGGTGGAGGTAAGACTTTAGGCGCTCAGGTATGTTATACTGCAACGCAAACAGGGACTTTGACTTTTAGTTGGAATGCGTCAATGAGACACAATACCAATCCTGCGCCAGGTGGAAATTTTAACAACGATAATCCATCTTATTCAATCAATGGAACGGTAACTGATTTGGCAACTTCAGGAAACACAGGAAGTGGTACACAAACTGTTAATCTGGATGCAGGTGATGTATTCTGTTTTGAGGTTTACACCATGAATACAGGATATTACACTGTGTTGAATATTGGTAATTTAAGAGGAACGGCTTTAGCTCCTTTATATCAAGATTTATATCCTAACGCCGACTTAAATTGTAATCTTTTGGTTTCTTTTACAGATGTTAAATTAGCAGAAGTTAAGTGTGTAACCAAGATTATGAGAACATGGGAGATTTTTGAATGGTCTTGCAGATCTGTACCAAGAGTCAGAAGACATTTACAAATGATTGAAATTGTGGACAATGAAGGTCCTGATTTTATATGCCCAACTCCTATCAGAGCTTCGACATCACAACATACTTGTGAGGCATTTGTCAACCTGCCTGCATTAGTTTTAACTGATAATTGCAGCAATGAATTACATGTAGACGTGGTATATCCTGGTGGTATCCTTAAGAATTCTAATGGCGGTTTGGTCAGAATTCCGGTAGGATGTCATGAAGTTACTTATATCGCTTACGATAAGTGTCACAATTCATCTTCATGTACAGTTGCCGTAACTGTAGAAGATAATACGCCACCGGTTGCTATTTGTGACCAAAACACGACGATTGGTTTGACCAGTGATGGTAATGCATGGGTTCCGGCTGATGTATTTGATGACGGAAGTTATGATGAGTGTGAGTTTGGTAAAATTCTGGTAAGAAGAATGGATACACCACAATCGGGTCATTGTTTACCTTGTAAAACGCCTCAGTTCCCGGGATTTGATTTCTTAGGTGAATTTGGAACAGGAAATCAGGTAAAATACTATTACCTTTCTAAACACAAAGCGCTTCCTCATGTAGCTTTAAAAACAGCTAAAGCCATGGGTGGTTATGTTGCATCTATCAATACTGCAGCTGAAAACACATGGGTATTAAATGCAGTGAACAGATATAATTACAATGAGGATTACCTCATCGGTTTGAGAGATATTAAACAAAAAAATATCTGGGCATGGGAAAGTAATGAACAATTCTTATACAATAACTGGGGAGCAGGAAGTCCAAGTACAGACGAAAAAAATCCAACCGAGTTTACCAATGTAAATTATTCCAATGGTCTTTGGTATGACTACAGTATCGATGAGTGTTTTGACAGAGCTGAATACAGATATGTGGTTGAAGTGACTGATCCTTGCGGATTCAGTGAGTATGTTGGTTTCTGTTGTAAAGATGTGGAAAACACACACATGGTACAGGTAAGAGTTATTGACAAAGCAGGTAATTATAATGAGTGTATGGTAAATGCCAGAATTCAGGATAAATTGCCTCCGCAGATTGTTTGTCCTCCTCATATGACAGTGGATTGTATTGACAATTTTGATATTGCACATTTGAGACACTTCTTCGGATGGGCAACAGGAATAGATAATTGTGAAAATCCGACAGTCACGACAGATTCAATTATTGGTCTTGATCAATGCAGAATCGGATTAATCACGAGAAACTTTACGGTAAGAGACAGAGGTCAAAGAACCGCAACTTGCACGCAATTTATTCATGTTGAGCCTATTGCACCTTTTGTTATGACAGCAGACAGATGGCCTGTTGACAGAGAAGTGGAAGGATGTTCTAACCCGAATGATGCGATGTTCCACCCGAACAATATGGGTAAACCAAATCTTTTGGCAGAAAATATCTGTAGCCTGGTAGGTTATGAATACGAAGATCAGATTTTCAGATTCAACAACAGTTTGGGAGAAGCATGTTTCAAAATTTTGAGACATTGGACTGTTATTGACTGGTGTCAAAGTTATACCAATACTTTTGGTGGTACAGAATATATGACCTGGAAACATACACAAATCATTAAAGTAAGTGACAAAGTGAAGCCTACTATCCTTTCAGGATGTGCAAGAGCGGAAGTTTGTACTTATGATGCAACTTGTACCAACGGAACGATAGAATTGATCGCTACAGCAGAAGATAATTGTACTGACGAATTAAAATGGTATGCTGAAGTGGATATTAATAATGATGGAATTTTTGATAGTGGCTCTTTCGGTGTAGGTCTCAATTACCCAAGGTCAGGAACAGGAAACGTTGCAAATATGACAGGAACCTATCCGATAGGTAGTCATAAAATCAGATGGACATTTGAAGATAAGTGTGGAAACCTCACAAAATGTGACAAGTTGTTTGACATTGTCAATTGTAAATCACCGACACCTTATTGTTTGAACGGCTTAGCTACTGACCTAATGCCTGTTGATACAAACGGAGATGGTCAGATTGACTGGGGTATGGTGGAAATCTGGGCTTCAGACTTTGACAGAGGAAGTTTACACCCTTGTGGTTATGATGTTATCCTTTCATTTGAACCCGTTACCAGAAATACTGATGGTTCGTTGAGAGTGATTTCAGGAAGAACATTTACATGTGATCACGTAGGTAATCAAAACGTAAATTTATACGCAGCGATTGTAACACCTATGGGTAATATCGAGCAGGCTTTCTGTTCTACATTTATCAGTATCCAGGATAATATGAATGCTTGTCCTGACAAACCACAGGGTAAAGTTGCCATCAAAGGTGAAGTAACCAACTACCAAAGTGTAGGTATTGAAAATGTCAATATGAAACTTGAAGGTAGTGAGATGAATGCTCAGACTTTACTTGGTAACTATGCTTTTGCAGATCTTTTGGTAGGGTCTAATTATGTGGTTGTTCCGTCTAAAAATGATGATATCATCAATGGAATATCTACCCTTGATATCGTGTTTATTCAAAGACACATTCTGGATATTGCAAAACTTGATTCACCGTACAAGTTGATTGCGGCAGATGTAAATAAAGACAAAGCGATCAACTCTCTTGACCTTGTTGAGTTAAGAAAAGTTATCCTTGGTACTTCGACTACATTTACAAACAATCAGTCATGGAGATTTATTGATAAAAATTATCAGTTTATCAATGCAGCAACAGCACAAACTGAAAGTTTTAACGAAAGATATGTTGTAAATAATATTACAGCTGATATGGATATTCACTTCAAAGGTGTCAAAGTCGGTGATGTAAATGGTGATGCAAAAGCCAACATCAACAATGAAGATACTGAGTCCAGATCACTTACAGCGTTAAAATTACAAACTGCGATGGCTGCTTATAAAGCCGGAAGTATTGTTGAAATCCCTGTTACAGTAGCTGAGGCTATCGAGATGGCAGGTATGCAGATGACCATGTTGTTTAATACTTCAGAATTGGAATTCCAAAATGTAAAACCTGGTATCTTAGATGTTAATGAAGGCAACTTCGGTTTCAGTCATCTTGATCAGGGAATGATTTCCACCAGCTGGAATGAATTGAACAATGTAGCATTCAACAGTGGTGATGTATTGATGACCCTTGTGTTTAAAGCAAATCAAAACGGAACCGTTGAAAACAGTCTTCGCATCGGATCTGATATCACTCAGGCAGAAGTATATTCTGTAGAAGGTGTTAAAGGAGGAATCAGCTGGAATGTTGCCGGCAAATCTGCGGATGATGTAGTATTCCAATTGTATCAGAACAACCCTAACCCATTCAAGGAAGAAACTCAAATCAGTTTTGATCTTCCGGCTGATATGGATGCAACCCTGACTATTCAGGATGTTACAGGAAAAGTGGTAAGAGTAATTACAAAAACCTTCACGAAAGGTAATAACGTGATTACTTTGAACAAGTCAGATTTAATCGTTTCAGGAATGATGTATTACACACTTGAAGCAGGAGCTGACAAAGCCACAAGAAAAATGATCGTTATAGAATAATTATATAAATTATTCTCAAAAGAGTTTACTGTTTTTGGGATGGGATCCCTCTCCGAAATGTCGGAGAGGGTCCTTTTTTTTTATGGTAATGTTGTAAAATAAGATGATAAAAGTTAATTTGACTTTAAATCGTTTTTCACAAACCGAATACGAAACAGATAAAAGTTCCGTTATATATAACGATATGGGTGACCTGGTCATTAAGGATTCGCCCAAAAAAATCATACAACGGCAGTATGAAAAAATGAATGTTTCCGGTAAGATTATAATGTAATAATGGTGAAAAACCTTTAAGTTTGTACTTCTAAATTGTGAGTCATGAAACGTATTTTTTGGATGTTGTTTTTTTCTCTGACCATCACTATTGTTCAGGCGCAGGATGAAGTAGAAGTTTATGAAAAACTTGAAAGCAACAAGGTCCTGATCATGGGAAAAAACAATCTGAATGAAGCTATTGAACTTACCTTACAGCTTCAATACAAAGGATATATTTCAAGTGATGTTTATCCTAAAAAAGTGGTGATCAACGGCGGACAAGAGCTTGTTTTAACCACCCTCACCAATAATCCGAAAGTTCCTTGTGAATATGGCACATCTGTTTCTTACAAAAAAGTGAATCCGACACAAAATAAAAGGGTTACACGAACGACCGGAATTCAAATCAATCCGGTAAAAGTAAATGTATTTACCAAAGATGATTGTCCAAGGTGCGCTTTTGTCATCGAAGAATTGGAAAAAAACGGGGTTGTATTCCTCGAATTAAATACCACGGTAGCACCTTCCAACAATGATTTGATGTTTGAAAAATTGAAAGAAGCCGGATATAAAGAAAATAATATTCAAATGCCGGTTGTCGTCAACAAAGGTCAGGTTTATTACAATATCAAAGACTTAAAAACCTTTGTAAAACAGTTTTCAAACAAATAATTAATTATTTGTTTTTATAATAATCTGAAAATCCTCGCATTCTCAGGGTGAGGACACCTTTTATGGCTTCGAAAATGATTCCTGAGTGCATTTTTGATTTCCCTTTTTCTCTGTCGGCAAAAACAATCGGAACTTCAATGATTTTAAATCCGTTTTGAACGGCAGCAAATTTCATCTCAATCTGAAAAGCATATCCTACAAAAGTTACTTTGTCCAAAGGGATGGTTTTTAATACCTCTGCGTTGTAACAAACAAATCCTGCCGTAGAATCTTTTACCGATAGCCAGGTAATCAAACGCACATATAATGAAGCACCGTACGACAAGACCAATCTGTCCCAAGGCCAGTTTTTGATGCCGCCACCCTTGGTGTAACGACTACCCACGGACATTTGAGCCTTCCCTTCCAATAATGGTTGGATCAGCCGGTTAAGGTCGGACGGGTTGTGGCTGAAGTCAGCATCCATTTCAAAAATATGGGTAGCACCGATTTCGAGACATTTTTTGAAACCTGCGATATAGGCCGTACCCAAGCCTAATTTGCCGCTTCTTTGTAAAAGATGAACTCTGCCTGTATGTTCGTTCATCATATTTTTTACCTCATCCGCTGTTCCGTCAGGTGAATTATCATCCACGATAAGTACCTGAAATAACGGACCCCTTGACAATGCTGCTTCGATGATTGCCCGAATATTTTCAATTTCATTGTACGTTGGTATAACTACCAGGTATTTTTCCACCAAATAAAGGTTTTAACTGAATAAAATGAGACCATAAAGCTAAGTTAATTTTTTTACTTACAGAATAATTTTTTTAACATGTGTATTATTGTAACGAAAATCTTCCGGATTTATTTTTTAAATCGGGTATCAATTATAACCTTAGGGGAATTCATTGTCGTCCTTTTTAGTCGTTTTATGATAAAAATATCCTTTGAATTTATTATGTTTTAATACACAACCAGATAGTTATGATTTCCGAACAGATATTAAATGTAGTAAATAGTTAATTTCCACTATTTTTGCGTCATTTTAAATCATACGATTTTGTCAGAGACCACCAAAGCATATCTTTATATTCATATTGCTGTCATTTTATTTGGATTTACCGCTATTTTGGGTGACCTGATTACATTGACAGCATTGGTTTTGGTATGGTGGCGGGTGATGATCACTTCCGGTAGTTTGTTGTTTTTTTTTAAACAATCTTCCCTAACGGAAATGGTTACAAAAGGAGTCTTGCTTAAAATTGCGGGTGTCGGTGTAATCGTTTCATTACATTGGTTGTGTTTTTACGGAGCAGTTAAGGTTGCTAATGCGACAGTAGCTTTGGTCGCTATGTCGGCGACTTCTGTGTTTACTTCTGTTATGGAGCCTCTTCTCAACAAACAACCGTTCCGAAAAAAAGATATCATACCGGGACTTTTGATGATTCCCTGTTTTGTACTCATTACCCAATATGTGCCCGGAGGATATTATACAGGCCTGGCAATTGGGCTTCTGGCGGCAGCTTTGGCAGCTCTTTTTTCCATCCTTAATAAAAACCTGAGTAAGGGTATCAATGTATATGCTTTCACTTTCGTGGAATTGTTTTCTGCTTCAGTATTTTTAACCTTTATTATCATAGCCAACCACTATTTTTCATTTTTTGAAGTGGAAACATATATTCCGGCAGATATGGTACAATGGGGATACATATTCATATTAGCATTATTCTGTACAACACTGGCTTATGTATTGTCCCTCAAAGCCCTGCAACATATATCTGCTTTTGCATCGAATATTGTTATCAATCTTGAGCCGGTGTACGGTATATTACTGGCTGTTGTCCTTTTAGGTAAAAAAGAATATATGCATCCCGGATTTTATGCCGGTGCTTTTTTTATTGTTGTCATCGTATTGATGTATCCTTTTCTGACTAAAAGATATCCCTGATCATGCAAGACATTATAAGCGCTCTTTATGAATATTGTGAAGACCATTCCAAAGGGTTGGACCCTGTGACTTCGCTTCTGGAAAGATCAACACATCTGGAAACCACACAACCGCGTATGTTGTCCGGACCGACTCAGGGTTTGTTTTTGCAGATGTTGAGTATGATTAAAAAACCCCGGCTCATCCTCGAAATCGGAACTTTCACCGGATATTCAGCCGTATGTTTGGCGGAAGGGCTTTGTGATGATGGCATCCTGTATACCATAGATATCAATCCTGAAACGCTCGATATTGCAAAACGACATATACAACAAAGCAGGTTTAAGGACAGAATTACGATTTTGGAAGGTGATGCCATGGATATAATACCCACCATTTCCGGTAATTTTGATCTTGTGTTTATTGATGCTGACAAAGAAAACTATCCGTCATATTACGAAATGATCAGAAAAAGGGTTGTGTCAGGGAGTATGATTATACTGGACAATATGTTGTGGTCCGGCAAAGTATTGGAAAAAACAAAAGATAAAAGGACACAGGTTTTGGATGATCTGAATAAACAAATCAAAGATGACCCGGGAGTATATAATGTTCTTTTGCCTTTACGCGATGGTATTAACCTGGTTATGGTAAAGTAGATTACCTCGTCAACGTTATGTCTCCTGTGTAAATCAGGTCTTTACCATCTGAAAAACGAATCACCGTCTTGTACACATAAACACCGGAATCCAGGAGATTGCCGCTGAAAGTTCCATCCCAACCATCTGCAAAAGTATTATCAGGTAAATAATTCAACTTTTCAAAAAGTTTATTTCCCCAACGGTCGTACACTTCAAGGGACAATACCTGAACGACTCCCGCACCAACACTTACATTAAAATAATTGTTGGAACCGCCGCGGTCTCCGATTTCCCTGGGAGCAAAAATATTCGGAAAAAATACATTTCTTACGTCTTTTACCCGAACCAATATCTCCTGAATGGCCGTACACCCATCAGCATCGGTCACTATGACCTGATAGGTTGTATTTGAAACGGGATTAAAAATCACTTCAGTACAGTCAAAATTCTGGCACTTTACGGTAGTATCTGCCGGAATCCAGGTAACGGAATTTACTGAAATTCCTGATGGGATATCCAAAACAACCAAATCGGAAGACAGCCCCAACTGGATTTCGATTTCATCAATAAGATCGATTTCTATCTCATCAGGCTGATTGATGATAATGGTCGTGTCAATAAAACAACCTGCAGAGTCGATCAGATTGATGGTATAGGTTCCTGCAAAGACCAAAATACAGGAATCGGCAGGATATCTTTGGCCCTGATTGACCTGAAAAGTATACTTATTGCCTGTTCCGCCGCTGATCGATTCAATACATAATTCTGTTTTTTCACCAAAACAGCCGGGATCCTGAGGACTTGACACTCTGCCCATCACCGGTGGCGGAGAAACCAGTTCGTAACAATAGGTTGCATTACAACCTTTGCTGTCTGTTGCGGTGACACAATAATTGCCGGCTGAAAGCCCTGAGATAATGGCTCCGGTAGCAGCATTGTTATTCCAGGTATAATTTATAATGCCCGGGTTTCCACCTGTGGTGAAAACTCCGATTTGTCCGTTGTCCAGGTTTCGGCAAGAAAGTAATTGTGTGGCCAGAGAATTTAATGTCACCGCCATAGAATCAGGTTGTGTCAATGTAATAGAATCACTGATGGTACATCCGGTAAAGTCATTTAATCTGTAATAATATGTGCCGGCAGACAGATTGTTTACTGATGGTGTATTGGGAGCAGGGGGTGAGGTCCAGTTGAATACAAAACCTGAGTCAACTCCTCCGGCAGGTATCAGGTTGATGTATCCATCGGTTGATCCGAAACAGGAAGGATTGTTAAATTCTGAATCAGAAGTTATACTTAATCTCGGTACGGTCGGAACATCAAAAAAGAAAGTGTCGGAAGCGCAGACATTGTCCGCAGCGATCACCCAGTTTCTGCCGGCAGGAAGATTAAACGCTGAAGTTCCTGAATCGAGCGGCGAGGTAGACCAGAAATAATTAAAAACCGGATTGACGGAAGTTCCGCCGGTAGCAATGACTTCAGCCCTTCCATTGGATTGACCAAAACAATTGACCTGATTCACTTCCAGAAGTTGAAGATTTATAGAGTCCGGTGCTTCAAGATAAACGGGAAATTCCTGAGAACAGAGTTTACTATCCGTAAGGATTAAAAGATATTCACCTGAATCTATGGGTGTCAGTACTGTCACATTTAAAGCAATAATATTGGGATTTCCGACCCGGAACCACTGGTATGTATAATTTGGATTGCCACCAGTGACGGTCGCTCCGATAGATCCGTTTTTGCTGTCCGGACAGGTAGGTGATACAAGATTAAAATTTACATTCATTCCCTGCGGGTCCATCAAATCTATGGTGTCCAAAACGCTGCAATTGCCACTTCTGACTATGACAACATACGTGCCGGAACTCAGATTGACCGCTGAATCAATGTTTGAAAGTACATTGGTTTCATTAAGTCTGAACCATTGATAGGTGTAGGTTGGTGAAGGAGGAACACATGTAACAGTGACGCTACCGTCATTTCCCCCGAAACAGGAAACAGGTTTGGAAACAAACGCATTGATCAGGGGCACGGTTTGATTGCCTGACATCTCTGTAAGGCTGAACATTCTGGTCGCTGTACAACCATTCAAATCAGTAACAGTTACGGTAAAGTTTCCGGCAGAAAGTCCTGAAATACTATTGGCGTTTATGGCAGCGTTGTGGCTCCAAACAAAATTGTAAGGGGCTGTACCAAATACCGGTGATACGGTGATGACCCCGTTTTGGGTACCGCAAGAAGGGTTTAATATATTTACATTGGATAAATCAATCGGGTTTGGTTGACTGATAACAAATGGTACCACTAATATACACCCTGTACCCACAGAGGTGATTGTCAAAGTATAACTTCCGGCTTCCAGAAAATTAAAAGTAAATGTATTGGGTGAGGAGGTGCCACCCGGAATGATTTGATTGTTTCTTCGCAATACAAAAATAAAATTGGTGTTGCCGTCTTCATTGGCTTGAATCGAAATTCTTCCGTCGTCCAGACCGAAACAGGATACGTCATCTCTGTAGAGGGTATCAATAGTGATACCGTCTTTTTCCGGCATGTCAAAAGTAATTCTCATTGAACAATTCAAAGAGTCCACCACATCTATCGTGTTTTCTCCGGGCCCGATTCCACTTAAATTGAGTACTCTGCCACGTGAAAAACCATTCAAACGGATATCGTATTGATTGTTTATATAAGGAAAACCACCAGATATAGTAAGGGTTATCTCTCCGTCACTTCCACCGGGGCAAGAAACTTCTTTGGTAATATTCAGGGTAGCCACGATAGGTTCTCTGGATATGGAGGCTGAGTCGTAAACCCTGCAACCTGAAGGGTCGATAATAGTCACATAATAGGTGCCACTGGAAAGCTGAGTGTTGATGTTGGTATTGAATACAAAATTGGACCATTCATAACTAAATCCTGCCGGATTAAACGGGCCGGGATTGGTAATGCTGACCTGAACGCTTCCGTTTTGAATATCACGGTTGGCACAAGTCGGGTCAGTAGCAATAATTTGATAGAGGTAAGGTAGATTGTCCGACACCCTGGCATTGAGAGCTTGGGTAGTACCCAAAGCATCAGTTACCATGATATTATAGAGAGCGGTATTCATGTTTTCAAGTCTGACTCTCTGACCCGCAGGGAGATTGTTTCCTGAAAAACCACCTGGATTGATTGTGTACGAATAGGGAGGAGTTCCGCCACCGACCATAAATTCGAGAACGCCGTTATTATTGGTTGGAGCATTGGTTGCGTCACAAATAGCTGTGCTGATGGTGATTTGATCAGCAACTACCGTTATAGACCCTCGTTTTATCATAAAGGGGTTGAAATTTGACCCTCCCGAAACAGTTTCCTGTATAAAACCATGATCAGCGTAGGCTTCATTGATAAAAACAGGAGAAACATCGCCGGGACTGCCGATAACAACAAAACAAATTTCAAATAAAATAATGTCATCTGGAAGGGTAACCGGTTGTAAATCAGCATGGCTGATTTTTATAGAACCTCTCGTATCTTCTATGAACGCGGTAAGATTTTTTATCTCATCCGTTATTCTTACATCAGGAAATCTCAATTTATCTAATGGTCTGACGATATTTGCATTAAACAAAATCTGCATTCCAAAACCTTCCACATCGATATAGTTTTTGACGGTCACAGGAATACAGATGGTATCTCCTTTTTTAGCAGTAACTGTCGGAAAACATAATTCAATTTCAGGATATGGAGGTTGTGCTTTTACCTCCGGGATAAAAAAACCTAAAAAGATAAATATAAAAAATACGCAGGTAGATTTTCGTTGTAACATTGTTTTGTAATATTATATGTTCAAGGATAACAGGTTGTGTTGATTAATGGGGAACACAACCTGCATATATTTATTTAAAAACAGTCATTGGGTCAACACCATGAAAAAGTTGTCATATTTCGCCTCTTTAATAAATGATTCATGGTGAATTATGCCGCAAAGATATTAAAAATATTTCTATCTGAAACTGTTTTGAATACATTAACGTTTTTTGAAAGACCGGAAATTTACCAAACCACAAAAACTGACATTTAGCATGGTGAAAACATCATATTAAAACGACACCATGACCTGTTCTATTGTCATAATCCTTTATTTTTAGGAATAAAAAAAAACCTTTTTCGTTGCAAAAACAAAAAAGGTTTTGAATGATTCATCTCTCTGGGTCTCAAAAAAAGATTAGGTACGTGTTATATAAATTATCGGTTTTTCTGCCATCAAAGAGTCAACTCATATTTTTTTGTATGAACTTTACTCCATAAATTATATCCTCCGTTGAGGTTGATGACGTCAAAACCAAAGTTTTTTAATATTCTGTGAGCGAGATAACCTCTCAGTCCCACCTGACAATAAACCAGGTATTTACGGTTTTTATCCAGAGAAGAAATTTTTTCTCTGATATCGTCTACCGGCAAATTTACAGCACCTTCAATATGGCCATCAATAAATTCCAAAGGGGTTCTCACGTCGATTAAAACGGCATCGTGTTTTTTGACATAGTTTTCGAGTTGGTCGTAATTTAATGTGTGGAGGTCCTCTTTGAGCATGTTTTCTGCAGCATAACCGACGATATTGACCGGATCTTTGGCCGAATTGAAAGAAGGCGCATAGGTGATTTCAATATCCTGAAGTTCCCGGATATTCATTTTTGCTTTGATGGCAGTTGCGATGATATCAATCCTTTTGTCAACTCCTTGTTCTCCGACTGCTTGCGCGCCTAATATATTTCCAAAACCATCAAACAATACCTTCAGCAACAGTTCTTTGGCGCCGGGGTAATATCCTGCATGGTGTCCTTTGGTAACAATGATCGTATGGTAATCCATTTCCAGTTTTTTGAGTGTTTTTTCGTTCAACCCGGTTGCAGCCAATGAAAGTTCAAAAAACTTAAGGATGGATGAACCCATACTTCCGGAATAAGGCGATATATTACCTTTAATCATGTTGTCAGCCACCAGTCTGCCCTGACGATTTGCCGGCCATGCCAATGGGATATGAACTTTTTTCTGATTTACAAAATGGGTGACTTCGATGGCATCACCGACCGCATAGATGTCTTCATCATTGGTCTGAAGGTATGGATTGACCAGAATGCCTCCTGTGGCTCCTATGTCGAGCCCCGCATTTTTTGCCAGAGTATTTTCGGGTTTGACACCAATAGACAAGATAACCACATCGGTTTTTAAAACTTTGTGATTTTGCAAATGAACTTCCAAACCATGTTCTGTGTCTACAAATTTTTGTACACCATGGTTCAACAACAAACCTAATCCATGTTCTTTAGCTTTATGGTGGATGTAGCTCGCCATTTCAAAGTCTGCTTGGGCCATGACCTGATTGTTTAATTCCACCAATCTGACCTTTTTACCCAGTTTTATGAGGTTTTCGGCGATTTCCAAACCAATAAATCCACCACCGACGATGACAAAATCATTTTTGGTTTGGGTTTTTTGAATAATTCTGTCCATATCAGCAATATTGCGCAGGGTCAGAATATTCCGGGAATTAATCCCTTCCAAAGGTGGTCTGAGAGGTTCTGCACCCGGAGACAAAAGAAGTTTGTCGTAGGATTCATCATAAATTTTTCCTGTGGTAAGATTTTTTGCGGTGACGGTTTTTTGCTCTCTGTTGATTGCCAGCACTTCTGTAAAAATCCGGGTATCCAGATTGTATCTGATTTTCAGGCTTTCCGGTGTTTGGAGCAGGAGTTTGTCTCTGTCCGGTATCGTTCCACCGATATGATAAGGGAGGCCACAATTGGCAAAACTCACATGTTCTCCTTTTTCAAAGATAATGATTTCGTTTTTTTCGCTCAATCTGCGGAGTCTTGTTGCTGCAGTGGCTCCTCCTGCCACACCACCTACGACGATAATCTTCATTTTATGCATATTTTACATTACAAGTCACAAAGGTAGACAGGTTTGGAAGGCATGGACGTAACAAGTGTTACAGTAGGCTATGACATCCATCGGTCAAAGGTTGACTTACATCAGTATGATTACACCTTGGTCGAAAAGTTTTCTTTTTTTGATTTGTTTATCAGAGACGTATTGAGATACAACATTCTGTAAATGAGGGTAATCAGAATCAGAGTACCACCGGCAACTGCAAAAAGTCCGGGGATTTCGCCATACCAGATGATGACCCATATCGGATTGAGTACGGGTTCGAGCATGGAGATAAGTGAGCTTTCAATAGCGGGTAAATGTTTTTGGCCATACACAAATAAAGCAAAACCTAGTCCCAGTTGCCCGAAACCCAAAATGAGCAGGTAGCTGTTTTGAGTGACATCAGGATACGGATTTTGAACAAACCAGGGCAGGGTAACGAGGCAAACCAGTATATTCCCCCAAAACACAGCACCGGGTTGGTAAACCGGAGCATTCATCTTTTGTGACAAAAGTAATCCGGTGAGTACGACACCGCTACCCAGGGCAAGGATGATGCCCCAGACATTTTCAGGATTGGAGAAGTCGTCAAACAAAAAAAGAATCATGCCCAAAAATGTAAGAATAACCGTGATTACATTGATTTTAAGGAGTTTGGTACGAACAAAAAAAGGCTCGAGAATGAGGATAAACGCAGGAGCGGTGTATTGTAAAAATATAGCATTGGCTGCGGTAGTGAGTTTGGTGGCGCTCACAAAACAAATCAGCAGGGGTGCATAAAACAAAGCACTGACAAAGGTTAGTTTGTTGACCTTTAATAATTGTTTTCTGAAAATGATGATAAAAAGAATGGCAGCATAAAAACTCCGGTAAAACAAAATCGTGAAAGCATCGAGTGTCAATAGTTTGACAAACAAACCTCCAGTACTCCAGAGAATAGCGGCGATAACGGTAGACCAGATGGCCAGGCGATGTTGATCTGAAGACAAAACCGGATATTTAAGAAACAAAGGTAAAAAAACGTACGAATCCCTGAGCGTTCCGGGGAGATTACTTTTTAGCTGGTAGGAGTGAGCTCGGAGGGGTGAGTATTTTTTATGGTTTATTGTTTAAAGTTTAGTGTTAAACGGTTTTGCTAATAAAAAGAAGGTTGTCGAGCTGATCTTATATGTTGGTTCAGTCTCTTTTTATGGTTGGGTTAAGTTTTGTGTTCATTACAACGGCACGGTCCTGAAATCATAAATCCGGGGCAGTTGGTAGAAAAATAACAACATTTGGTACATGTCCGGCAACTGTTTTTTTTAAACGATTGTTGAACTTCATATAATGCTCTTTTATGAAAATTTTGTTGGCATCTATCGGGACACGTGGTGATATGGAGCCCTTTTTAGCCATAGGCGAAAAACTGGTAAAACAAGGACACCAAATTACATATCTTTTTCCGGAACAATACCTGACGCTTGTGCCTGAGGGCATAAATAAAGTCGCGATGAGCCGCAAATTTGTCGAACTGGTAGAAAGCGAGGACGGCAAAGTAATCATGGGAGGTAAAATCGGATTTTTTAAAAAAATAAAAAGTTACTACCGACTGTATAAGGTGGGAATGAAAATCAACCACGAAATGTACCGGGAACAATTTGAATGTATTGAATCCCACCAACCTGACCTCATACTCCACCATCCAAAATGTTTGTATCCATTGGTGTGGCGTATGAAGTACCTCAAAAAAACCATTATGGTCAGCCCGGTTCCCTATGTGGTTCATAAAGTAAAAAGTAAACCCAACCTGGGATTCGGAAAACCATGGTTCAGTTGGTGGAATGAGTTTACTTATGAATTGGGCAATTACGGCATCATCAAAACCTTGTATGACGAACAATCATCTGTGCCTGAAAATCCTCAATATACCAAAGTTGACATCAAAAAAGCTTTGCTTGAAGGCCGGATGATCTATACCATATCGCCTTCATTGTTTCACAGAGAAAACAATTGGCATGACGGAGTCAGGGTATTGGGTTACCACGAACGAAACAAAACCATTAACTGGGCACCGGATGAAGGGCTGTTGCGTTTTTTGGAACGTCATCCCAAAATCATCCTGTTGACATTCGGTAGTATGGTCAATCCGGATCCGGTACAGAACTCACAATTGTTGTATGAAGTATTTGACAAACTTCGGATTCCGGTCCTTGTCAATACCGCCGGAGGAGGATTGGTAAAAAGTGAAACCTATCAAATTCATGAAAACTTTTATTTTGTTGACCAACTGCCCTATGACTGGATTATGAAAAAAGTATACGGTGTCGTACACCACGGCGGATCCGGTACAACACACAGTGGTATTAAAAACGGATGTGCCACCCTGATATTGCCACATATCATCGACCAATATGTGTGGAATGATATTATTTTTCAACAGGGAGCAGGACCTAAAGGAGTAGCTTTAAAAGATCTTACAAAAACAAAGTTTGAGACGTTGCTCACTGATCTGCGGGACAATAAATCCTATAGGAAAAATGCAGAAATATTGGCAAAAAAGATGCAAAGTGAAGACCTGGAGGAAGCTTTGTTGTCATTCATTACAAAATAATAATCATTACATCAACATAAAAACCTTCATAAAATGAAAGCATCTTATTTTACAAAATACGGCCCACCGGAAGTGTTGGAAATCCGGGAATTACCTGTTCCCAATCCCTCATCAAAAGAAATATTGGTTAAAGTGATGGCTTCAACGGTCAATTCAGGTGACGTCAGGGTCAGAGCGCTCAATGCTTCCGGACTGATGAAATTTGCCATGCGACTATTGGTAGGGTGGAGCAGACCAAAAAGACCTGTTTTAGGTGTCACTTTTGCAGGTGTCGTCGAAAAAATTGGAAGTGAAGTGACAGGTTTTAAGCCCGGCGACAAAGTATTTGGATTGACAGGTTTCAGATTCGGGTGTCATGCAACCTGGCTGGTGGCACCGGAAAACTCTATGGTGGTACAAATGCCGGAAAAAACAAAATTTGAAGACGGGGTTGCCGTACTTTTTGGTGGACAGACAGCGGTATCTTTTTTGCACAAGATGCGACTTCCGGAAATAAAACAAGCCAAAGTATTGATTTTGGGTGCTACCGGTTCTGTGGGGACAGCGGCAATACAATTGGCAAAATATTATGGTGCAGAAGTCACGGCAGTTTGTAGTACTTCAGGCAAAAGTTTGAGTGCCGGACTGGGAGCCGATCATATATTGTGTTATGATGTTGAAGACTTTACTAAAATAAAAGACAGGTTTGACATTATATTGGATGCGGTCGGAAAATACAGCCAAAAACAATGTAAACATCTCTTGAAACCAAACGGAAAGTTTAAGACTGTCGGCGGAATGGAATATGCGTCGGAGACAAGAGATCAAATCACACTTTTGGCAGAGATGTTGGAAAAAAACCGGTTACAACCTGTGATTGACAAGGTATATCCATTGGAAGAGGTCAGAGAGGCCCACCGTTACGTGGAAACCGGAAGAAAAAAAGGTAATGTCGTAATACGTATGGCCCATGGATAAGATCAGGAAATTTTTTGTGCCGCAACATCTTTTTCTCATTGACGGAATCGGGGCGTTCGTATCAGCATTATTTTTATGGCTTCTCATCGTACCTTTTGAGTCTTTTTTTGGATTCCCTGCTGATGTTGCCAAAACACTGTCGGTAATACCTTTTGTGTATGCGATATACTCATTGAGTTGTTATTTTTTCGAAAAATGGCAACGTATTCCTTTTATACAAGTCATTATGGCTGCCAATATTTTGTACTGTATATTGTCCCTTGTTTTGGTAGTTGTCTGGTTTGATCAGATCACGCTGTTTGGTTTGTGGTATTTTCTTTCAGAAAAAGTTATTATTCTGGCTTTGGTGATGTGGGAATGGAAAATAGTGCAACAAATCCATAAAAAACGAAGAAATTTACGTTAAAAACAGCTTGTTTAAAGATTTCGATCCGGTCTGAATATTGTGGTCATTACAGCATATAATTCCAAATTTTTGTAACAAGCGGACAGATCGTCTTCCAATTCAGGAGATATTTATACCTGTTTCATTCCTTTGCCTATCTTTGTGTTCTCACAACACTTTATGATGGCAAATTTTTATCAATGGTTCGGCGTTTGTATGTTTTCACTTATGTCTTTTTCCTGTGGTTCTGATCCAAAAGACATGGTGCCTGAAGAAAATGACCTTCCTTATCCTCAATACGGCATACCTTTTGACAAATTACCTGCCATAGAAGACATGGTCATCTACGAAGTGAATATCCGCGCTTTTCCGGGAGGAAATATCGCCGGAGTCATCAGTCGTCTTGACGAAATCAAAAGCCTGGGCACCAATGTCATCTGGCTGATGCCGATACACCCGATCGGTCAGATAAAGTCTGTCAACTCGCCTTACAGTGTTCAGGATTATAAAAAAGTTGGCGAAGAATACGGTACATTGGAAGATTTGCGCACCCTGACAACCCTCGCGCATGAAAAAGGAATGGCCGTCATCCTTGACTGGATAGCCAATCATACGGCCTGGGACAATCCGTGGATTGAAAATACTGCATGGTACACCAAAGACAACAACGGAAATATCATTCATCCTGCAGGAACCAACTGGCTCGATGTGGCCGACCTCAACTTTACCAATCAGGACATGCAAAAAGCCATGATTGATGCCATGATGTATTGGGTTTTGGAAGCCAATATCGACGGATTCCGTTGTGATCATGTCGATGGAGTGCCATTTGCTTTTTGGAAACAAGCGATACAAACGCTTCGGGATATACCAAACAGAAAATTGGTTTTGCTTGCCGAAGGAACCCGGGCAGATCATTTTACTGCAGGTTTTGATATCATGTATGGGTGGGATTTTTATTACCGGATGAAAGATGTGTATGCCGGTCAGTCTGCCACGCTACTTACAACGGCCAATACCAATGAATATCAGTCTGTACCCAACGGAAAACACCGAATGCGTTACACCACCAATCACGACGAATCTGCCTGGGAAAACACGCCTATGGTGTTTTTTAATGGTAAAAAAGGCGCCCTTGCTGCTTCCGTTCCCACCATATTTATGAGAGGTGTTCCTTTGTTTTATACCGGTCAGGAAGTGGGACGACAGAATACGCTTCCATTTTTTTCCAACGTTCCGGTCAACTGGACCACCAATCCCGATATGCTCAAAGCTTATCAGGATATGATGAAAATATATCAACATGAAGATGCCGCGAGAAAAGGCAGTGTCATTGATTATTCTACGACGGATGTGGTTTGTTTCAAAAAAACCTATCAAAATCAGGAGATACTCGTGATTACAAATCTCCGCAACAGTGTCAAAACCTTTAATCTCCCTCAGGAATTCAGACAAATTACGATGACAGACTTACAAACAGGAAGTGACAAAATCCTGACAGAAACCTTGTCACTACAAGCTTACGAATATTTGATATTGAAGAAGAAATAGGTTTAGTCTTTCCCCCTAAAACAATACATACTTCTTTCCGGGCAGCGCCCTGACCACTCCTTTAAATTCCAGATTGACCAATAAGCTGGATACTTCTGATGGTTGTTTCAACAAGCGGTAGGTGATCTGGTCGATAGTGAGTTCTTTTTCCTGACGCAAGAGAGATACCACTTCTTTTTCGGTATCGTCAAGTTCGACAAACAGGCTGGTCTGAATGATTTTCCGGGCATCCATTTCTTCCCATCGCATGATGTAGCCTATATCGTCAGCAGATTCTATGAGGTGGGCTTTGTTTTGTTTGATGAGGTTGTTACACCCTTCAGAAAACTCATCATGCAATCTTCCCGGCACCGCAAAAACGTCTTTATTGTAATCATTGGCCATTTCAGCTGTGATGATGGAGCCGCCTTTTTTTCTCGATTCCACCACGATGACAACATCGCTCAGGGCAGCAATGATCCGGTTTCTCATCGGAAAGTTTTCTTTATCGGGTCGGGTACCTGAAGGAAATTCAGTCAGCAAACCTCCGCCTCCGGCCAGCATTTTTTCAGCCAATGACCGGTGCAAGGCAGGATACACAGTATCCAGTCCGTGACCTAAAATACCTACGGTCGGAATTCCCATCTGCAATGACTTTTTATGCGCCACGCCGTCGATACCATAAGCGAGCCCGCTGATGATGAGGGGTTTGTATATGGCCAAACTTTCCATGATTTTTTCGCAGGTGAGCCTTCCGTATTCCGTCGGTGTCCTGGTGCCCACGATGCCGACGGTTCTGGGATAGTCGAGAACATCTTTCCCTTTGTAATACAACAAAAACGGGCTGTCGTCAAAGGGTTTCAACCTATGCGGATAGGATGCATGGTAGTACGCAGAAACCAAAATATTGTTTTTTTCAATAAAAAGCAATTCAGATTCAGCCCACGAAAAATCAGCCTCCCGAATATTGCGTGCCGCTTGTTCTCCCACGCCGGGAATCTTCATCAGTCCCTTGAGTGATTCTTTAAACACCGCTTCAGCACTGCCGCAGTAACTGATGAGGTTTTTGGCCAGGACGTCCCCGATCTTGGGGATTTGTGTCATGGTCAGTAATAGTCGTAATTCTTCCTGAGTTGGTGTCATTGTTCTTTAGCTTTTGCTGCATGCCTGATAGCATTCAATGTATCTCCTTGTTTTTCATAAGCTGTGGCAAGAAGGGCATTGATTTCCGGAGAGGTCGGACTGAGTTTGTAGGCAAAATTAAAGTATTGAATGGACAGTTTTGAATATTTTTTGTGGGTCATCAACGCCTGACCTACTTCTTTAAATAAAGTGTACAATTCTTTTGGGTAATATCCCTGAGTAACGACATAGTCACTGTATTCTTTGAGATAAGGCAAATCCGGTCTGCGCAACATGACGGGTTTGATGTTTTTGATAAACAGAGGCATGTCGCCATCCAAACGGAATATTTCTCCTACGATGCCGGCTTCCATGATATTGCCGTTGTAATATTCAGGCATGATCTCGCATGCTTTCTGAGCATAAGGCAACGCTTCTCTCAGGACCGCCAGTTTTTCAGGAATGTTATTGGATTCCATAGCTTTGTATTGATTGTACAAAGCGGTAGCCATAAAAGAATTGGCTCTGGCGCTGTTGGCTGACACCCTGATCGCTGACCTGTTGAGGGTCAGTGCATTTTCCCAATCCGGAATTCTGCTGTATGTTTTGTAGGAATAAAAAACAGTAAAAACGCCTAATAAAGCCATGCCCAAATATTTCCCGTAAGGTAAAAAACGATCTTTAAGCTTTTCCATCAACATATAAACGAGCCAGATACAAAAACCGACCGAAGCCATAAATATAAACCGGTCGTTCATGAAGGTTCCGAGATTTATCACAATATTTGACACGATAGATAAGGTCGCGAGATAAAAAAGTATGCTGTACGAACTGACATCTTTTTTCTGATAGTTTTTGTAAGCGTACCACACCATTACACCGTATAAAGCCATAGATACCAAAGCGTAAGGATCGGTAATGCCTACTTTAGGAATGGCATATGGATAATAGTCATGCGTCAACGGATGTGGAAAAAACAACAAGACCACATATTTTCCGAGGGTATAAAATATGGTGGACATTTTTTCGACGAAAGTCATATCCAAAAAAGGATTGTTCATCAGGTCTTTGCTCACTTCTGTCAGTTTAGGCACGCCGGAATAATTAAACCTGACCATCAGATAGAATACCGTGATTCCGACGAGGGAAGTCACCAACATACCCATTCCGTTTCTGTTGTTTTTGCTAAAAAAATAAATCGTCAGCGGAATGACAGCGAGGAAGGTGATGGCGTTTTCTTTGGACAATAATCCCAAAAACATATACAACACGGTAAATATCAACCACTTATTTTCCTGTTTGTCGGTGTACCTGAGGGCAGTGTACAAGGATGCCAGCGAAAACAACAAAGCCATGATTTCGTCCCTGCCTTTGATATTGGCGACAGCCTCCACATGGATGGGGTGGACGATAAATATCAGGCTGGCCAGAAATGGAAGGCCAAGCCAGACGTTTTTTTGTCCCGGAAAAAGCAGGTGAAGGACCATAAACAAGAGGATTCCTGTCAGTCCATAGAGCAGAATGTTGATAAAATGGCTGGCTTTGGGATATAATTCTTTATAGATTTCGTATTCCATAGCAAAGGTGACCAATGAAAGGGGACGATATCGGTTTCCTTGTACGAGATTTTTTTGTTCGCCGAAGTAACCCGTCATACTTTCAGTGGTCATGATGTCTTTGATACCGGCCAGACCTTGTTTGGTAAATTTATTTTCTTCGATGACGATAAGATCATCCAGGACATATCCATACTGTATACTTTGATAGTATAGGCCAAAGGTCAGTACCAGCAAAACAGCAGCAGCTATGCCGTTTTTCTTCCAGAAACCTTCGGTAAAAAAGGGAATTCCCGGTTCGGATTGCACCTTTTCCTGTGTCTTTAAAACGGTAGCGGAAAGGTTTTTTTTGTCAGATTTTGATTTTGCCATAAGATTTAAATACCAATTGACTGCAAAGATTTAGAATTTTGCAGTATTTTTGTACTTCTATATGAGTTTTATTGAAAATTTAATGAAATTTATTTCACGCATCACCTTAATTGTTTGGATTTTTCTGATCGGAAACTTCCCGATTACGGCACAATTTAATGTAAAAGTCGGGTACAATGCCGTATTTCTTGACATTCCGAATGTCAACGGGATGGTCAGGCAATATAATGCCGGTTTGGCAGAACCATTAGACGATCTTGACGAGTTTTCATCGCTTCATGGATTGGAATTAGGGGTAAGATACAAAATCGGAAATACCGGGTTTGAAGCAAGTTGGAATAGTGGTTTAGGCAACAGCGATGTTTTTGCTGTCATCAACGGTTCAAATTTTTCCAAAAAATATTTTATGTCGCTTTCCGAATTTGCGCTACATGCCGAAAGTCACTACCGATGGTTTGGTTTCGGGGCAGGTATCGGATACCGGACAGCAAGAATCAGAACGGATATAGCGGGATCCAGAAGAAAAAGGCAGGAATTGGACTCTTCATCGGGATTTACAGGAAAAATATTCCTGATATTTCAGATTCCGGGAGATAAAGTGGCTTTGGCATTTAAACCATATTATCAGATTCCATTGTCGGATTTGTCCTTTCCGGGTTTCGCCAATCAATTGGGATTGAATCCTTTGCCTGATGTAAATGATCGGTTCAAATCTTTTGGCATATCAATTGTTTTATATAACGGGAAACAATAGACATTCTTATTCGTTCTTATAATATATATACAAAGAGAATTTAAAATATATTTGCATGAGCAGGCAAAAAATAGCAGCAGGAAACTGGAAAATGAATACTACACTCGACGAAGGAGTCGAATTGGTGAGCAAATTGATCGCTGCCGAAAAAGATAAAAGTGTTCTGGCTATATTGGCTGTACCCTTTACCCATTTACTGACCCTGGATAAAAAGATTAAATCCAAGGGCAAACTAAAACTTGCCGCCCAAAATTGTCATTATAAAAACTCAGGAGCTTTCACCGGTGAGATTTCACCGTCGATGCTGGCCAACCTCAACATACCCTACGTCATCCTCGGACATTCCGAAAGGAGACAGTACAACCACGAAGACAATGCTTTACTGAAGCTTAAAGTGAGAGCTGCTCTTGACGCCGGACTGAAAGTTATCTTCTGCTGTGGTGAAGACCTCGATGTACGCAAGACCAGCAAACATATTTTGCATGTCAAAATCCAGCTGGAAGAGTCTTTGTTTTCCCTTACGGCGAAAGAAATCAAAAATGTCATAATCGCCTACGAACCCATCTGGGCGATCGGAACCGGAGAAACAGCCTCACCGGCGCAAGCTCAGGAAATGCACAATTCTATCCGAAGGATGATTTCCCGCCAGTACAACAAAAGAGTGGGTGAAGCTATGACGATACTTTACGGAGGATCCATCAAAGGCTCCAATGCTAAAGATATTTTTGCACAACCGGATGTAGACGGAGGTTTGATCGGGGGCGCATCGCTTGATGCCGATGAATTTGTAAAAATCATCAATTCCTTTCAGGAAGAAGAATAGTTCCTTTTCTATTTTGTAGATAACGAGCAAAAAAAAAGACACCATCGAGGTGTCTTTTGTGACTCCGTCTGGATTCGAACCAGAGACCTACTGCTTAGAAGGCAGTTGCTCTATCCAGCTGAGCTACGGAGCCATTTTTAATTTCAGGCCGCAAATGTACACAATATTTTCAAAAATAAAATAAATTTTGAAAAACTTTTATTAAACCTTTTTTGGAGGAAGATCAAAAGCTTTGGTTTCGGCATCAAAATTTTCTCTGTGAGATCCGTCACAGAAAGGTTTGTTCTGAGAAAGACCACATCTGCACAGGCTTACTGTAGTTCTGCCGGCTAAGCCAAACTCCTTTCCTTCGGAATCGACAATGACAAATTCTCCTTCGATTCTTGCGCTGCCATTAGGCAAAATGGTAATTTTAGTTGACATCTCTTTTTGTTTTTTGAATTGTTGTTATATAATATCCGGTTTTTATCTTTTTTGACTTACGCCATATAGATAAAGAAGGTAATACAATTTTTGAAAAATTGTTCAGCAGAAATAAAACGTCATCAAAATTTTTCTTCCGGTAAAACAATTAAAAAATACTTTTATTTACAAGTACCCCTTGTTTTTTATGCCCTTCGACTATTATTTTTATATTTTTTATTAATAATTGTTAATTTTTTAGGGGGTGTCTCAAAATATTTTACCTTTGCATCACATTTAATCACTTAAAATATTTTATGTCTACCATCCGTTTTTTTGCCCTGCAGGAATCCCAAAACCGAAAACCGGTCGAAGTAAAAGAGATTTCCGGTTCGCGATCTGAGCTCTTCGGAGCCAATGTCTTTAATGACACTTCGTGTAAAAAATTTATGACCAAAGAGGCTTATGCTGCCCTCAAAGATGCTGTCAATCACGGTAAAAAAATTGACAGAAAGATTGCTGACCAGGTAGCTTCTGCTATGAAAGCATGGGCTATGACCAAAGGGGCTACCCACTACACGCACTGGTTTCAACCTTTGACAGGCGCAACCGCTGAAAAACACGATGCTTTTTTCGAGCCTGTAGGTGACGGAACGGCTATGGATAAATTTGACGGTGGTCAATTGGTACAGCAGGAACCGGATGCATCCAGTTTTCCGAACGGAGGTATCAGAAATACATTTGAAGCCAGGGGTTATACCGCATGGGATCCCACTTCCCCCGCATTTGTCATCGCTACGACTCTGTGTATTCCTACGGTATTTGTTTCTTATACCGGCGAAGCACTGGACAACAAAACTCCTTTATTGAGAGCTTTGCAGGCGATTGACCATGCGGCAACGGATGTGGCTCAATATTTTGACAAAAATGTCAGCAAAGTAATCTCCACCCTTGGATGGGAGCAGGAATATTTCCTTATCGACAGTGCGCTGGCTGCATCGAGACCGGACATTCTTCTGACAGGAAGGGTATTGTTGGGACATCACGCAGCCAAAGGTCAACAATTGGAAGACCATTATTTCGGATCTATTCCGGAGAGGTCATTGGCTTTTATGCGTGAGCTCGAAATCGAATCCATCCAATTAGGTATTCCGGTCAAAACAAGACATAATGAGGTAGCACCCAACCAATTTGAGTTGGCCCCTATATATGAAGAAGCCAATCTGGCTGTCGACCATAACTCGCTGATTATGGACCTTATGTCCAAAATTGCATCGCGACACAACCTGAAATTGTTACTGCACGAAAAACCTTTTGATGGCATCAACGGATCCGGAAAACACAACAACTGGTCGTTGGCTACAGATACCGGCGTAAACCTTCTGAGTCCGGGCAAAACGCCAAAGAGCAACCTGATGTTCCTCACGTATTTTATCAATACCATTAAGGCAGTTCACCGATATGATGACTTGTTGAGAGCATCCATCGCTTCGGCTTCTAACGATTTCAGACTCGGAGCCAACGAAGCGCCACCTGCGATTGTATCGGTATTTATCGGACAACAGTTGACAGCCGTTCTGGACGAATTGGAAAGAGTAACCAACGGTAATCTCAGTCCGGAAGAAAAAACCGACCTTAAACTCAATGTTGTCGGAAAAATACCGGAAATTCTTTTGGACAATACCGACAGAAACCGAACCAGTCCTTTTGCCTTTACAGGAAATAAATTTGAGTTCAGAGCCGTCGGTAGTTCTGCCAATTGTGCCAAAGCCATGACCATTGTCAATACTATCGTGGCACAACAGTTGAAAGATTTCAAAAAAGATGTTGACAATCTGATTGAAAATAAAGGTCTTAAAAAAGATGACGCTATCTTTAATGTATTAAGAGAATACATCAAAGAGTCCAAAAGAATTCGTTTTGAAGGCGACGGATACAGTGAAGAATGGGTCAAAGAAGCCAAAAAAAGAGGTTTGTCAAACCTGAAAAACACTCCTGAAGCCTTGAGAGCACAAATCACGCCTTTGGCCAAAGAGGTTATGATCCAGAATGGTATTATGAATGATACCGAAATCATGGCCAGGTATGAAATCGAAATGGAAGAGTACGTCAAAAAAGTCCAGATCGAAGGAAGGGTTTTGGGAGATATTGTGATGAACCATGTCATTCCAACTGCCATCAACTATCAGAACCGTTTAATTCAAAACGTGCAGGGATTAAAGGAGATTTTCGGTAAAGACTTTGAGCAATATGCTTCCGAACAATTGGATATTATCAAGGACATTTCCAAGCGAATCCACGAGATCAAATCCAATGTCGACCAAATGATTGATGAAAGGAAAAAAGCCAATAAAATCGATCATGCTGATAAAAGAGCGGATGCTTACTGCAACAAAGTAAAACCGTTTTTTGAAGTTATCCGATACCACTGCGACAAACTCGAACTCACTGTTGATGACGAATTATGGCCATTGACCAAGTACAGAGAGTTGTTATTTACCAGATAAAATGATTTGTTTGTTTACAATGTTTTACCCTGTGAGTGAATAGTCATTCATGGGGTAATTTTTTTAGTAAGGTTTGTTTAAAATAAAAGGCAGTTTCATTTTTAATTTAATTGTGCCTTTAAACACAATTTTCTGAATAGTTTCAATATTATCTACATCCGGTTTCCATATAGCTCTTCCAACCTTAAATCAAGTACAGACGTAAATATAATTTTTTACTTTATCGTCTATCACGTACTTTTGTCAAAATTTTTGTCATGAAGTTATTTGGTAGGTTTTGGTGTTTGATGTTTTTTGTTTTTCCTGTCTTTGATACAGACATTGTTGCACAACAAATGTACACCCCTTATGACGAACTGCCTTGTTTGCAAGCCAGTCTTAAACCGGCTTATCAGGAAACATTTCCGGAATGGGCAAAAATGTTGTATACCTCACCGGTCAATTATTTTGAAATCGAAAAAGCTTATCAGCTTTCCAAAGAAAAAAAGGATAATACCAAATCTGCCATCACCAGGTATTACAAAATCTGGCGCCGGTGTATCCAACCTTATGTAACTGAAACAGGTGACATCATTCTTCCTGATATGGAGACTTTTTACCGACTACAAAAACAAATACAGGAAAATACGACAAAACAGGCTGCTGAAAACAGAAATTTAACCGAGGATTCCTGGTCTTTTTTGGGACCAAAACAGACGTTTTGGCTCAAAGAGGACAACAATCCAGCAATACCGGCTTCCTGTCCCTGGCAAGTAAACGCCTATTCAATGGATGTGGCCTATAAAGATGTATTTACCATTTATGCCGGAACAGAAACCGGATTTTTGAACAAATCTACCGATAAAGGAGAAACATGGATACTTTTGGCTCCGGATTACTTTTTTGGCGGAGGTATCACAGCAGTGACCATTGATCCTTTAAACAACAATATTATTTATGTTTCCGCGGGAAATCAAATCCATAAATCTACGGATGGCGGAAATACCTGGGCTCCCAGGCTGGGCAATGACCGTTTTGCGGCAGACAGATTGAGAATTGATCCTTCCAATCCAAATGTTTTATACGCTGCGTCCTCTAAAGGGATTTATATCAGTAAAGATGGCGGAGAAACCTGGACCAGAAAATGGAGCCAGCCCACATGGGATGTCAGAATCAATCCGACACAACCGAATATAGTTTACGGCATCACAACATCCAACGGGGTTTTCCGATTGGTTGTGTCGACAGACTTTGGAGAAACTTTTAATTTGGAGGACGGATTTCCAACAAATATTCAACAAACGGATGGCGCCATGCTGGCGGTAACTCCGGCTGACCCGAATATATTGATGGCTGTTTTGCTAAGTGCAAATGACACACCTTACCTTCTCAAAGGTGTCCTTGAAAACGGAATGTGGAATTGGAATACTATAGCAACCGGAAGAACACCCAATTTGCGAATGGACAATGGTCAGGGATATTTCGACCTTGTTCTTGAGATTTCGCCGGTAAATAAAAATCTGGTTTTTGTGGGAACAACCACGCTGTATAAATCTGTCAATGGCGGCACTTCCTTTACACCCATAGGTGGTTATGAGGGCAATTTTCCGATCCACCCGGACATTCAGGATATGAAAATTCTTGAAAATGGTGAAACTTGGGTGGCAACAGATGGCGGGATGAACTATTCGTCAGACCATTTTACCAATGTGGCAAATCACAAAGCACGGGTCAATGGTCTCATTGGTTCTGATTTTTGGGGTTTTGACCAGGGATGGAATGAAGATATCGTGGTAGGCGGAAGATATCACAACGGCAACACGAGCATAGCAGAGTTTTACGGTGACAAAGCCCTGCGGATGGGTGGCGCAGAATCTCCTACCGGCTGGGTATTTCAAGGGAAATCAAGACACGTGGCCTTCAACGACCTCGGAAACGGATGGATATTGCCCAAAACTGCAGAAGGAAGACCCGAAGGCAGATTTATCTTCAGCAAGTATCCCAATATGGATGAATACGGCGGAAGGCGGGGAAATCTCGTTCATCATCCGGTGTATTCCGGCACGTTGTTTCTGGGTGAAGGCAATACACTTTGGAAAAGTGAGGATTCTGGTGTCAACTGGGAGATGTGGTATACATTCCCGGCAAGGGTTATGTATTTTGTGATCAGTCACAGCCATCCTGATGTCATCTATGCCGATGTCAATGGTCGGGGTATTTACAAAAGTGAAGACGGAGGAAAAACCTTTGTTCAAAAACCGGCATCCATTTCTTCAGCTTTCGGAGGCAGTTATTGGGGTGGAAAACTGCATATCGATGTATCGCCCAATGATCCGAATACGGTGTATATCTGTCAGCAAAACGGTACCTGGTCGGCCGATATCGGAAGAGTCCTTTTAAGTACCAATGGAGGTGACACCTGGCAAAACATCACGGACAATGTATCCGCTTATCTCAAATCTATACTGGTGCAACCCGGACAAAACGGCGAAGATGTGATCTACTTGTTTACCAATGCAAGGAATATGCTCGGAAGCAAGGTGTATTTCAGAAAAACAAACGATACTGCATGGCAAACAATGGATGTAGATTATCCGGCCGGGATGTACGTCAACATTCCGAAAATATTCTACCGGGATTCAAAAATCAGGGTTTCCGGCAATGCAGGAGTCTGGGAACATCCTTTGGTTGATACGTTGTATGAGCCGGTCATTCAGCCCTGGGTAGAAAAAAAGGTCTATGATTGTGTGCGTGATACCGTGTACTTTGACGATCACTCAATCCTGGATCACGAAGGCGTGACCTGGAAGTGGACAATTACACCGGAGCCGGAATATATAAGTGCGACCGACATCCGCAATCCTAAAGTGGTTTTGGGCAAAGTGGGAAGTTATGACGTCACTTTGGAAGTGGTCAAAAACGGAAAATCATATACAACGTATTTCCCTCAGATGGTCAGTGCAAAGTCTTGTCCTTCGGTAGAAGATTGCGACAATCCGGCATTTATTTCGAAATCGGAATGGAAACTTAAGTACGCCAACAGTCAGGAAGTCAATGATCCCGGATTGGCTTCTATGAGTTTTGATGACAATCCGAATACTATTTGGCATACGCGTTGGAGTACGGGCAGTGATCCTTATCCTCACGAAATTCAGGTTGACCTGAACGAGGAATATCTTCTTTCAGAATTTGAAGTACTCAATCGTCAGGAAGGAGAAAACGGAAGAATTAAGGATTATGAACTGTATTTCAGTTTGGATGGTGAAGAATGGGGAGAACCAACATCTGCCGGCTCTTTTGAAAATACCTCCGCTCCGCAAAAAGTCAGATTTGACACACCTGTCAAAGCAAAATTTTTTCGCCTGATCGCTTTGTCTGAAGTCAACGGAAATCCATGGGCTTCTGCTGCTGAATTTTCTGTCAAAGGATGTTATGCTTCATTTTCTGATACAGAAAATATAGCTTCAGAGCAAAATGTACGGGTTTTTCCGGTGCCTTCTGCCGGTATATTTAATGTTGAGTTTCCGGATAAAGAAATATCGAC
This sequence comes from Saprospiraceae bacterium, assembly GCA_022842725.1. Lineage (GTDB taxonomy): Bacteria > Bacteroidota > Bacteroidia > Chitinophagales > Saprospiraceae > OLB9. Next base: position 47,823 of record JALHOZ010000017.1, read on the forward strand.
ATTGACGATTTCTGACCTTAACGGAAAAGAAATAGCCGCTTCTTTTGAAAATGTCAACGGAACTTTTTTGTTAGATCTCAGTCATTTTCCACAAGGCATGTATATAGTAAGGGCAAAATCAATATCGGGCATAATATATGTGGTCAGGATGATTAAAAATTGATTCAGGATATTGAGCTTGCTGCTTCAAGAATCAAAAGAAATGGTTTTGCCGTTCCTGCTAACGTCCTAAAAAAGGACAACAGTTCCAGGTGTCACTAATCTTGTAAAAAGTTGAGAAGTAATCAGCATGTTTGGTTTTATTTGGTAAATACATTTTCGTTCAGACACTTAGGTGCCAAAAATATGTTTACTACCTTACAAAACGACCTTTTTCGTACAGATAGCCTTAGTAATTTCTTTGGCATCTCACGAAAATATGTAACTTTATCCCTAAGTTATCATTTATGGTGAATCGTTTCAGAATATTCCAAATAATCGTTTTTATGTTAACAGGGAATCTGTTATCGGGGCAATCCTGTGAAACGCCTTCTTTGGTTCACTTTAATTACAACGATATCAAAATTATTCTGGAAAAAAACGAATGCCAAAATTGTCATACTAAAGGCAATGCAAACGTTCCATGGTCTTTTGAGACCTATGAGTCTATGATTTCAAAAGGCAAATGTGGTCCGGTCATCGAACATGGTAAACCGCACAAAAGTCTTTTGATAGACAAACTTAATCAGGGTTCGATCAGTTGTGGATTTCATATGCCCTTGGGAGGAGAACCGATTTCCTCGAGAGATTTATTAGCTATTGAAATGTGGATACTTTTAGGAGCACCTGAATTTTGTATTCCTGAGTTTGAAGAAGTCAAATCTATATTGGATGTGAATGATTGTTCTTCATGTCACAAAGATGCGGGGCAATGGCGATATAATACGTATGCCGATTTATTGACCAAACCGGGTGGATCGCTTTGTAATGAAAAAATTGTTGTTCCTTTTGATCATCACAAAAGCCTTTTATATCAAAAAATATCTGGTTTTGGTTTGACATGTGGTGAAAAGATGTTTTCATCTGTTGGATCCATGCCTTATGTAGACATAGCTCGTATCAGAGATTGGATCAATTCGGGAGCGTTACAATCTTCACCTACACTTCCTGTAGTTTTGACGGATTTTTCAGCTGAGCTCAAATCCGATAATTCAGTTTTGTTGTATTGGCAATCCAGTGCGGAATATAATACGGCGTATTATGCCGTGGAACATAGTAGTGACGGCATTCATTTTGAAGAATTTGGAGTCAGACAGGCTGTTGCCCAAAACAATCAACTCACCAATTATGAATGGTATGATTATGCGCCTCAGCCGGGAAATCAATATTACCGTTTGAAAATGGTGGATCACGACGGTAAGTTCAGTTATTCACAAACCAGAGCGGTCCGTATCAAAAATAATGCAGAATCACTCAGGTTGTACCCTTCATCTCTTTCGGCAGGACAACCCATCCACATAGAATGGCTGACCACAAAAGAAGACGAACTGACCCGAATATTTATTATGGATATACTGGGAAGGGAAGTATTTACACATATTATTTCGCCGGGCATCAATACCACGCAGATTCCCCATCTCAACCCGGGACTTTATTATGTTTCGATTCCTGAGGGTGTTGAAAATTATTTTGTCAAAAAGATGTTTATCATTTACTAGAACCTTACTTTTGTGGTGAAGTTTTCCTTATGATCATTCACCCATCAACGCTGAAACCTGTCATTCAAAAAATGAATTTATTGGGTGCTCAGCAAAAACCTTTTTTATTTGTTATCGATTTTGAAATGGAAAAACCAATGGTACTGGCTTTGGAAGACATTGACCCGACCAGGATCAGATATAAATTTCAGGATGTAAAAAATTATGACATTTCACCGGTTCATCATGCTGAAGATTTTTTATTTGAAAAATATCCTGTGGGTTACGAAAAATATCAGGATGCTTTTTCAAAAGTCATGTCAGAATTATTGTTTGGAAATACCTTTTTGACCAATCTGACTTTTCCGACAAAAATAAAAAGTAATCTGTCATTGTTGACCTTGTTTAATAAATCGCGGGCCAGATATAAATTGTATATGGACGGGAAATTTATCGTTTTTTCACCGGAGAGTTTTGTACAGATCAAAGACGGAAAAATATCTTCTTACCCGATGAAAGGAACAATTGATGCTGACCTCCCGGATGCACAAAACCGGCTGATGAGCGATGAAAAAGAAATAGCCGAACATTATACCATTGTCGATCTGATCAGAAATGATCTGAGTATGGTGTCAAATAAAGTGGAAGTGACAAAATTCCGGTATCTCGATCTCATTCAGACCACCCACAAAAGGTTGTTTCAGACAAGTAGTGCGATCGAAGGAATCCTGGCTGCCGATTATCACGCTTTTTTGGGTGATATTATTTTTACGTTACTTCCGGCAGGGAGCATCAGCGGCGCTCCCAAAAAAAAGACGGTCGAAATCATCAGAAGTGCGGAAGGTCAGAAAAGAGGATATTATACCGGAATTATGGGTTATTTTGATGGCACAAATGTGGATAGTGCGGTGATGATCCGGTATATCGAACAAAAAAACGGAGAGATGTTTTTCAGGAGTGGTTGTGGCATCACGGCCTTGAGTGATTGTATGTCCGAGTATAATGAAATGATAGATAAAGTGTATGTCCCGATTGGTTGAAACCATAAAAATCCTAAACGGCAGGATATTTAACCTTGCTAATCACCAACTTCGTTTTGATAAAACGAGGAAGGACTTATTTGATGATACAACAACCATTTCCTTACGGGAAAAAATCATTCAACAAGGTATACCAGAAAAAGGATTGTATAAGTGCAGGGTAGAATATGGTCCAAACATGCTAAAGACTGAGTTTTTGCCCTATCAGTTTCCTAAGATATCTTCTTTGGTTATGGTACATGATAATGATATTACCTATGAATATAAATGGGTGGACAGACCTGCACTTGACCGTTTATTTTCCCAAAAGGGTGAAGCTTCAGAAATCATCATCATCAAAGACGGAAAAGTTACAGACGGTTATTACTACAACCTTGTTTTTGAAAAAGCCGGAAAGTTATTTACTTCAGATACCCCTTTACTGCAAGGAACGCAGAGAGCATCATTGATACAAAAAGGCAAGATCACAGAAACAACTATAACAGAAGAAGATATTTTTGATTTTGAAAAAATTCATTTGATCAATGCCATGACCTTACCGGGAAAATTGGTGATTGATATTAAAAAAGGAATGGTATCAAAAAGGCATTGATGTGTTTAATTATTAGTAAATTTGTTTTTTATTCTTAAAAAACATGTTAAAAATAGGTATCACCGGTGGTATAGGTTCAGGCAAAACTACAGTTTGCCGTATCTTTGAAAGTCTGGAAATTCCGGTATATTACGCTGATATCCGCGCCAAACAATTAATGGTATCTGATAAAAATGTCAAGGTCTCCATCAAATCTTTATTGACGGAAAATGCATATTACAAAAACGGAAAACCTAACCGACCATTTATTGCAGAGCGGGTTTTTGCCGATGCCGGTTTATTACAAAAACTCAATGGGATTATTCATCCTGCTGTTCATCACGACTTCGATCAGTTTTGTATAAAACATCAACACACGTCAGACTATGTTTTGAATGAAGCTGCATTGTTGGTGGAAAACGGCTCTTACAAAAGATTTGATAAAATTATTGTGGTGTTCTGCCCCGAAGAAATCAGAATACAAAGGGTAATCAAAAGAGATCGTTTGAGCAGAGAACAGGTGGTGAACAGATTAAAAAATCAATTACCGGAAGCTGAAAAAATAAAAGTAGCAGATTTTATTATTGACAATTCCGGTGAAAAAAGTTTAATACCTCAGATAGTAGATATACACAAAGAGCTTATGCAAAGAAAAAAATAAGAGATTTGGTTTTTTGTTATGAAAAATTCAGACTACCTAATAGTCGTCACGGATACATTTCGATATTTTTTTGATTATGTTTTGTGTAAATAGTTAACTTTGATGTAAGTAATTACAAACAGATGAAAGAACGGATAATTTTTATGTTTTTGGTATTCATGGTGTTTGAAGCAAAAACACAACATCGGCATTTTTTTGAAGAAGGAGCCCGTTGGGTATATGTCACAGAAGAAAGTTACGAACCGGGACAATTGAATGTTTACAGCAATCTGGAAGAATACACATTACGAGGGGATACCGTTTTACAAGGTGTTTTATATAAAAAATTATATAAAAGAATTGTACATTATTATACCGTAAAACCTCCGTTTCCTCACCCGTCGACTACAACTACAGGATATGGACAGGAAGGTCCTTTTTTTATCAGGGCAGATGAAAATGAACCACTGATATATTACAAAGAACATGTTGACTCAATAGAAAAAATTCTGTACCGTTTTGACCTTAAGATAGGGGACACTCTTAGTTTATTTCCGGATTATGGAAAGTTTAATGTAGTTCAAAAAAAGGATTCGATCACTTTTTCAGGAGTAACATTATCAATGTTATTAACGGATACACTACAACTTCCTCAAACAAACGGGATCATTGAAGGCATTGGAGGTTTAAATGGTTTGCTTGATATTTATCCTTATTTTCCGGCGATTAGTGGTGGTATTTTGATGAAACAATTGATTTGTTTTCGTTTTCAGGGAGAAACATACATGTCGCCCTTTGCAGAATTTTCGATGAGGGATTGTTATGACGAAAATACTTTTATTGTTTCCGCTGAAGATGTTTTAGCTGGCAGGAATGATGTAACCGTATTTCCAAATCCGGGTCAGGGGCAGATGACAGTAGTAATACCCGAACACTGGAAAGGAGGGGAGTTGTTTGTTTACAATACAGGCGGTTTATGTGTATTGTCAGAAAAATTGACGTCTGCAGGACATGAGATTTCTATGAAAAAAAATGGGTTATATTTTTACCATATTCGTCTCGGGGGACAAAATGTATTTTCAGGAAAATTTGTGGTCAGTGCACCGTAAAAGGTATTTTCCACCAGTAGGGTAACTAATAATTGAAGCTGTAAATGTTAATTATGTAATTTTTAAGTACACGCTTAATTTTTTTATATTTTTGTAAAAAGATTCTGATTATGCCAAAAATAAAAGAATACAAACACTCCGAAAAAAAAGAAAATGAATTGAATGAACCGGTGTTTGACTATACACAAAGTTATACATACGGTGATTACCTGAAGTTTGATATCGAAGAAATGGTCGAGGTTATACGGGGTAAAATATTCAGGATGAGTCCGGCTCCAAGGGTCAAACATCAAATGATCAGTGGTAATCTATATTTTAAGCTAATGCAAAAACTTAAAAATACTACTTGTTATGTTTTTTATGCACCAACAGACATCGTTCTGCCTGTAGAAAACAAAAAAAGAAACAAATCAACTACGGTTGTTCAACCAGATATATGCGTCATTTGCGATCCAAAAATCATTGAAGAAAAAGCCATATTCGGAGTTCCGGATTTTATCATTGAAATCGTAGCAGGAAAAGATGTCAAAAAAGACACCCAAATCAAGTTTGACCTGTATCAGGAAGCCGGCGTCGGAGAATATTGGATTGTCCTGGCAGATATAAAACTGGTGGAAGTTTATATCCTTGAAAATGGCAAATACCAAAGGTTGAATGCATTTTCAGAAGACGACATCGTGCCGGTCAAAACCATTCCGGGATTGGAAATCAGTATAGAAGAAATTTTTGAAGGTGTGTGATGTTTACCATCGACACAAAATCTCTGCATATTTTTCTATTTGAAAAGCATTATATTTGTAGAAAAAAACGGAAAGATGGCAAAAACAAAAGAGTATGACCAATCTGTAGTCAATGAACCGGAAGCAAATGAACCTGCATTTGACTATTCCCAAAGTTATACCTACGGAGACTATTTGAAGTTTGAAATCGAAGAGATGGTGGAGATCATCCGTGGAAAGATATTCAGGATGAGTCCTGCTCCAAAGGTCAAACATCAAAGGATCAGCAGAAATCTTTTTTTTCTGGTTCATTCAATTCTTAGAGAAAAAAGTTGTGAGGTTTTTTGTTCTCCTACAGACATCGTTCTGCCAATTGAAAATAAAAAAAGAAACAAATCAACAACGGTTGTTCAACCTGATATTTGTGTCATTTGTGACCCAAAAATCATCGAAGAAAAAGCCATATTTGGAGTTCCGGATTTTATTATCGAAATCGTAGCCGGAAAAGATATCAAAAAAGACACCCAAATTAAGTTTGACATTTATCAGGAAGCCGGTGTCGGAGAATATTGGATTGTATTGGCGGACATAAAACTGGTGGAAGTTTATATCCTTGAAAATGGCAAATACCAAAGAATGAATGCATTTTCAGAAGACGACATCGTGCCGGTCAAAACCATTCCGGGATTGGAAATCAGTATAGAAGAAATTTTTGAAGGTGTGTGATGTTTACCATCGACACAAAATCTCTGCATATTTTTCTATTTGAAAAGCATTATATTTGTAGAAAAAAACGGAAAGATGGCAAAAACAAAAGAGTATGACCAATCTGTAGTCAATGAACCGGAAGCAAATGAACCTGCATTTGACTATTCCCAAAGTTATACCTACGGAGACTATTTGAAGTTTGAAATCGAAGAGATGGTGGAGATCATCCGTGGAAAGATATTCAGGATGAGTCCTGCTCCAAAGGTCAAACATCAAAGGATCAGCAGAAATCTTTTTTTTCTGGTTCATTCAATTCTTAGAGAAAAAAGTTGTGAGGTTTTTTGTTCTCCTACAGACATCGTTCTGCCAATTGAAAATAAAAAAAGAAACAAATCAACAACGGTTGTTCAACCTGATATTTGTGTCATTTGTGACCCAAAAATCATCGAAGAAAAAGCCATATTTGGAGTTCCGGATTTTATCATTGAAATCGTAGCAGGAAAAGATGTCAAAAAAGACACCCAAATCAAGTTTGACCTGTATCAGGAAGCCGGTGTCGCAGAATATTGGATTGTCCTGGCAGACATAAAACTGGTGGAAGTTTATATCCTTGAAAATGACAAATACCAAAGATTGAATGCATTTTCAGAAGACGACATCGTGCCGGTCAAAACCATTCCGGGATTGGAAATCAGTATAGAAGAAATTTTTGAAGGTGTCTGATGTTTACCATCGACACAAAATCTCTGCATATTTTTTTATTTGAAAAACATTATATTTGTAGTAAAAAAACGGAAAGATGGCAAAAACAAAAGAATACGACCAGACTGTAGCCAAAGAAATGGAAGCAAATGAACCGGTTTTTGACTATTCTCAAAGTTATACCTACGGAGACTATCTGAAGTTTGACATAGAAGAGATGGTGGAGATCATCCGCGGAAAGATATTCAGGATGAGTCCTGCTCCAAGGGTCAAACATCAAATGATCAGTTTACAATTAGCAACCAAAATATTTCAACATTTAAAAGGAAAAAGTTGTAAGGTTTTTAGTGCGCCAACAGACATCGTTCTGCCTGTAGAAAACAAAAAAAGAAACAAATCAACAACGGTTGTTCAACCTGATATTTGTGTTATTTGTGACCCAAAAATCATCGAAGAAAAAGCCATATTTGGAGTTCCTGATTTTATCATTGAAATCGTAGCCGGAAAAGATGTCAAAAAAGACACCCAAATCAAGTTTGACCTGTATCAGGAAGCCAGTGTCGGAGAATATTGGATTGTCCTGGCAGACATAAAACTGGTGGAAGTTTATATCCTTGAAAATGACAAATACCAAAGGTTGAATGCATTTTCAGAAGACGACATCGTGCCTGTCAAAACCATTCCGGGATTGGAAATCAGTATAGAAGAAATTTTTGAAGGTGTCTGATGTTTACCATCGACACAAAATCTCTGCATATTTTTTTATTTGAAAAGCATTATATTTGTAGTAAAAAAACGGAAAGATGGCAAAAACAAAAGAATACGACCAGACTGTAGCCAAAGAAATGGAAGCAAATGAACCGGTTTTTGACTATTCTCAAAGTTATACCTACGGAGACTATCTGAAGTTTGACATAGAAGAGATGGTGGAGATCATCCGCGGAAAGATATTCAGGATGAGTCCTGCCCCAAGGGTCAAACATCAAAGGATCAGTTTGCAATTAGCAACCAAAATATTTCATCATTTAAAAGGAAAAAGTTGTGAGGTTTTTAGTGCACCAACAGACATCGTTCTGCCTGTAGAAAACAAAAAAAGAAACAAATCAACTACGGTTGTTCAACCAGATATATGCGTCATTTGCGATCCAAAAATCATTGAAGAAAAAGCCATATTCGGAGTTCCGGATTTTATCATTGAAATCGTAGCAGGAAAAGATGTCAAAAAAGACACCCAAATCAAGTTTGACCTGTATCAGGAAGCCGGCGTCGGAGAATATTGGATTGTCCTGGCAGATATAAAACTGGTGGAAGTTTATATCCTTGAAAATGGCAAATACCAAAGGTTGAATGCATTTTCAGAAGACGATATCGTGCCGGTCAAAACCATTTCGGGATTGGAAATCAGTATTGAAGAAATTTTTGAAGGGGTTTGATGTTTTACAAAAAGAATCAACTGTCTTCATTTTCTTCTAATTCGGCCAAGGCATATAATAATCGGTTGTGCGCTCCATCCTGTGATCCAAAAACAGAATGAGTCAGATCCCCGTTTTTGTCAAATAATAACCAATGCGGAGTGCCTTCAGCCTCAAATGACATAAAGTTTTTAGCATTTTTGTCAAAATATATGGGAAAGGGTGGTTTTTGGTCTGTAAAAATAGCCAATATTTCTTCTTTAGAGCATGTCATGCTTTTAAATTCAACATGAACCACGACAAGTTGAACTTTTGGGTTTTGTTTGGATAATTCATACGCTAATGGCAGTGCCCTTCCGGTACATCCAAGGCATGAAGTATGGTAAAAAATGACCAAAATCGGTTTACCTGAGTAAGTTTGTAAAGGATCAAAATGGTCACCTTCAAATGTTTCTAAAGGAAATTCCAATGGGCTGAATATTTAGGATAATTAAAAGGAATATAAAGCTCTTTTTTACTCTTCGTTTAATACAAATTTTTGTAGTTCGGGCATTGTTTTGGACATGTAGCCATATAATTCTCTGGCTAAAGGTTTGCCTTTGTAATAGGGAATCATGGCTGCATTGACATTGTATTGCTGTTGGAGGATTTTTTTAGTTTTTAAGGCTTCATCATATGCAGCAAACTGACCAAGCAGATAGTGATTTGTAGGTTGATTTTGGGTTTTTTCGATAAATATTTCCTTGTAATGATTTAACAGCTCACTTCTGAACATTTGTTGTGTTTGAGCAATCAATAATCTGAAAACCAAAGTATCTTCTGCTTTCCGGAATAATTCGTACCTTTCGTCAAGATACACTCCGGATAGATTGGTCCTTTCTTCAGTCACATTGATATCAGCGGAGATACTGATGAGTGAAAAATCGATTCTTTTATTGTTTTTTTCAGCTACATTGGACGCGATACCATTGATAAATGGCTGCGATATCGGAAAAGAAGAACCACAGGCTTTTAGTACGATTCGGTAGGGATCCACACCTTTTTGAATCAAAAAACCGGATATGGTTTCTGCTTTTTTCAGGGTAAGATACAACTCCATGTCCCGATTAGATTCCACATTGCTGTGCGCATAAATGGTAAGTCTGGTGTCCGGATAAATCAGTAAGTTTTCAGAAAGTTTGGACAACAACCCGATATTTTGAGCTGATAACAGATCATCATTGGTGACATAATACAATGAAGGTAGTCTGAGCAATTTTTTTTGTATTTTATTATCGGAAATATCTCCGGCCACAATGGACTTTGTTTGAACAGAATCGAGAAAAGACGGCTGATCGACAAATAATAATTGTTCTATTTTTTGTTCTTTAAAATAAGTAATATAAATATCAGAACCTCCGTAACCTCCTTCTTTATTACTGGTAAATACGGCACTCATTCCGTCTGCGGCTAAAAGAAAATGGTTTTCGTCCCAGGGAGAATTGACAGGTTTTCCCATGTTGACAGCCTCCTTCCATTTTTTGGTGTTGTTATGATATTCTGTCCAAAATATGTCGTATCCACCAAATCCATCTATCCGGTCTGAAGAAAAATAAAGTGTATTGCCGCCATTGGTTATAAACGGCGAAATCTCATCAAATGTCGTATTGACATCAGGGCCCAGATTTACAGGATTTTGCCATTTTCCGCCTGTGAATTTACTATAATACAAATCATAACCTCCATATCCGGGCAAGTGGCGGGAAGCAAAAAACAGCAGGCTGTCATTAAATATAAATACGTCTTTATCACCGAATTCTCCCTGGAGTGGCAGGGCAACTTTTACAGGAATTTTGTCATAAAGATATTCTGTAGAAAACGTATCTGAATAATAATCATAAGAAACAAAATCCGAAGTCAGACCGTAATATAATATATTTCCTTCACTATTAAAATCGCCGATAAGATCGTGTTTCGGGGTATTTAACAAAGGCAGAAAGGTAGTGGGTTCGGACCAGTTGCCTTCTATAAAATCACTGTAATACATGTCGGCATAATATTGGCCTTCTTCATCGTCTACCAATCCTTTTTGATTTCTTTTACCTCCGGTACTCCCTTTTTTGTTGGAAGAATAATACAATCTGTCCTGAAAATTCGGGCTGTATACCGGCCGCCATTCATTTTCTGATGAGTTGACGATCGATCCCGCGTTTTCTACAAAAGCATCCAGATTTTTTCGGGCTATTTGTTGTGCTTTACCACATCTTCTTACTTCAAGGATTATTTTTTGGTAATCTTCCTGAGTGCTTTTTGATAAACTCAGATATTTTTTCAAATATTTGGAAGCATCTTCATATTGTTCTTTTTTTATAAAACAAAGACCTGAATATTTCCATAATAAAGCATCTCCTGTGTAAAAACTTTCATGCAATTTGAGGTCAGTAAGGCAATTGTCTATCTGATCTGTATGATAATAACATATGGCCCTTAGCAAAAGATGATCAGGGTTTTTTGCTGTTTTATCATTGTTGTTTAAAACGTTCAGGGCTTTACCATATGAACCTTCTTTCATCCATTTTTTAACCTGTGTTATGTTCTGAGCATAAACATTTGTCTGACTTGACAAACCTAAAAAAATCAGCGTAATCAATGTAATACATCTGATTTTTCTAAGATATTTATACAAGTCCCTGAAATTCATGGTGCTAAATGCTTTGATGAGCATCAAAATTTTCAAGATTGTCCGCAATTCTGCGTAGGAAAGATCCGCCTAAAGAACCATCCACAACCCGGTGATCATAAGAAAGGGATAAAAACATCATTTGTCGTATAGCGATCACATCACCGTATTCAGTTTCAATGACGGCAGGTTTTTTCTTTATCGAACCGGTAGCCAGAATAGCTACCTGAGGCTGATTGATGATAGGTGTGCCCATAACATTACCGAAAGTTCCTACGTTGGTGACTGTAAAAGTACCATCTTTGATTTCTTCCGGTTTAAGTTTGTTTTGTCTTGCTCTGGCTGCCAGGTCATTTACCATTTTTGTCAGACCAATAAGATTCAGGTGATCTGCGTTTTTGATAACAGGTACGATGAGGTTGCCGCTTGGCAATGCAGCTGCCATACCTATATTGATGTCTTTTTTTCTGATGATTTTGTATCCGTCAAGAGAAATATTGATCATTGGAAAATCTTTGATTGCTTTGACGACTGCATCAATAAATAATGGCGTAAAGGTTATGTTTTCGCCATATTTTTCCATAAACTTTTTTTTGTTTCTTTCTCTCCACTGAACCATGTTGGTGACATCTGCTTCGACAAAAGAGGTAACATGCGGAGAGGTGTGTTTGGACATGACCATGTGGTCGGAAATCAGTTTCCGCATTCTGTCCATCTCTATGATTTCGACATTACCGGAAGTATAGTCTGTCGTTGGAGCCGAAGATAGGGTGGTTTGCTGATTGTTTTGTGTTGACGCTACTGGCGTTGAAACCACAGGTTGTTGTGGCATTTGTGGTGCCGGACCATTGGCTTTTGTTTTCAGATATTCAATCATGTCAGTTTTTGTTACCCTGCCCTGAGCACCGGAACCTGCTATTCTGCTCAGTTCTTCAGCAGAAATGCCCTCTTGTTTTGCCATGCTTTTGACAAGCGGTGAATAAAACCTGTCATCATCTGTTTTAGAAGTTTCTGTCGGCGTTGCAGTGGCAGCAACCGGGACAACAACTTCAGGTGCAGCTGCCGGGGCATTTGGGGTAACCGGCTTTTCAGCAATAGCTGGTGAAGCAGCGATCTGACCTGCCTCAGTTTCGATAATGGCAATTACTTTTCCGATTTCTACCACAGCTTCTTCCGGAAAAAGAATTTCTACCATTGTTCCCGCAACCGGTGAAGGAATCTCTGAATCGACTTTGTCTGTTGCAATTTCCAATACAGTTTCATCCATTGCTATAGAATCACCGGGTTTTTTCGACCATTTCAGGATGGTTGCTTCCATGATACTCTCACCCATTTTGGGCATTATCAGCTCTACTCTCGCCATTTGTTTACAGGTTTTGAAGTGCAAAAGTAAGGAATTTACCATCACTTTGCCCTAAAAAATGTCACGAATTTATTTTCAGGCATCATAAAAAGACCTGTTCATAGTAAATTGCCGACTTTCAGAATAAAATTTTATTTTCTAATAATATCGTAAAATAAATAGTCTTAACAGGTTAAGCGCAGCCTGTGTTGACAATAAAATATTTTGTTCCCGTTTTTTGCCCAGGTTTAGTTTTTTGGTTTCCGTGTGGTTTTTATTACCAACGGCAAGCCAGATTGTTCCCACCGGTTTTTCTTCACTTCCTCCTGTCGGACCGGCAATACCACTGATGGCTACGGCAATATCTGCACCTAAAATGTGCAGACCTCCACGTACCATTTCAACGACAGTTTGTTCGCTGACTGCACCATACGTTTCGAGTATTTGGCCGTTGACACCCACTATATTGTTTTTGATTTCATTGGTATAGGCGACAATACCTCCGGTAAAGTATGCGGAAGCTCCGGGAACAGAAGCAAGTCTTGCAGCAACATTTCCACCGGTACAACTTTCGACCGTCCCGATTTTTAGTTGGTGATGTAAACACATTTGACCAAGTACTTTTTCCAGATTCGTGTCTCCTGTGCCGAAAATGCTGGTTCCCAAAATATCTTCAAAAAGAGAAATATAATGGTCAAAAGCAGCACTCTGTTCGTCACTTTTTTGATCGCTGATCGCCGTCAGACGCACCCTGACCTGACCGAGACCCGGCAGATATGCTACAGAATAATTTGGGGGTAAAGTTGATATCACAGGTTGCAGTACATCTTCTATTTCAGTCTCTCCTTTACCGGCAATTAATAGTGTTTTTTGAATGATGTTTTTGTGAATCAGGGGCAAAATCACTTTTTCCAAAACAGATTCCTGAAAAATTGCTTTCATTTCATAAGGAACGCCGGGCATAGAAATCAAAGTAAAACCATCTTTGCGGAACAACATACCGGGTGCTGTACCCATACTATTGTGGAGGATTTCGACACCTTCAGGTAGAAAACATTGTGTTTTATGAGATTCCGAAAGGCGTCTGTTGAGTTTTTGAAATATATGAACGATTCTTTCATATACTTCTTCATGAAAAACAAGGGGTACTCCTAAAAATTTTGCGATCGACCTGACAGTGATATCGTCTTTTGTCGGACCTAAACCACCTGTCATGAGGACCATGTCATGTGTTTGAGACAATGATTGCAGTGTGTCGACAATCTGGTCTTCATCATCTCCAATCGATATCACAGAATAAGGTGCAAGACCTGTTTCTGTCAACTTTTCTCCCAGCCACGCCGAATTGGTATCCACAATCTGGCCGATAAGGATTTCATGTCCGATTGTGACAATGGAAATTTTGTAATTATTCATATTGTGACGAATTAAAGGTTTTCATTTTACTAAAAAATAATCAAACAGCATTTATAAAAAGAAATCTCAAGTATAACTTCCAACAGGTCATAAGGTTTGCGATTGCCACAAAGCTTGCCTGGAAAAATATGAAAGTTTGGTGGCAAAATTAAAAACTAACAAATTGAATTTGTGTGTAAGTTGTTGTATAACAGTTATATATATAATTATTTATTCATATGTGTCAATAGTTTTACAAATATTTAACATTGAAAAAACAGATCATTTATACCATTAGTCGTAATTTTGCACAAACATCAGATTCCGAATCCTACGGAAATCAATAAGGCATTTTATTGTAATTATTATCATTTAACTTATTTATCATGTTAAAATTTTTATCAATAACCTTAGGGTTATTTTATTTTTCTTTTGGCCATACTCAAATAATCCTTACTGAAACTATGGGTACTGTTTCAGGAACTACATTGATAACTACGCATCAAAATAATGGAGGTTTTGCTCAAAGTCAATGGACTTACAGTGGTGATGCCGATCTCCGGTCTACTTCTGTTTCACCAGGTGGTGGTGCCAATGTTTTTATAACCAATAGTTCGAACCGATTTTTGCGAATAGATGGTTTAAGCGGAACAGGCTGTTCTGATTTGAGTATTCAATTCAGAATCTGGAAAAACGGAGGTGCAGGAAATACCCTAACAGATACTGAGTTTTTGGTTGAAATAAGTTCTGACGGAAGCAACTTTAATGCTATTGGTTGGGGTGGACACAGTCTTGGAGCTGTATGGATTCAAACAGGAATTATATCTATTCCTACTAATACAGTAGCTATTCGTTTTATACAACCTGTTGTACCGGATCAGCAAGTCAGAATCGATGACGTAATATTAACCGGTACCGGGCCATGCCAGGAGTTATTACTTCCTGTGACTTTTGAACAATTCGAGGCAAAACGCCAAAACAAAAATACAGATATCTTTTTTTCTACAGCTTCAGAAGTTAATAATGATTTTTTTACCATCGAAAGGTCGTCAGACGGTATGGATTTTGAAGCAGTTGGTAGACTACAAGGCGCAGGCAATGCTACGTCCACCCAAAAATATTACTATGAGGACCGCGATGTGCCGTCAGGTGTATTGTACTATCGAATCAAACAAACAGATTTTGATGGTCGTTTTGACTACAGTTCTGTAGTAAAGGTAAACGGTCAGGCCGGCAGTATTGATATTTTTTCAGGGATAACAGGAGGTCAAATTTTTGTTCGCACAGAAATCGAAAATTACGACCTTGAAATCATAAATATGAACGGAATCAGGTTGTATTATCAGAAAAATCTTTCTTTCGATAGTGAAGTTTTTTTACAAAATATTCCAACCGGCATGTGTATTGTTCGCGTGTTGGCTTCAGAAGGTATAGTGAGCAAACAACTTATATTTTAATTTCATTTCCTGCTTTTTACAAAAAGGTTTTTTCATGACCCCGAAAACCTTTTTGTTTTTAATAATACCGATTGGTATTTAGGTAGTTAATATCTGAGATTGCCTATGCTTTATCTATAATTTACCATATTTTTTCGGATAATGCCGTATTAAAAAGGTAACTTTGCCCTAAATTATGGTATTTCAACATGTTTCAGCAATATAGATTTACTTTTTTTCTTTTCTTTTTTTTGATTGAGTCAATATGGTCTCCGTTAAGCGGTCAAGGTAAGGTTACTCTGGAAGAGCCGCCTACCGTCACCAAACTGATGGAGGATTTTGTACAATATGGGAAAACCAATGAAAACGTCAAGGCATGGAGAATTCAGATTATCACCACCGATGACCGACGTGAAATGGAAGCTGCCAGAAGTCAGTTTATTTCCCTGTATCCCGATGTCAATGTCGATTGGAAACATATAGTGCCCTATTATCAGGTGCGTGTTGGCGCATATGACGATAAAACCAAATTGATGCCGTTTTTACTCGAGTTGAAAAAAATATTTCCTGCGGCCACTCCGGTGTATGATCAAATAAGTAAACGAACTCTCGTACTAAAATGATGTATGTTAGCTACAAGTAAAAAAAGTTCATTAGACTGGATATTGATAGCATGTTACATCAGTTTGGTGTCTATTGGTTGGTTGATGTTGTACTCGACAGTATATGATCCTGAAAAATCCTTTCAGTATTTAGATTTAAGTTCTCCGATTGGGGCACAAACCCTTTGGATTGCCATTTCAATGCTGATATTTATTTCTGTGTTGACCATTGACTGGAAGTTCTGGAATACTTTTGCGATTCCCATATATGGGATTTCTATTTTTTTATTGATTCTCGTTTTGATATTCGGAAAAGAAATCAACGGAGCTAAAGCATGGTTCAGCTTCGGTTTTTTTTCGTTTCAACCTTCGGAGTGGGCAAAATTGGGAACGGCACTTGCTCTTTCAGGTTTTCTAAGTTTTAATAAAATGAATTACCTGCATGGAAATACGCTTTATACAGCAATTTCTATATTTTTAATACCGGCATTATTGATATTATTACAACCGGATGCAGGTTCTGCGCTGGTCTTTTTTTCATTTTTTATCCTGCTTTTTCGAAAAGGCATGTCTTACTGGTTTTTTATAACGGTTTTTTGTTTGGTTACCATTTTTATTACTTCTTTGGTTTTTTCTCCGCTTTTGGTCACTATTGCCATTTTTATGATTGGTTTTTCTGTGTATGCCTATGATCAGATGAAATTTTCGCAGGCATCATGGTTAATTTTGGGTTTGCTGGCAGTTTCTGTGTTTCTATATATAAACGGAGAAGGATATTTTGCATTGATACCTTTTGGTCTTGGGCTGGTAATGATGAGTGGATATGTGATTATGAAAAATAATATCAGGATTCCTGTGATCATCACACCGATTTTGGTTGTCGCTATCGGATTGGCATTTTTTTCTGAATTTGTGATTGATAACGTGTTAAAACCTCACCAACAGGAAAGAATTAATGTCTGGCTCCGTCCTGAAAGGTGTGACCCAAGGGGATCGTTGTACAATATTATACAATCCAAACTGGCCATTGGCTCAGGAGGATTTGCCGGCAAAGGATATCTTAAAGGTGAGATGACCAAACTAAATTATGTTCCGGAACAAAGCACCGATTTTATTTTTACATCCATTGCGGAAGAACAAGGTTTTATAGGCAGTTTAGGAGTCGTTATTCTTTTTGTCATTCTGATCATGCGTTGTATCAGTATCGCAGAACAAACACGGCTGGAATTTATCAAAGGATTTGCATACAGTGTAGCAGGAATATTTTTTTTCCATTTTATGATCAATCTGGGTATGACTATGGGACTTTTGCCCGTTGTAGGTATACCTCTTCCTTTTTTGAGCAAAGGAGGTTCTTCTTTGGTATTGTTTACCGTTTTGATAGGAATTGTTGCCAAGATGAATCAGGTTAAATTGAGATCAAGTTAATATATGACGTTTAATATAGAAGCCAAAGACCCGGGTAGTAAAGCAAGAGCAGGAATCATCACCACCGAACACGGAAATATCGAAAGTCCGGTATTTATGCCTGTCGGTACTCAGGGTACCGTCAAGGCGGTACACCAAGCCGAATTACAAGACCCGATTCAGGCGCAGATTATTTTGGGAAATACGTACCATCTTTATCTGAGACCTGGTACAGATATACTCAAAAAGGCAGGAGGGCTCCATGGGTTTATAAATTGGGACAGACCTATGTTGACTGACAGCGGTGGATATCAGGTCTATTCTTTGAAGGGAATGCGCAAAATCACGGAAGAAGGTGTCAAATTTCAATCACATATTGATGGTTCGAGGCATTTTTTTTCACCGGAAAATGTGATGGATATTCAAAGAATCATCGGTGCTGACATCATCATGGCTTTTGACGAATGTACGCCTTATCCCTGTGAATATAAATATGCAAAAAACAGCATGTTGATGACACACCGTTGGTTGGACAGATGTTTTGACAGATTTGAAAAAACAGAACCTGTGTATGGATATGAGCAGACATTGGCACCGATTGTCCAGGGAAGTACTTTTGTGGATCTACGAAAGGCATCCGCAGAATACATCGCAGGTAAGGGAGCGGAAATGAATGCCATTGGGGGTTTGTCTGTCGGCGAACCGCATGAAGATATGTACGCAATGACAGAAGTGGTATGTGGAGTGTTACCTGAAGATAAACCCCGATATCTCATGGGTGTGGGTCTTCCTGAAAACATATTGGAAAGTATTGCATTGGGTATCGATATGTTTGATTGTGTACTTCCCACCAGAAATGCAAGGCATGGGATTTTGTACACAAAGAATGGTGTCATGAATATGAAAAATGCCAAGTGGCAGGATGATTTCAGCGTGATAGACAGCGAAAGTCCTGCAGCAACAAGCAGGATACACACCAAAGCGTATCTGAGGCATCTGTTTAAAGTCGAAGAAATACTGGCAGCACAAATAGCGACGTTACACAACCTTAGTTTTTTTACATGGCTGACCAGAGAGGCGAGAAAACAGATCATCAACGGGACTTTTGCCGGTTGGAAAACAGAAATGGTTCAAAAAATGACACAACGGCTGTAAAATGTTTAAAATTCTGGATTTATATATCATCAAAAAATATCTGTCGACCTTCTTTTTTACGATGGTCCTCATTACGATGATTGCTATGAGCATCCATTATTTTGAGTTGATAGACAAATTTCTGAATGCTGATCTCACGTGGAAAC
Source organism: Saprospiraceae bacterium (assembly GCA_022842725.1). Classification (GTDB taxonomy): domain Bacteria; phylum Bacteroidota; class Bacteroidia; order Chitinophagales; family Saprospiraceae; genus OLB9. The sequence continues at coordinate 66,542 of JALHOZ010000017.1, forward strand.
AAATAATGTTTGACTACTTCATACATTTTATACCCTGGATTAATGGATTGTTATGGCCATTGTTCAGTTTGTTGTCGGTCATCTTTTTTACCTCCAGGATGGCAAAAAATTCTGAAGTTATCAGTATTTTGAGTTCGAAGATTACCTACAATCGTTTTCTGCAACCCTTTTTGATAACGGCTACTTTTTTGGCTATTTTGTTGTGGATCGGCAATAATTATATCATTCCCAAAAGCAATCGCCTTAAAAATGAATTTGAGGCGGAATATATCCGCAAAAGTTCGAAGTCCAGTCTCAATTTTAACATTCATTTTTATTTGAATAAAGACGAAAAAATTTATCTGCGGACCTATTCCGTTAATGACAGCAGCGGCAATACCTTCCGGTTGGAGCGGTTTAAAGAAGATAAACTGGTTTATGTGTTGAAAGCGAACAGCATCAGCTACCTTAAAGAAACCGGCAAATGGCGATTGGTCAATTGGGAAAAAAGAGAGATCGACGACCTTAAAGAAAGTTTGGTTTTGGGCCCAACCAGCCCTATCGATACCATGCTCAATCTCGACCCGGGCGATTTTATCAGGTTCAAAAAACAAATGGAAATGATGAATACAACCGACCTGCGCGAATTTTTGCGCAATGAGCAGGATCGTGGCATTGATTCCGGAAAAAAATATGAAATCGAGCTGTACCGTCGTACGGCTGATCCTTTTACCATCATCATTCTCACCCTTTTAGGCGTTTCTGTTGCTTCCCGAAAGGTGAGAGGAGGAATGGGACTACATCTTGCCGTTGGCATCATTTTGGGTGCGGTTTTTGTGATTTTATCCAAATTTTCCGCCACTTTTTCTTCCAATCTTTCATTGCCACCACTTTTAGGTGTCTGGATACCGAATTTGGTTTTTTCAGCGGTAGCCTATTATCTCTATAGGACTGCACAGAAATAAAGGTAAAGTATTTTTTTGATTTTTTACAAAGAATAACAATATCACGACAAACTGATAATTGGCATTTTATTTATCAGGTAAGGATCTTGGTAAGTCAGGTCAGGTGAAATTTTTGTCCCGATCACAGTTTTATTCCCTGCTTCTCCAAATCGCCGGCTGCCCAGATATACCGGCAGGCTATGGAACGGTAAGGTCTCCAGTTTTCTGCAATAAGGTGAAGGTTAGAAATTTGGGTTTTGCCTTCACCTTCAGGTTGATACCAGGATATCATACGCTGACGGATAGCAAGGTCATCTATCGGAAATACATCTTCTCTCATCAAATGAAAAATCAGGACCATCTGAACTGTCCACAAACCAACTCCTTTGATGGGAAGCAACGTTTTTATCACGGATGCATCATCAAGTTGGTCCCACGGATGTTCCAAAAGTTGGTTTGTTTTAAAATGTTCAGCTATATGATGCAGATAAGATGCTTTCTGATATGAAAGTCCGTAACTGCGTAGGATCCCGGCATCTTTTTGCAATATATCGTCCGGTTGAAGCGGAAATCTGTCAAAACCATTTCTGAATCTTGTATAGATAGTGGAAGCTGCTTTAGTTGACAGCTGTTGTGAGATTATGGACCGTAATAATTGTTCAAACAAGGTTATGTCGGGTTTGTCAATCTGTAGTTGTACCGACGAAATAATATTTTTCAAAACCGAATCTTTTTTCAGATGTTGGATGATTTCCGGATTTATCATAAAATGTTTTTGGGTTATCTCAATTTTAATTTTAACTTTGACTTTTGATTTTATGTTTTACAAAATGTATCAAACATTGGGCATGCAAAAGTATCATTACATTTTGGTATTCTGTTTTTTGGGAATACAATTTTCTTTTTCTCAGGGATTTAATATGGTTAAAAAGGGACATATCCTTATACCAGGGCAGGAATATAACGATGTGTGGGGTTATGAAAGAGAAAACGGACAAAAATTTGCCGTTGCAGGTACAAGACAAAAAACCCTGATCTACAATGTAACCGATTGTAGTAATCCTTTTTTGGTTTTTGAACATACAGATGGTTTTTCTTCTATCTGGCGGGATTATAAAACATATGGAAACGCCATTTACGCCACGGCAGATCAGTCACCATATAATCAGGGTCTTCAGGTCATTAATATGGATACCTACACGGTAACCAATTACAATACACATTTTTTAAGAGCCCACAATATCTATGTCGATACAGCTCATGCCAGATTATATGTCGCCGGCTCCAATTCTGTAAACAGAGGATTGATTGTTTTTGACATCAGTAATCCTTTGGTTCCTGTTCATTTGCAGAATATTTTTATCAATGACCTGATGGGTGCACCTACGTTGAATACTTATGTTCATGATGTTTATGTCAAAGATAATATTGCCTACACTTCCAATGGATCCATTAGCAGAATGATCGAACTCGATGTCAGTGATCTTAATAATGTACAGATATTGGCGAGTTATGTAGGACCAAACGGGTACAACCATAGCAGTTGGAGGTCGGAGGACGGAAATTATGTGTACGAAGCTCTCGAAGTTCCCAAAGGTATGCCGATCAATATTTACCGTAAGGATGAAGAGAATGATAACATTTATGTGAAAATTGGTGATTTTAAAGATCCTTTAGAGCATCCGATATCAGCGACCAACCGTCCTCACAACCCTTACGTGCATGAAAATAAATTATATATTTCTTATTATGAAGATGGAGTTCAGGTGTATGATGTATCAAATCCTGCAACACCGTCAAGAATTGCTTACTATGACACTTACGAACCCAACAACGGGACAGGGTATGGCTCTACTTCAAGTTTTCACGGCTGTTGGGGTGTATATCCGTTTATGAGTACAGGCTGTATTCTGGCTACCGATATTGAGACGGGGTTTTACACATTGGAACTTGATCTTCCACAGGAATCATGGAATGCTCATGTCAAAACGGATCAAAACTTCTACCAATCTGTGGCTAACAGAGGTGTCGTATTCAGATCACCAAAAGGGTATTGTTTTCGCCTTGATGTAAACAACAGTGGACAATTTTCTTTAACCCGGATCATTTGTCAGAGCAATACAGTGGATGAAAAATACATTTATCATGCTGACTTATCCGTGTCGGGTGAGACTTCTTCGTTCATCGCAAAAAGCCAATTCGGTAGTTGTTATAAAATCAGCCTCAATGCAAATAATCAGATATCAGGTATAGGGTTGTCCTGTCCTTCCGGCAACGCTTCGAACATTCAGATTAATAATTCAAATCTTATCATAGATACACCGACCAAAGGATTGGTTTTGTATAACACTATCACCAATAAATGTGTACGGTTAACTGTAACAGATAATGGAACATTTGTGGCTACGGAATTACTCAGTTGCCCTTAAAACCATTATAAAACCCCGAAATAATAAGGATTATCATCTTTTTTTCCTGAGAAAAATGATATAATCTTTCAAATATAAAAATTGTTCAAAGAAAGAACAATACACACAAGGTTTTCTTGAATAAAAGAATATTAAATCAGGAAACATATTCGGGTTTGGCAACTCATTGATAAACAAATAAGAATGATTCATTTGTTTATCTATCCATTTTATTGACGATACCTAAAATCTAACTCATTGCTGACTTTTTTCGTATACCCTGAGTAGATTACTTCACCAATTTTTACCTACTTTTTCTCCTGAATGATACTTATTCCTTCCTTGATAAGTCGATCGGCTAATTCCTGTCCTAACGCTTCAGAAGGGGTACACACACCTGTCCTGTTGTTTCCGTTCCTGACTTTAGACAATAAAGCAAAAGCAGCCTGAGAAAACATTTTGGCTGTTTCATTATAACCGGGATCGCCACCGGAAAGGGTAGTGGTAACTTTTTGATTTCCGGATGTACCGATACAAACAAACTCAAATTTACTGGCAGCTCTTTGCGCTTCTGAAGGTCCTGTGCCCGGAGGAAATTTTTGTTTCATATACTTTCTGAACCAACTGAATCTGGCTAAAAAAAGGGCCGTAAGTACCGGTAATATGGTTTTTACCATTTTCCAAAAGGAAGATCTGACAAAAAATTGGCGGTAAGCCGTTGCATAACCAAATTCCAATGGCATTTTGTAGATGCTTCGTTTGACAATGTGGGGGTCAACTACCGGCATCGGTATTGCCCATGCTTTTATGTCGGCGTTATAATGAATCCTCATTTTGGGTTTTGGTGTGTCCGGATGCCTGGGAACCCTGAACTTAGCCGATGTTTTTTTGGATTCGCGGTACAACATTTCGATAGCGGTATTGAGGGTGCCACCTGAAAATTGAGCATTGGTGCGAACAAAACCATCCAAAATCATGGGTTGGTCATGAGGAAGCTGTTTTGCAGTCAACCATGTCGTAAGATCGGCAGGAATGCTGTCAAAGCCACAACAATTGATGATACAAACGCCGGATTCAGCAGCATCCTCATGGTATCTGACATAGACATCGGATACAAAAGAGGGTTCGCCTGTGATATCGAGATAATGGGTTTTGTTTTGAATACAGGCTTCAATGACTTGCCTGCCTGTATAGCTGAACGGACCTACAGCATTCATCAGAATTTTTGAGTTTTGAATCAGCAAAGCCAATTGTTCCGTATTCTGAATGTCACAAATTTCAATAGAAATGCCTTCCAATGGAATTCCTGAAAGATCTTGCTGAAGTTTTTGGGCATTTCTTCCCGCAAACGCAAGAGAGATGTTTTCCTCTTTTTGGTGTCGTTGCAGGTACTCAGCTATCAGTTTTCCGGTAAAACCTGTAGCTCCGAGCAATACGATGTCATATTTTTTATCCATAAAAATGTATGGTTGACGTTTATCTGAAAATTTGTAAATCCTGTAAAGGTATGGGTTTTTTAGAAAAGGGTAGAAAAAAAGGATAATCAAGACGTCACACCTTGCTAAATACAAAAATTAGTCACCATGTAAAAAGTGTAATGGGTCAGGAAAGTTGCGCTGAAAACTTAAATATCTTCCGTTTCCGTACTTTTAATATTCAGGTCTTCATAAAACCTTTGTTGAAAGGTGTAGGGTGACACGTAATTATGGGTAAGCACGGAATAGACCATCCAAATAATCAAAATATTCAGTAGTGCAAACAAAAATAAAACAATATGAGTAGCTTCATCAAATCCACACATAAACAAGAAAAAAGCCAATACGGCTGTCGTAATAGGTACGGATCGGGGAATATTCATCTTCCTGTAAATTTTGCGAACCCAAACGTTTTTGTTCAAAAAATGTTTGTTTTTTACCTATGTTTTTAGTTGGTTTTCAAATATGTTTTTTTATAAAAAAATGACTGTATATTCAGTATTGGTTATATCCGGAATTCGAATAGTTCCCCTTGAAAGTAAATTGATAGTTATTTTATGATATCATACTTTGCAAATAATATTTTCTGAAGTTTGAAGGATTTTTGAATAAAATTTTGAAATAAGGTGTCTTGAAAAGTTGTCGTTTCACAAAATTTCAAAAAAAATGACACATGGCATTTCTGTAAATTCAGATAAAATTATAAAAAAGTCAAAGGACAATTTTGTGATTTTGCAGAACATGAAATAAAACGATTCCAAAGACTTTTCCTTTTCTGAGTAAGTGAAAACCATGTTCAACCGGGATCAGATCAGATTGCGAAAATTGCCGGAGTACAAATCATACAAAAAAGACTTCATTATTGTATAAAGTTTGTCATACGACATGATTATCCATCTTTGAGCATGTTTTAGCTGAAGATTGATTTATTTTATTTATTTTTCGCAAAATTTTAAACACTTATGGCCAGAATAATAGTTTTTATGGTTTTTATTCTTTTTTCCTGTAAAAAAGAGGAGGCCATAGAACCAATGCCACCCACAGCTTATCAGGGGACATTAAAGATATCATACAATCAGACAGATGTTGATGTGGTTATCGATAAGCCGGCTGTAGCTGAAGCCGATGTTTTGATATTATTTCACGGAACGGTATTATATGACAGTCTTATCATTCAAGCCGCTCAAAATATACTTGAAAGAACTAAAGAATTAACGGAAAGAAAAGACATCATGTTTGTCAGTGTGGCTTATCCCGGAGAAAATATGTTGTTGGGAGACAATATTAAACATGCCGAAGCTGCCTTATTATGGGTCAAAAACAAAGCTTCCGAAACATTAAAAATAAAGGTAAAAAAAATATTTTTGTTGGGCCATTCTCAGGGAGGTTATTTGGTCACAAGACTAAATACCATGCATGAGACAAACGGTGTGATTGCCAATGCTCCGGGACCTTTAAATCTTGTTTACAGATGTCAGTTGGAAGAAAACGGACAGATTCCTTCAGGATCAGCATGCACTAAAATCAGGCAGGTTTACGGAACGACAACAAACAATCCCGTCGCTTACATGGATAGGTCTTTGTTGAGTTTTTCCAGTGGTTTTTTATCAGATATCCTATTTGTACAAGGTTTAAAGGACACTCCGATACAGATGTATTCCTGGCCGGTTTTCAAAAAAAATGTGTCGGAATGTTCAGATTGTAAAGAAGTACAAATTCTGGAAATTCCTGGAGGAGAACACGCTTCGTTGTTTTCAGCGCCTGATGCAAAAACGACATTTAATCTTTTTATAAACAGCCGGTAAAGGAGGGGTAAGGCGAGGTTTTATTACCATGTACGCATTTATGTTCTGATTTGTCAAAAGCTTTTTTTTGAAATAGTGAATCATTACCTTTATATTGATAAACAAATAAATCATATAGTTTTTATTTTGGAGTATTTTGAAAGAATCAGATATGGGTTTTGATACCTTTATTCTGATATAACATTTATAAATAAAGAAGATATGTTTATTTCTCAAAGAACAAATTCAGAAAACACTGATTTTCAGGAATTAGTCGGCGCATTGGATCATTACCTCGCCGGGGTCAATGGTGATACCAACGATTTTTTTGTTCAATACAATAAGATTGATGCAATCCGTCATGTTGTTGTGGTGTATGTTGAAAATCATGCCGTAGCCTGTGGTGCTTTCAAAGAATACGAACCCAAAGTGGCTGAAATCAAAAGAATGTTTGTCAAACCGGAATTCCGGGGCAAAGGTTTGGGAAAACAAATTCTCAACGAGCTCACCAAGTGGGCAAAAGAGTGCGATTATGACAAGTGTATTCTTGAAACAGCCAAAAGTATGACAGATGCGGTTTCTTTGTATAAAAATTATGGATTTACCATGATACCTAATTACGGACAATACATCGGAAACAATACCAGTGTTTGTTTTGAAATCATAGTGTAATTTTTAAAACTTAGGTACATATGTCAAAAGTATGGGATTTTATTCAGCAATTTGAAGGCCGGCAACATGAAGTAATGGTATATTTTCACCATTTGCTGACGATGGAACTAAATCTTGAAGAAAAAATAAGATTCGGCATTCCGTTTTATTTTGGCAGAAGTTGGATTTGTTATCTCAATCCACTAAAAAACCAAAAGGTAGAACTGGCTTTTGTCAGGGGAAACGAACTTTCAAACATTCAGGGTTTACTGGATAATAAAGGCAGAAAACAAGTATATAGTATTGAATTCGAAAAAGTATCTGATATACCTGAATCGGTAATCCATGAAATCATTCAGGAAGCTATCCTGCTTGATGAAACCACAACGTATGAGTCAAAAAGAAGAGGAGGTAAAAAGTAAAACACGGTAAATTGGGTTTATGGGTTTTAACTGATTATCAAAAACAATTTTTATGATAATTTGTCATATAATTTATGTTTGGTCAAATTTTATATAAACTACATACTTTTTCTAAAGAGATTCAAAATAATACATTTTCACTTCATTCGGACAGCAGAATTCCAACTTAAAGTCTGTAAAATCAATATATGACAGAAATACAAATGATTGAAGCCGGAATTACTATTCTCGTCTATTTACTGATACGTTTTATCACACACCGCAGTATTGATACCATGGTTTTAAATCAAAAAGCTACTAAAACCAGGAGTAAGGTGGTTAAAAAGGTTATCAATTTTACTTTACTTTTAGTTGTACTGGCTGTTCTTACCTCTATTTTTGGTGTCGATCAATCTGAATTGGCTGTGTTTATCAGCTCTGTTTTTACTATCCTGGGTATTGCCCTTTTTGCGCAATGGTCCATATTGTCAAATATCACTGCCGGGGTTATTATTTTTTTTAATCATACGGTTTCATTGGACGATACCATTTCGATTATTGACAAAGACTACGAAGTCGAAGGAAGGATCAGTGATATAGGTTTGTTGTTTGTGGTCTTAAAAACCAAAGAAAACGAACAAATATCTATTCCAAATAATGTTTTTATTCAGAAAATGGTGAAAAATAAAAAATAAAGGATATGCGTTTTTGTCATGTAGTTTGTAGCTTAATTGTTTTTCTTTTAATCTCCGTTTCTCCTCTTTTTGCACAGGAAAAGTTTGAAAAAGAAAGTCGTATCCGTAAAAAAGATATACCACCCAAAGCACTTCAGTTTGTCGAAGCCTTACCTCTTGCTAAAAAAGTGAAGTGGTACAGGGAAGAAGGTTTAACAAACACTACTATTGAAGTTAAATTTAAATATGAAAAAAAAAGGTATAGTGTTGAATTTGATACTTTGGGTAATGTAGAGGACGTCGAACTCAATATAACAAAACCAGGGTTACCCTCCGGAGTTTTGGAATCTTTTTCTGCTTACCTGGAGGCCAACTGTTCAAAATATAACATCAATAAAGTACAGATTCAATATACCGGTGAGGCGCCAGACTTACTTTCTGTAATAAAAGGTGATGATAAAAATCTGAAACTGAATATATATTATGAAGTCGTCGTGGTTTGTACTTACGGAAAAAAAACGGACCTTTTTGAATACCTGATCAATGAGGAAGGAGCGGTCTTATCATCTTCAAAAATAATCTTTAAAAACAGCACCCACCTTGAGTACTAAAAGATTTTTTCTCTTCGGTATTTTTGTATGGTGTTTTACAAACAATACTGTTTTTGCACAAAGTTCTTATCAATTGGGGGCATTGCCAACCTTTAATGCAAATTACACATTAAAAAATGATTGGTCTGTAAATGGCAGACTTGAATCCAGGCTACTTTTTCAGACAGGAAGATCTGATGGTTTTATAAACAGAGATTTTAATTATCAACTTACGGATTTTGCCTTATTGGGAGCTAAAAAGGTAGGGTTAAAATCGAGAGTTGCAGGTGGATTTTTGGTACGGGTTGAAGGTAATGAAATCATCTTTCGGCTTATTCAACAATATATTTTAGTGAGAAAAATGAGTGGAATCCGATTTGCTCACCGAATTATGACAGATCAGACATTTTCAAAAAGCGAAAAGCCGGATTTCAGATTAAGGTACAGGCTTTCCACTGAATTTGCTTTGAACGGAGAATCGGTAGATCCGGGTGAGTTTTATATTAAAGTCAATAATGAATACCTGAACAGTGTACAGGATTTAACTTATGATCTCGAAATAAGGTTGGTTCCGCTTTTAGGATATAGTCTGAATAACCGCTATAAAATAGAAGCAGGTCTGGACTACAGAGTAAATTCATTCATCCGTGGGAATGCAAGGCATACTTATTGGATGAATTTTAATTTTTTTATAGAAATATGAGTGACCGTTCATTTTTTGGCAGCCTCTTCTCTTATGACGATACATGCAACAAATGTCGATCAAGAACTCAAAAACCGCCGGGAATCAAAAGAGTCCTGATGTTTTTATTTATATGTAACCTAAATATCTAAAATAAAGGAGATATAAGTATGCAAAATACATACCTTTTTACTTCAGAACGCCTCGGATTCAGACTTTGGGAGGAAAAGGATACTGAAGAGATGTTTTTGATCAACCAGAATCCTATGGTCATGGAATTTTTTCCTGACCTTATGTCCGAAGAACAAACCAAAACATTCATCCGCAAAATGAATGATATGTACCATCAGCATGGTTATTGTTACTTTGCGGTAGATATTTTGGAAAACCAATCTTTTATCGGATTTATCGGATTGGCCTGGCAAACCTATGATGCTTTTTTTACACCCTGTGTGGATATAGGATGGAGAGTTGATACCCAAGCCTGGAATAAAGGATATGCCACAGAAGGAGCCCGAAAATGCCTGGAGTTTGCCCGACATATTTTGGGAATTACTAAAATTTATGCCGTTGCTCCGAAGATAAATACAAAATCAGAACGTATTATGATCAAAATCGGGATGCAGAAATCCGGAGAATTTGATCATCCGTTTTTGACTCAGGATCTGAGATTGCAGCGATGTGTGGTTTATGAAATATGATCTTTAAATATAAAAAAGCCAATCATCACTCCACCTTTACCAAAAAAGTTTTGACGTCAGATACATTGCGGACACCATCAAAGGCTATCAATGAATATTCATAATCTCCGCTAAGGAGTGTCGGAGGAACAGTGTACGAAAGTTCGAAGGAAGTGGAAGTGTCATCCGCATTATTAAATACGCGATAGGCATTGGTTGAAAAAACATTACCTGAAGTTTTGTTCAGATAACTTAAAAATACCATTCCGTTGCCTCCCAAACCCAGGTTTTTATCATCTGTTACATTTCCCGTAAAGGTTATCACATCTCCTTTTTTTACTGTCAAAATCTGGGTGGAAGGGTTCATCACGTTCATCACCGGTGGAATGGTATCAGTCGGATTTTTTATCTTTAAGGAATAAAGCGCTGTGGTGGATGCATCGTTGCCGGATTGGTCGATGAGCTGAATGATGAAGTGATAGACTCCGGCGGTCACATTCAAAGGGATATCCAGGGTGATTTTTTCCTCTGTTTTTGTTCCTGCTATATCTTTGACAATAAGTTTTGACCAATCTTCCGTATCTCCGTCTCTGACAGGAAGAGAAATACCCGGAGTGGCTCCGCTTCCGTGTCCGTGACAATCAAAATTATTGTGTATATCAATTTTATATTGAGACAGAGCTTCGTTGTCCGAAAAGATAGCATCCAAAATAATTTGTTCTCCACCTTTCACAGAAAAAACATTTTGATCTTCAAAACCGCAAATGATATCCGTTTTCGGTATGTTATTAAAGTTTTTCAAAAAAATTTCCGGTTTTACAAGATCAGCCTCGCCTCCACATGAGGAAATAAAGCCGACGAATGTAAAAATCAAAATGCCCGACAAAATATCTTTGAAACCCATTTTTTATGAATGCTTATTATACATATAAACCTTTGTTTTTGCAATATTGTTGCATTTAAGTTGTATTTTTGCACCATGTTTTTAAAAATTATTCATTTTGTAATGTTTCTTTTTATCGGCGGAGCATCACTTTTTGCGCAGATTACCGGCAGAATAACGGATGATGTTGGTGAGCCGCTGACCGGAGCTGTTTTATTTGATGAAGAACATCACACCGGAGTTTCCACCGATAAGGATGGCAATTTTTCAATGCATTTTCCTCACGAACATGATATTACGTTATTAATCACCTATCTCGGTTACCTGAATGATACGATCACAGTTCCTTATTCTATCCATCCCGTTTCTTTAGGCAATATCATTTTGGTAGAAAACAGATCTGTACTCCCTGAGATACACATTCTGGATGAAAATTCCAAACATGAGACGTCTCTAATCGCACAAAACCTTCAGCAATCTTTTTTCGAAAAAAACAATAAAGGGACTTTTGCCACGGCTCTCGAAAAATTGCCGGGAATCAGTGCTATCAATGTCGGTGTCGGAATTGCAAAACCGGTGATCCGGGGATTGTCATCCAACAGAATCATCGTCAATTCATACGGGATTAAACAGGAATCCCAACAATGGGGGACAGATCACGGCCTTGAGATCGACCCTTACGATGTTGAAAGGGTGGAAATCGTCAAAGGCCCTTCGACCATCCAATACGGTTCTGACGGTTTGGGTGGTGTTATCAATATCAAATCCGGCCTCATACCCGAAACAAATACATTCAGCGGGAGTCTGGCAAGCCATTATAAGACCAACAACGACCACATCAGCACAACCGGTAAATTCAGCATGAACAAAAACAACTTTTTTTTGAGTTCCAGATATTCTTATCAGAGCTTCGGAGATTATACCATTCCGGCAGACCGGTTTGTATACAATGGATTTGTGCTTCCCATTCTCAACAACCAACTCAAAAACACCGCCGGCAGAGAAAATACGTTGACCCTTTCCGGTGGTTACAAAGGTAAACATGCCATCACCCGCATTACCTGGTCAAGATATCATCTCAATGCCGGAATTTTTGCAGGCGCAACAGGTATTCCGAGAAGTTATTCATTACAAGATGATGGCGACCGAAGAAATATCGGAATTCCGAAACAGGAAGTCACACATCAGCGATTTACCATCAATCAAAGTTTTGAAACGGACCACGGACATATCATAATCAATCTTGGTTTTCAGGATAATCTGCGTAAGGAGTTTTCAAGACCGGAGTTCCATAATATTCCGGTATCATTGCTCAATGTCAATGATGAACTGGCGCTGCAATTGCATCTAAGAACATATACCTTAAATGCGCATTATGAAAAAGAATGGGCTTCAACCAAAATGAATGTCGGTGTGGATGTGCAGCAACAAACGAATCAAAGAAACGGATTTGAATATTTGTTGCCGAATTTCAATACTTTCAGAAGCGGAGTTTTTGTCCTTTCGGAAAAAAATCTGAATAACAAACTTACCATAAACGGAGGATTGAGACTCGATTACGGGTATAATGACAATGATTTTTACCGACAATACGTGTGGGATAGCAACGAAAACATCATTGACTCTTTGGTAACCCAATCAGAATCCTCACCTTTTTACAACTGGTCAGCTGCTTTAGGTTTGCACAAAAACTTTAAGGGAGATTCTTATCTGAAAGTTAATGTGGCCAGGAGTTTTCGCATACCTCATCCGGTAGAAACTTCATCTAATGGCATTCATCACGGAACTTTCCGTCATGAGCAGGGAACACCCGGACTCAAGCCTGAAACCGGTTATCAGGCAGATATTTCCTTCAGCAAAAATACCAAAAAATGGACTTTTGATATAAGTACTTTTTTTAATTACTTCCAGAACTATATCTATCTGGGACCTACATTCCCTGCGAGGTTCAGTAATCTTCCTGAAGCGGGCCAGATATTCAGATACCGCCAGGACGATGCTATTTATACCGGTTTTGAAGCTGAATGGTCGTACAGACCTCATAAAAACTGGTATTTGTTACAGAACATAGATTTTGTGCAAAGTATCAATCCGGTGACTAATACGGCTTTGCCTTTTACACCACAACCCAATCTCAATACTTCTTTTTTTCTGGACTTTAAAAAGGTATTCTCCTGGCTTGAAGAAGTAGAATGGAATCTCGAACATCGTTATTTTATGGCTTCGGAAGGCCAGTGGCGAACCGACAGAGCTGAAAAAGCTACACCACAAACCCACCTTTGGAATATGGGATTGAGGATGGGACTTAAGGGAGGCAAAACACCTGTTACTCTTGATTTTCAGGTTAATAATCTGTTTAATTCCGTTTATCTGAATCACCTGAGCAGGTACCGGCTTCTCGATATTCCGGAACAGGGATTTAATTTTATTGCAGGAGTCAAAATCGGATTTCAGGGAAGACTATAAAAATAAGTGCCCGGCAAAATACATTCTGCCAGGCACTCACCTTTATTAAAATGATTCTTAGATGCTGAATTCTGCTTCTGCTTTTTTAACCTTCGCACAATCATGGTCTTCGCAGGATTCTACTTCAAGGTGAAAAACAGTGCCCGCAGGAAAAGACGACAAATCTACAGTCTCTTTAAACTCATATGTTTTGTCGTGTGTATGTTTGTCAAAATCAATGATGTTATTGGATGAATTGCCATCAGGATGGAGTTTGATTTCCAATTCATGCATCTCAACTGATGCGGAAAACGTTACATAAACTTCGACAGTTTTCGCGTTTGCTGCTTTACTTCCATCAGTTGGAGAGACGATTTCAATTGTGACAGCATTGTTTTTGTCATCATCATCGTGGTCCTCACAAGAAAAAAATGAAACCAAACCGATTCCCATTACAAACAAAAAGCTTAATTTTTTTAGTGACATCATGGTATAACATTTAATTATGAATAAATATTGATCTGATAAAGATGTTTTGAACCTGAATATCCCTGACCCGGTCTTAAAACCATCCTTTTATGACACAAATGTATGATTATTTGCAACATTGTTGCAAATAAATGAGAATATTTTTTTAGTCTTTTTATATTTTTGTCAAAAAAACAAAGTTTACAACCAATATTTCAGGGAGATATGGCAAAGTATTTATTAGTAAGTTATAGTAATAATTATAGTTTTGAAGAGTGAACATCAGGGATATTAGCTTATCGCCTTTTATTTTCCAAAGACATGATACATTTAATTCAAAGCGGGAACAATAAGATATAGATAGTTATATCATGTGATGTAATATTGATATATTATGATCCTATTTAACAAAAACCATTCTTGTCGGGTTCTGTCACGATTTTTGTTGAATGGGATAAGTATCCGCCAAATGTTTTATCTATTTCGGATTTAAATACTGATTACGTTAAATAAATCATAAAATCAAAACATTAACCAGACTCAAGGGTTTGTTTAACATTATTCATTTAAAAATTAAACAAAAATGAAATCATTAATGATTGTATTGTTGGTAAGTGTTGCTTCAACATTTGCTATTGGTCAAAACAAAGACATTGTTGACATTGCTGTTGGTTCAGCAGATCACACTACTTTGGTTGCTGCAGTAAAGGCTGCTGATTTGGTAACAACTTTAAAAGGTAAAGGACCGTTCACAGTATTTGCTCCTACAAATGCTGCCTTTGCGAAATTGCCTGCCGGAACTGTGGAAACATTGTTAAAGCCTGAGAACAAGGCGACTTTAAGCAGTATTTTGACTTATCATGTCGTAAGTGGTAATTTGGACGCTGCTGCTGTCATAGCGGCTATCAAAGCAGGCAAAGGTAAAGCGGTACTTACGACTGTTCAGGGTGGTAAATTGACGGGAACTTTGGACAATGGTAAGGTAAAACTGACCGACGAAAAAGGAAATTCCGTTTTTGTAACCGCTACAGATTTGAAAGGTACAAACGGAGTCATCCACGTAATTGATGGTGTCGTAATGCCAAAATAATTGATTTAATCAGTTTAATCAGCAAAGGAGGCATTTTGATTTATTCAGAATGTCTTTTTTGTTTTTATTAGAAACCATAAAATTATGTACGAATCAATTCACATTTTCAGTCGGTTTATCTACTGAATTAAACTATTGTAAAGACACTATCCGGGAAACTTCCAAAGAGTTTTGCAAACAGTCTTTTTAGCTTAATTTTTTAAGTGACATCATGGTATAATATTTAAATTTGAATAAATATTGATCTGATAAAGATGTTTTAACCTGAATACCATTTACCCAGCCTTCAAACCATCATAATATGATACAAATGTATGTTTACGTACAACATTGTTGTAAATAATAATGGATGGTTTTTAGTCTTTTTATATTTTCGTAAAAATAAAGCTCAAACTCAATATTTCAGAGTGATTAGGCACAGTATAAATTGATATGTTATGTAATATTTGTAGTTTTGTATGCTGACTGTCAACAATATTGAAGTATCAACCCTTGTTTTACCAATACCGGAAATATCTTTTTAAATCAGGAACAAAACCACATATTTGGTTGTATCATGTAATGTAATAAAGATATATGCTACAAAAAATATTTATTTTTTCTTTTGTAATGGTTTCCGTAATGTTTTGCCATGCAGCAACAGGCAAGACTTTAGGGTTACACCACAATCCAAATATTTCCACCTTTCAAAGCCATCCTCCTTTTATTACTATAATGACAATACCTGAAATGGGTCTGTTGACTAATGTGGAGGATTCAGGATATCCGTTTGCAACCCTGACAATAGAGTTTCCGGAGCGAAATTTTAGTGAATACTTTACCATAAATATGGAAGCAGTAAAAAACGGCTCTTTGGAGGATTTGCAAACTTATATAGGACAATATATTACATTTGACTACACATCAGAATTTCAATATACATTATTAGATATTTATTACGAAAGTTATTCCATTTTTGGTTCGGAAGTTGCTCCGGAAGGGGAAGGAATCAGGTCAATAGAAGGTGTTCTTTACGGTGCTGAAAACATCACAGAAGGTGATCTCCCGGGAGAAGTCAGTGTTTTTGCAGATGATGGTGAAAATCATTACTTTCCGTATTTTGTTACACAGGAAATGGTAGCAGTAAATGAAAAGGTTGTTACCGTTTTTTATGAAATCAGAAGTCAACATGTAATTACAGCTATACAATTGGTTGAATAGTTTATTTTTGAAATGGGTTGGAGGTTGCCCTTTGGGTGTATTTTCTTAGAAATGAATCAACATCGGTCTTTTTTTAATCTCAAAAACCAGGTTAATTTATTTTGCAGATTTATTTTTTGAAAAAATCAGTTATTTTTGAATTTTCCCCGCTACATCAAGTAATTCTTCTGCTGTAAAAAATCCAACGTGGGTTTCAGAGACCAAACCGTTTGGATGCAGGAATAGCAGGGTAGGATAGGCTTCAATCAAATATTTTTCGGAGAGACCGACCCCTTCACCTTTTTCGGCATCAATGGCGACATTGATAAAATTTTCATTAAAATATGCAGCTACATTTTTGTCAATAAAGGTTTGTTTTTTTAATTTTTTACAAGGTCCGCACCAGGTTGCATAAAAATCCACAAAAATCATTTTGTTTTCTTTTTGTGCTTTTGCTAAAACTTCTTTCCAACTGCCATGCTCAAAACGGATTCCTTTTGACAGGTTATCAGCTTGATTATGAACATGAATCTGTTGATTAAAAATTAATAGATATAAGGGAAGGAAAAAGGTCATTAAAAACGGGGCCATCAGGAAAAATTAATTAAAATGTATAAAAAAAGCAGGGATCAACCGATCATGATGCGAATGGTACGGCTTGATACGTTCGTTGTACCATTTCCAATATACGATGGAAATACATGAATAACCAAACTAATTTTTTTCCGGAGAGGATGTTTGGTAAACCTGAACGTTATCGTGAATTTTTTTTATCAATTCATCTGAAACGGAAGGTCTTAAAATGCCATTGACCAACAAGGTTTTAAATTTTTTTTCGGTTTCGACCCACTTTTTGATTTCCGGATTTTCCGAAACATTTTTTGTAAATTCACTTTCTTCGTCGCTTGTCATCTGGTGGTCCAGATATAAAGAGATACGATCCTGAAGTTCCACTTTTTTTTGTCCGTCAATATACATTTGTCAACGTATTAATTACTCATTTTTTTTAAAACCTCTTTTATCCTGATAACCAAGATAAAGAGCATATTTTGTCAATTTTTCTTTCAATTCATTTCGGGCTCTGAATAGTCTCGAACGAACTGTGCCTATCGGTACATCGAGAATATCAGCGATTTCTTCGTAAGAAAAACCTTCAATATCACATAAAAGAATGATTTCTTTAAACTCGTAGCTCAAAGAATTCAGCGCCAAGGTAACTTCGTCTCCGAGGCTCATGGCCAAATCATCCCAATTTATTTCTACTGTCCCTCCGATCATGTCCGTCTCCTGAACGGCTAACGGATCATTAAAATCGAGAATGGTGGGTGTTTTGATTTTTTTCCTATATTCATTAATATAGGCGTTTTTCAAAATTTTAAACAACCATGCTTTGCTATTAGTTCCCTCAACATAACTATTTATAAATTTTAATGCTTTCAGATAGGTTTCCTGCACCAAATCTTCTGCATCATTTTCATTATAAGTCAGGTGATAGGCAAACGTTTTTAAGGCTTCCATGTGGGGGAAAAACTCTTCCTGAAAAACTTTTATAATATGTTGTTCAGCCATGATCTTATTACAAAGGCAAAACTACAAATTTTATTGTTAATGTAAAACATTAAGGGTGTTCAAAGGGTAAAAATAATATGATATTTTCCTTGATCTTAATATTTTAACACATTGATTATGAAAAATAATATAAACCAAATAATTGTTTACTTTGATGCCATATCGACATACTTTCTGCCTGACCCTTTTCGTTATCGGTATGATTAACTTTGTTTTTTATTTTTTCATCAAATTTATATCTATAAAAAGATGTGTATTTGATAATATGTTATAATTTTGATTAAAATATTTCACATGGCGATATCTTGTGCAGAAACCAATATGAATCTTTACGTTCCCCGGGCAGACAAAAGCTGGGACCGACGCAGGGCTTTACATCTTTTCAGAAGGACTTCTTTAAGCGCAGATGTAGATACTGTATCAGAAGCATTGACCAAAAATCCGGTCGGAATCGTGCAAAAAATGGTGGATGATGCGGCAGCACTTCCGTTGACAGCACCTCCGGTTTGGGCAAACTGGACAATCAACCAATACAGTCCGATTCCCGATGTGCGGAATACGCAGATAGGGAATCAGATTTTGGAGTGGGGGACCCAATGGGTAAAAGATATCAAAAAAAATGGTTTGCGCGACAGGATGTCATGGTTTTGGTCCAACCATTTTGTTACCAAAATTGATACCTATTATTGCCCTTCCTGGATGTTTCGGTATCATCAATTGTTGCAAAAACATGCGGTAGGAAATTTTAAAACCTTTGTCAGAGAAATCGGCATTACACCGGCCATGCTCGTATTTTTGAATAATGTACAAAATACCAGATTGCAGGTTAATGAAAATTATGCCCGCGAATTGCTCGAACTTTTTACGCTGGGCGTAGATAATGGGTATACCCAACAGGATATCCGCGAAATTGCCCGGGCTATCACTGGTTGGAATGGTGTGGATCAGGCCAATCTCTGTGGTGAAATCAACTTTGTCAGTCTTTTTTGGGATCCCGGCAATAAAACGATCTTCGGAAGGACAGGACCATGGAATTACAACCAAGTAATCGATATACTTTTTGAAGAAAGACCCGTTCAAATCAGCGAATTTGTCTGTCGGAAATTGTATGCTCACTTTGTCAATCCTCAAATTGATGAAGCTACAGTTCAGGCTTTAGCTGCCATCTTCAGGAACAATAATTTTGAATTAGCTCCGGTACTGAAAGCGATGTTTTCGAGTGAACATTTTTTTGATGACGCCACAATCGGTACCATTATACCCGGGCATTTGGAATATTTTCTCATGTTTTTGAATGAAACAGGTTATGTTGACCAGGACGAATTATTATACCTGATCGGATTAAGTACGGGAGAATATAACCAACAAATTTTTAATCCTACAGATGTATCCGGATGGCCGGGTAACAGAAATTGGATCAATACAGGCTCCTTTAACTATCGGTCAGAAAGTCTGTTAAATATCATGGGTTATTATTATACACTAAACGGAAATAAGTTGGAAGAATTCCGCTACATCGCTAAAAAACTGAACGCGGAAAATGAAACAGATCCTAATGTTGTCTGCCGCTCCATTATTGATTATTTACTTCCCAACGGACTTCAGTTTCCGGAGGATTACGCAGATGCATTAGCTGTTTTTAAAGCTGAAGTTCCCGAAAATTATTTTACTGACGGCTTGTGGAATCTCGATTGGGAATATGCACCGGCTCAGGTTTTATTACTTATCAATCACCTGGCAAAATTGCCTGAATATCAATTAAAATAATCTGCCATGGCCATTTTTCATCATAAAGACATCAATAACCTTTTAAAAGGAGAACACCATGATCTGGAACACCGAACATGGAGCCGAAGAAGTTTCCTTCAGACATTGGGTATTGCCGGAGGTGCCGGTATTACTATGGGAGGTTTCGGACTCTCAGCTTTGTCGGCTGCTCCTTTGCACATGGCACTGGCTTCATCTGATAACAACAGGATTCTGGTGCTGATCCGCCTCAAAGGTGGCAACGACGGTTTGAATATGATTGTTCCTGTGTACGACTACAGCAGATACAAAACCAACAGACCCAATATCGCCATTCCACAAAATCAGTTGATTGCGCTTGGTAATGATCAGAAATATGCCATGCCCCAGACCATGAACAGGCTCAAACCTCTTTGGGACAACGGGCATATGAAAGTCATCAATTCGGTAGGTTATCCCGAACATAATTTATCCCATTTTACTTCCTCGGATATATGGAATTCCGCCAATGAAAATATCGAAAGCGACAGCAATAAATCAGGTTGGTTGGCCAGATATCTGCTCGATAAAACGCCGGACTACCTGGAAAATCTGCCTGAAATTCCCGGAGCAATAAAAATCAGCAGCGGTAGCAGTATAACCTATCAGACAGCAGACCGAATTGATCTCGCTGTCAACTTTAACACGCCGGATAAACTCATTGAAATAGCTGAAAAAGGGTTTGTTTATGACACTGTTAATCTTCCGGATGATTGTTATTATGGTGATCAGGTCGGATTTTTAAGATCGATTCTGAATATTACCTATAAATATGCACCCAAAATCAGTGAAGCCTACAGTGCAGGAACTAATGAAGTGAATTATAGTAACAACGAACTGAGTCGACAGCTCGCGATTGTAGCAAAGTTGGTAAAAGGTAATCTGGGAACAAGACTGTACATGGTCACTTTAGATGGTTTTGACACTCATGAAAATCAAAACATCAGCCACCCGAGACTGATGGCTGATATTTCGGCTGCCATCAGCGAATTTTATGCTGATCTCGAAGCCGGTGAAAAAGCAAATGACGTATTGAGTATGACTTTTTCGGAATTCGGAAGGAGGGTTCGTGAGAATGATGGTGGAACCGATCATGGTACCGCTGCTCCCGTGATGTTTTTCGGTCCAACGTTGGAAGGGAACGGCATCTTTGGGAAAGATCCGGATTTGGTTGACCTTGATTCTGTTGGTAACTTAAAACATGATACGGATTTCCGGTCGATTTATGCGACGATTCTCGAATCCTGGTTGTGTATCGATGCAAGCCATGTTGACAATATATTGGGGGATGTTTATGAAAGAATACCGGGTTTGGGTCTCAATTGTTTGCCGGTTTATACTTCAGAACCTGTATTTACGCAACAAATACAACACAAATTGCGCAGTCATGCGGATGGTTCATATACCATAGAATATGAAATCAGCAGACCCGGTCAGATAGATGTGGAGGTATACACCATTATGGGACAAAAAATATCGACACTTGTCCATGAATATCAGGACAGGGGAAAACATCAGGCCGTATTCATCAACCAACATTTGGGGCTCAGTTCGTCAATGTATATTTATGTCATCCGTAGTGGTTCCGCATCTGTGAGCGGTAAATTTTTGGTTAGGTAGCAGTTCATAGGATGTTACATCACTTTTACTGATCCCGGGGGATTAATAAAAAACATATTTTACAGCCGGTTTTAATAGATTAAGCTACCTGAAACGGGGTGTCCTTCATTGGCGTTTGCCTACTTCTCGTCGTATTTTTGCTACGATTCGTCAGATTTCATTTGTTTTCTTACAACGGTCGACCTTACATTTGTGTCATAAAGATGTAAATATTCTGATTTTAAGATGATTTCCAAATTTAATTTCATAATAGATACGATTTTTATAAGCTAACCAAATTTAATAAAATTTAAATAAAAACAAATGAGCAGCAGAATTATTTTATCAGGACCCATGGGAAATGGAATCAGACCTAAAAAGTACTTTGAAACCACTAAGGAGTTGATGAGAAAAAACAAAATCAAAAGTGTCACAGTCAGCACCGTAGAGATTAAAAAAATGAGTAGTGAAATGCTTAAAACAGCATAAACTGCCCGGTACACCCTGGACATATTATTCCCCGGATCGGGAAGTCGTACCTTGAAGGTATGACTTCCCGGTTTTTTTTCTAAGAAATTATCTTTAGATGAAAAGGTGTAAAAAAACAGGTATAGGTTTTTCCTGTTTTTCAAAAGTCACATTTTTTAAATTTATCACAAAACCCACTTTTTCCCAAAACGGAAAAAGTTACTTTGAATGAGAAAACTCATTTTTCACAACTTTGCCACTTTTTTATTCCAAAAAAAGTTCGTTGGCAAAAGGGAATCTTTCGGGACTTTACAATTGCGTTGTCATTTTGAAAAAGAATACGTTAAGAGGTAATCATTATACATTAAAACCTTCTCAGGATCAGGGATAAACACTAAAATTGGTTAACAAAAACCTTTTTTCAGGTTTTTTTTCCGGATGAACGATGTGGTCCAACAACAATTGGGCAGCGGATTGTCCCAATTCATATCCGTTGTGCACCAAATGAGAAACCGGTGGAAACATAAATTCCGGCAGATAACCTTCACTGATGGCAACGGTTTTGAGTGACAGATCATGGTTATCTCTTCTGAAGGATTGTAATGCGGCATTAACGCCTACCAAAACTTCGTCGCTCATAGCAAAAACAGCATCAGCTTCTCCATGTATACGCAAAGCAGAAAGGCATTTTTCTCTGGCATCACCACTTGAGTCACAATAATAATAATGTGTCCTGATCTCAGGGGCGTTGTTGAGTACACTTTTAAAGCCCAACATCCTTTCTTTGGTGATCTGCAGGGATTCCGGCCCGAAAAAACCAATAATTTCTCTGACACCTTCCTGTATCAGAAAAGTGCAACACTCTTTGCCGGCCTGATAATCATCAATTTTTACCTCAGAAAATTTTTGCTGGTCTATGGTTTTATCTAATAATACCAAAGGAATCTGAAAATCGGAGAGTTTGTCCAGATGATCCAGACCGGAAGTCATTTTAGTCAGTGAGATTAGAATGCCATCGACATTGCTGTCAATACAGGTGACGATATTCTGTACTTCTTTTTCATATTCATCATCAGAAATCAGAATCATCAGTTTGTATTGTTTGCTTTTAAGGGTAGCTGAAATTCCTTCAATGACGGCCGGTACAAAAAAATGATGAATACCCGGTAAAATTAAGCCAATGGTCTTTACACTTTTCTGTCGTAAACCTACAGCTGCCGCATTGGGAACAAAATGAAAACTCTCGGCCAGTTGTTTAATTTTGTCTTTAACCATGGGGCTGATATCGGGATGATTTTTTAAAGCCCGGGATACAGTAGACTTGCTTACGCTTGCCATTTCTGCTATATCTTTGATGGTTATCTTCCTCATCTTTTAAAAATATTTAACAAAAATTAACTTTTTGCCAACAACAACCGGTTGCGGATTCGGTTGCAAACATATGAAAAAAATTGACAGGGTACAATGATTTAATATTCTGTTTATGTTTGCGTAAACAAAACAATATTTAAATCATGAATAAGTATGTAGTACAAACAATTTTATGGTGTGCACTGATCATTACAGGTGTTAATCTTCAGGCTCAATCAACCGTCAAAGGAATGGTAAAACTTTCTAATGGCGACAATGCCGAATTCATTCAGGTTGGAATACCTGCTTTGGGGTTGGGTACGATCACTGACGGAAGCGGATCTTATACGCTTACTGATGTTCCCAATGGAACGTTTGCTGTTGAAGCAAGTTTTTTAGGTTATGAATCACAGGTCAAAATGATTACTGTAGCTTCAGGTGAAACCGCAGAAGTAAATTTTGAATTGGGTGTCACCTCTCAGGCGCTGAATGAAATAGTCGTCACAGGGGTTTCCGACCCAAGGTCTACGTTAGAGTCTTCTATTTCGATAACCACGCTGAAACAGAAGGACATCTTAAACAGTGTGCCGCGAACCACAGCTGAAATTTTCAGAACCATCCCGGGTGTCAGGTCTGAATCATCGGGTGGGGAAGGTAACAGTAACATTACCGTTCGTGGTGTTCCGGTCAGTGCAGGAGGTAGCCGTTATTTGCTGATTCAGGAAGACGGACTTCCTGTATTACAATTTGGTGATATAGCGTTTGGAACCCAGGATCAGTTTTTAAGATTTGACAATACCGTAGGAAGAATTGAGGCCGTCAGAGGAGGAAGTGCTTCGGTTCTTGCATCCAACTCTCCTGCCGGTATCATCAATTTTATCAGCAAAACCGGTACTGAACAAGGAGGTTCTGTTGCAACTACTTTCGGTGTTTTACAACCTATGTTACGTACTGACTTTGATATGGGAACTCCATTGTCAGAAAGTGTTTCTTTTCATGTAGGTGGTTTTTACAGAGCAGGAGACCTGCCCCGCAGAACCGGTTATACTTCAAACAACGGAGGACAGATTAAGGCCAACCTGACCAAAAAATTTGACAAAGGTTTTGTGAGATTGTACGCAAAATTTTTGAATGACAGAGCGGCCGGTTACATGCCGATGCCTGTACAGGTTTCAGGTACCAATGCTTCTCCGACTTGGGAATCACTTCCTGATTTTGACGCTTTGAACGGCTCTTTATATTCACCTTATTTCCGTACGGATTACACAATGGGAGGAGACGGCAATATTTTAAAATCTGATATTCAGGATGGTATGCATTCTGTATCAAAATCCTTCGGAGGTGAAGTCAATATGAATATTGGAAATGGTTGGAAAGTGGTCAACAGAGCCAGATATTCCATCAATAACGGACATTTTTTAGCTCCTTTTCCGGCTACAGCAGGATCGTATAATGATATCATCAAAGCTGAAAATACAGCAACATATGCCGGGACAACAACGGCGGTCAATCCGAACAGCACTTTTATGTTGATCCATTTATTTAATACAAAACTGAATAATTTTAATAATTTTATCAACGATTTTAATATCTCGAAAAGATTTAACACACTAAAAGTGAATGCCGGATTGTACAAATCCATCCAAAATGTCGGTATGTCCTGGCATTGGAATTCTTACGTCATGGAAGCAAATTCTGACAATCAGCGTTTGGTTGACATCAAAAACCCTGCAGGTGAGGCCATCACCCAAAACGGTTTGATTGCTTACGGACAACCTGCATGGGGCAATTGTTGCAACAGAAATTTTGACATGCAATATGATGTTTGGGCACCTTATGCATCACTCGAACTTCAGGCTACAGATAAATTGAATGTAGAGGCAGGATTGCGTTATGATTTCGGACATGCTTTTGGTAATTTTTCAGGTGGAAACGGTCAGACTGCAGCCATTGATATGAATGGTAATGGTCAGATAGAACTGGTAGAACAAAATGTAGCTACCATCAGCAATGTTACTACACCCGTAGATTACAACTACAACATTTTGTCATATTCAGCAGGCTTGAATTATATTTTGGGGAGCACTTCAGCAGTTTTTGCCAGATACAGTTCCGGGGGATCAGCATCTGCCGACAGAATTCTGTTTAGCGGTTTGAACTATACCAATTCAGAAGATGCAGCTCTGGAAGCTCAAATGGTAAATACCGTCAATCAGGCTGAGTTGGGATACAAGTACCGAAAGGACAAACTAACCCTTAATGCCACTGCATTTTTGGCATTGACCAGAGAGTCAAACTACGAGGCGACGACCCAAATGAGAATTGATAATGATTATCAGGCGATTGGTTTGGAACTTGATGCCCAATATTCCATCAACAATAACTTTGTCCTCAGAGGCGGACTGACCTTTACAGACGGAACCATTACAAAATCAATCAACCCGGATAACGAAGGCAATACGCCGAGAAGATTGCCAGCCCTTATGTACAACCTGGTACCGGTGTATAATTTTGGTGGAGGACATTCAGTCGGTTTGTCACTGATTGGTTTTACTCAATCATATGCACAGGATAATAACCAATTGGTCATGCCGGGTTATGTTATCGTCAATCCGTTTATCAATCTGAATCTGGGCAATAAATTTTCTTTAAACCTCAGTGGTAATAACATTTTGAATGCTTTGGCTATCACTGAAGCAGAAGAAGGTGCGATCACTGAAAACACCAACAACATCGTCAGAGGAAGACCATTGCCGGGACGATCATTAACTTTAGGATTAAGGTATGATTTTTAATATCTGTTTTTCATAAATAAATCTATATTGTGGCATCATTTTTAACCCGGATTCCGCATTGGACTTTGTTATGAGAGGAAATATGACAAAATAGTTATGAGGCTCGTAATTTTTTACCCGTAGATGCAGTCTGAGTTGCATTGAGGAAGAAAAAATGAGAACCGAAATAAATATGAAGTCAGATTTTTTCGCAATAAATTTCTAATGGGGAAGCCGGGTTTATTGGTGTCACAATTTTTTCTTATGAATCCTGTAGCAGAAAAAGCAAAAAAAGTCATTTATGAGGCCATTACCCCAAAAGGTATTTTGGCATCAGCATCTGATATTGATAATTATGCCAGAATATGGAGTCGGGATTCGATGATGACAGGCCTGGCAGGGTGGTATATTCAGGATATAAAAATCATCAATGGTTTTAAAGATTCTGTGATTACCCTTACGGAATATCAGCATGAGACAGGTATGATTCCATCTAATGTTTCTGTGTCACCAAATCATCCACCGGGTGTCAGTTACGGAAGTCTGGCAGGCAGAACAGATGCAACTTTATGGTGGTTGATCGGCACCCTGACGCTGATGAAAAATGATCCGGATTTTTATCGGGAAAAAGTGGCTTTCCTTTTGCCTAAAATTGAAAAAGCACTTTTTGTGTTGCAAGTTTGGGAATATAACGGCAGAGGTTTGATTTACAGTCCTTTGGGCGGTAATTGGGCAGATGAATACGTCACATCCGGTTATACATTGTATGATAATGTATTGTATGCAAGAGTACTTGAAATGTCAGGTGAAATCCTTCAATCAAAAAGACTGTCTGAAAAAGCCTCACAAACCAAAAAACTCATAAGAGATAATTATGATAATCACATGACTTATGAAGGGTCATTGTATCATAAAACGGCATTTGAAAAAAGAAAAATGAACCTGAAACCTTACTTTTCGGCTTCTTTGGCACCCAATGGATTTGATCAACGTTGGGATATGGCAGGCAATGCCATGGCATTGTTAACGGGGTTGTATTCAGACATTCTTCCGCTCACCCGATTTCTTGAAAAACAAATATCAAATGAAACATCCGGTTTGCTACCGGTTTTTTATCCGGTGATTCAAAAGGAAGATCATGATTGGCATCTGTTGGAAGAAAATTATGCATACCATTTTAAAAACAAACCCTTTCAATTTCACAATGGCGGATTCTGGCCAATTTTTGCCGGATGGTTGGTTTTGGGTTTACGAAAATACAAACAACACGA
The DNA here is from genome assembly GCA_022842725.1 of Saprospiraceae bacterium. Classification (GTDB taxonomy): domain Bacteria; phylum Bacteroidota; class Bacteroidia; order Chitinophagales; family Saprospiraceae; genus OLB9. The sequence goes on from JALHOZ010000017.1 coordinate 93,691, forward strand.
GCTGGCTGACAAAATTGTCCGGAATTACGAAGAGGTTTTATCCAAAAGTTCATACACTTTTTATGAATATCATGACATCAGGAACGGTCAGGGCAAGGGAGTGGAAAAATTATGTTTCAGCGCTGCAGGCTATTTGTTTATGACGGTAAACGATCAATCTTTTGAAAATTCAACAATTGGTGACAGATGAAAGGAGACATTATTACGATAAAACCGGAATATTTTCATACTTCAGAAGCGATTGTGCAGTTTCTGGAACACAAAATGACTGCATCTGATAAATATGTGGTTTGTATTGCCGGAGAAAGTGGCAGTGGTAAATCAGTTACAGCAGTTACGCTCTCCCGTGAGTTTGACAAAAAAAACATTGGGAATCTGATATTGCACATGGATGACTATTTTATCCTTCCTCCGGAAAAAAATCATCAAAACAGGTTAAAAAGTCTTAAAAACGTAGGAAAACATGAAGTTCATCTCGATATTTTACAAAAAAATCTTGATGATTTCAAACAAAAAAAGAATACCATCCACAAACCTTTGGTTGATTATCAAAAAAATACCATTCAGGAAGAAGAAGTCGACGTTTCCGAATGTCGTGTTCTGATTGTGGAAGGCACTTATGTAGCGTCATTAAAACATTATGATACCCTGATTTTTATGGAACGGACCTACAAAGAAACCTATGAAAACAGGAAACAAAGAAACAGAGAAAGTGCTTCAGATTTTATTGAAAAGGTTTTGGAGAAAGAACATGATATTATTTCTGCTTACAAACCGTTTTGTCATATTATGATAGATAAAAATTACAACCTCGTTATACATAATCCGGAAAACATCAAGTCATGACAAAACCCAGGATGACCTTTACCCAAATCATCAATATGAATGTCGGATTTTTTGGCATTCAATATAGTTTTGGACTGCAGCAGAGCGCGGTAAACCCTATTTATGACATGTTGGGTGCTTCACCCGAGCAGATTCCTTTACTGAATCTGGCAGGACCGATGACCGGTTTGTTGATCCAGCCGATTATTGGTGCGATGAGTGACCGGACATGGGTTCCCGGATTGGGGCGGCGAAGACCTTATTTCCTTGTAGGTGCCTTACTTTGCAGTATCTGTTTGTTTTTATATCCTTTCAGCAGTGCATTGTGGATGGCCGTGGGATTATTGTGGATTCTCGATGTTGGAAACAATACAGCAATGGAACCCTACAGAGCATTTGTGGCGGACAATCTCGACAGTAGCCAGCAACCGTCAGGATTTCAGACTCAGAGTTTTTTTACCGGATTGGGACAATCACTGGCCAATTTGTCTCTCTTTATTTTTCCTTTGTTTTTTGTGGGTAAGTACGGATATTTGCCAAAGTGGGTGTACGCTTCGTTTTTTTTCGGAGCCTTTATGTCGATAGCGACCATTCTTTGGAGTATAAAAACGACACCTGAATATCCACCAACGGATGAAGAATTAAAAAACAATAAAAATCGTTCGGGAAGTATATTTGCTCCGTTGCTTGAAATCATTCATGCGGTCAAAGATATGCCGAAAATATTGTGGCAACTTGCTTTGGTGTATTTGTTTCAATGGTATGCCTTGTTTTGTTACTGGCAAAATGCATCCAAAAGCATTGCGTTGTCAGTATATAATACCACGCCAAAATCCAATGAAAAGTTGTACGAAGAAGCGGTAGGGTGGGCCGGTTTGGTCAACGGTTGGTACAATGTCGTGACCTTTTTGGTTGCCTTTCTATTGGTGGGATTTGCTGCCAGAAAGGGTGCCGGACGCGTTCATTTTGTATGTTTGTTATTGGCAGCAGCAGGTTTTCTGTTTTTTCCTTTTATTACCAACAAATATCTTTTATTTGTCGCTATCACTGGTTTTGGTATCGGTTGGGCCAGTATGATGGGGATTCCCTACTTGTTGGTCGTCAAACAAATCCCGAAAGAAAGATATGGTGTGTACATGGGCATTATCAACATGATGATTGTGATACCGATGATTATACAGACGCTTACTTTTGGAGGTATTTTGAAGTATTTTTTGGGCAACAGTCCTCAAAATGCTATCTTTTTTGCCGGAATTTTACTGATTATTGCTGCATTTCTGACGCTCCGCATCAAAGAGGTGAAAGCAGAGACCACCTGAAAAACCAAAAATGAAGGCTGTATTTTGAATAATTTGACCGTTCGGAAACAAAAACTTTATAATTTTTCCCAAAAAGAAGGCATCTTACCTAAAATCATTTTACTTTTGGAATGAATTAGTTAAAATTGGCAAAATGCATCCAGGTTTTAAAAATGTACTCGGCGTATTTATAGGTATTCTTGTTGGAATGGGCGTTAATATTGGTTTGGTTACTTTAGGTCCGATCCTTATTCCACCGCCTATGGATGCCGATCTGACCACCATGGAAGGATTGGAAGCATCTATGCATCTTATGGAACCCAAACATTTTCTCATGCCCTGGCTTGCCCACGCCATGGGTTCTTTTGTCGGTGGATTGATTGCTTATCTGATCAGCGGAACCAACAAAATGAGATCGGCATATATTGTGGTATTTTTCTTTTTTTTGGGTGGCATTGCCAACGTGACCATGTTGCCTTCACCACTTTGGTTTAATATTGTCGATTTGGGTTTGGCATATATTCCGATGGGCTGGCTGGCATGTTATGTTGGTAGTAAATTGCAAAAGCACCATTAACAATTCATTCATCCGGTTTAAAAGCATTTATGGATTTTTTGCCATTCAGATGACTTTTTGATATTGATATTTATAAAATGGAAAAGGAAAGCAACTATTTTATAAAAAAGGTCACTTTTATAATGAACCTTGCGTAATTTGCACATTTTACTTCGCCTATCAATTTACGAATAGATTT
>JALHOZ010000018.1 GCA_022842725.1 Saprospiraceae bacterium
ATTTGTAATGTTTCATTAGGAAGCACTGCACAAATAACTACGGCAACAGCTCCTGAATTTTGTGCATTCAAACTTTTAACATCAAAAGCACAGGTACCTCTGTCCAGAAAAACAACTTTTCCTGATCCATCACCCGTAAGTGTCGTACAGCCTTGTGTTGGGCTACCAAAAAATGCGCCAGCCGCAATGGTATTGTTTGATTGGCTTCCAAACAAAGCTCTGGCAATCCTGTAATCTCCTGAAATGCCGGAGGGAGCGTTGACCGTCAAGGTGTTTAACTCCTGTGCCTGAAGTGCAGAAAAGTTTGTATGAATCCAACAAACCAAACCAAAAAAAATGCAATAATATTTATTTTTCATTTCCTACAAGTATATCACAAAATTAGTTTTTTATTTGGATATCCTTCCGTTACTCATAAATAAAGATTGTCGTCATGGACACAAATGGATATTTTTATTAGTAAATGTTGGGATTATTTCAAATAATTTATGCCTTTTGTGTTGTTGGTAAAAAAAAATCCCCCCGGCAAAAAATACCGGAGGGATCGTTTTATGTATTCCCGAAAGGGAAAAATACTCTGTGATTAGTTTTGAACCACTACTTTTCTTGAAGCTGTACCTTCAGAAGTTACGATTCTGACATTGTATACACCGTTAGTCAAAGTTGAAATATCCAATCTCAATCTGTCTTCTTTGATGTTGTTGAAAGTTCTGGTAGAAACCAATCTTCCTTCGATATCAAACATAGAAACCTCAACATTTTCAGAAACTTTCTCAAGAGCCAAATCTACAAACAAATCTCTTGCTGCAGGGTTAGGGAAAGTTTTAACAGCAACTGTAGGAAGTACAGTTTCAGTTGAAGAAGATTTAAGAGCAATATCCATTTCAACATATGATTTGGTGTAAAGTGCACCGTTGAAGATAAATCTGAAGTTTCTCATATCGATATCTTCAATGGTAGCTGCTATGTTATTTTCAAACGCTTGTAATGAACCTGTTACTCTTGGTTCCAACACACCGAGGTTTTCCAATGAATCCAAAGCGAAATTGGTTGCAAGCATATGTCCGATACTTCTGTTATAATTGTCAAGGTCTCTTGGTGTGAATCCTAACAACTCCATGGTTGGGTCCAATTCCGGAGAACTAGGTACAACACTGACAGCTATCAGATAGTGTGTGTCATCTTTTAAATCAACTCTTACATCTTCGATTGGTTCACCGGTTTCGTCAGCTACCCAAATATCGGATTCGATATTTCTCAAATTTGGAATTTCTGAACTGATAAACTGGTATCCAGCACCAACTCTGGTTCTTTCGTTAGGTGTACAGGTTCCGCTGTTGTCCACATCATTCCACTCAAAAAGGTCAATTCTGATAAATTGTTCGTCTACGGCACTCAAGGCATTGTTTAAACCATATCTTACTTTAGTAGCCTGATAACCGTTTCCTTTAGGTACATAATAAGAGTTACCGATGGAATAAATTTTATTGTCAGGAACACCTACCCAGGTTGAAGCATAAAATATCATATAGTTACTACCGAAGTCAGCCTCGGTGTCCAGATTACCGAAAGTATTTTCAGTAACTTTCCATTGGAATCCTGCTGTATTGTTAGCCGGATTTACATCATCACCATTTGAATCCAAAGAGTATTCAGCGGTATAAGTACCTACATTGGCAGGAGAAGTAAAGGCAACCGGGAAAGGTCTGTTTTCTAATACTGAACCTCCGTTTATTTCGCCATAAAACAACTCAAATTTTTGATTCGTAGAAGGTCCTGTAACTGTTGCTGTCAACAATAAATCTTCTCCGATTGCATTACCTGCATTGCTGATGTCCGCCATAAAAGGAATCTCTGAAACCTGGCTTTTAGGCATTTTATAATGCGGAGAAACAGAATACCAATCTCTGTTTACGCGAAGATCAAGAACACTGGCATCATAAACCACTACATCGTCAACAGCCCAGTAATAGTAATCACCAAGATATTCAAACTTAAATCGTAAGGATGTAGCACCCTTAAAACCATCAAATGTAAAAAATCTTCTTTCAGAAATATGATTACTGTTTACAGGAAATTCTGTATTAATTTGAAGAGTATCAGAAAAAGTATTACCACCGTCTTTACTAACCATTATGAAATACTGACTTCTGAATTGTCTTAGTGATTGGCTGAATTCAATGATTAAACCATTCGCTAAAGGTTGGTTTAACACGATATTCGGAGATAATAAAAATCCTGTACATGGAGATGGGCATCCTCCGGCACCTGAGACAGGTGATCCATCAGGATTTGTCATACCTGCATTATCAAGAAAGTCACTGTTAAACTCTGCAACACCATTACAGTATGTTTCAGAACCAACTACTTTAGGACCTCCTGTGTATGCTCCGTTTCTTACAACACCTTCAGTGTTGGCAACCCAACCTTGATTGGTAGTCCAGTTGTCTAAACCATTTCTGAAATCACCTTGTCCGGGAAGGTGTCCCCAAACTGCATTGGCTGAATAAGTGGGTGCAGAACAAACTTTGTTTTTGATTGTAATATTGACACCACCACCTGTAAGGTCAACTCTCAAACGGTTACAAGTCTCCTGTGATGCATAAAACGAAGGAATGGTAACCTGAGCACCAACAGAACCGGCAGGCATCATTTGTAAAGTTTCGTTAGGAAGCACTGCACAAATTACTACGGCAACAGCTCCTGAATTTTGTGCATTCAGACATTTAACGTCAAAAGCACAAGTACCTCTGTTTAGGAATACAATTTTGCCTGAACCATTTGTGGTCAAAGCACTGCAACCAATTGCAGGCGCACCGAATATTGCATCCGCAGTGATAGTGTTGTTTGATTGACTTCCGAATAAAGCCCTTGCCACCTTGTAATCTCCGGCCAATCCCGATGGGGAGTTAACCGTCATGGTGTTCAACTCCTGACCAAATGACAAAGAAATTGTCATAATAGTCATCAATGAAACCATAAAAAATTTTGTAAAAACGTTTCTCATAACAAATTTTTGAATTTGGTTAATTGTTAAATAAATCACATTAAAGTGTAAAATTACTGAATTATTTTTGAAAAGAATGTCCTGACGGATACAATTTTGAGTTTTTTTTTACAAAAAATTGAATTCCCTGAAAAAAAGAATTTGTCAAATTCAATGTAAATCTTTTCATATATTATAAATGGATAATATATATTTGTTTTTATATTAATTTTTTGTAATAAAATTATGAATACTGTTTTAGTAATAAAAGGTCAGCCTCCCGGACAAATATTTTTTTATCAACGGGAGCTACTCCGGCAACACCACAAACCTGACCACCGGCGATGTTGGCAAACTGTGCAATTAAAGATGGTTGCAGTTTTTTTGTCCAATACAAAGAAATGATGGAAAGAACCGTGTCACCTGCACCGCAAACATCGACGATGGCAATTTGTCGCGTAGGGTAGATGTTTTGTGTTTCAGAAGAACCTACAAAAATCCCACCGGACCCTAATGTGATAAAATTGTATCCGTTATGAAGTTTTTCAGTCAATAATCTGTGGATATCCTCAAGCTTTGTATCGTTTTTGGCATGTAACGCCTCCCAAACTTCTTTTTTATTCGGTTTGAAAACGGTACAATTTTTAAACGCAAAAAAATTATCTTTTTTGGGGTCGACCATCGTCGGAATACCATGTTTATTGGCATAAGAAATACAAAACTCAATATTCCTTTTAGTAAGTAACCCTTTGTTGTAATCCTGTAAAATTATGATATCAGGCAATTGTTCTGAACAATATTTCAAAAAAAGATTTTCGAAAGTATGGTGCTCTTTTTTGCTCAAATCGTTTTTGTCTTCCTGATCAATACGTAACAAATTCTGACCTTGTGCCATGATTCTGCTTTTGACGGTCGTACGTCTTTCATCTGAATGCCAGATGAGGGATGCATCGATTTCGTGCTTTTTGAACAAAGAAACTACCTCTTCACCGTAGGAATCACTCCCGACCACACCCAAAACAGTCACTTCGGCTCCCATTGAATGGATGTTGAGCGCAACATTGGCAGCACCACCCAATCTGTTTTCAATATTTTTTAAATCGACCACCGGCACCGGTGCTTCAGGTGAAATGCGTTTGACATCTCCAAACCAATATTGATCAATCATGACGTCTCCGACAACCAAAACCCGGGTATTACTGAAATCGTGGAGGTCTTTAGGTACATTCATGAGGCAAAGGTAGTGCAAATACTATAATTGAGAACAGATGTATCCGACAATTTTTTCTGATGCCCCTTTGTGTTTATCAAAATAAACCTCAAGGCCCTCTTTGACTTTTTGACGGAATCCGGCTGCTTCTTCATAGGCATGTATAATGTTATTTATGTCATCTGCCTCATAGACACAAAAGGCATTGCCGGCTTGAATGTTTTCAGTTGCCTCTGCAAATTTTTGGTGTTTAGGCCCCATCATAACAGGAATACCATAAACTGCGGGCTCTAAAGTATTGTGTATTCCTTTGCCGAAACCTCCGCCAATATATACAAGGTTTGCATATTTGTACAGGCCGGAAAGATAACCAATCTGATCAAATATCTGACATTGACTGCTTTCTTCGTTTTTTGAAAAAACAGCTGATTCGACCGGGATTTCATTTTTGATTTGTCGGATATTATCAGGCCTGATGTCGTGAGGTACCACAATATGAAAATATTCCGGATGATCCCGAATGACGTTTTTGATTATTTTTATATCCTCCATCCATACACTTCCGTAAATGATAACTTTGGGTTTGGATCTGATTATTTGTACCAATCTTTCAGGTAATTCTGTTCCATGGGATTTTATGGATAATACCCTGTCAATTCTTGGATCACCAACGGCCTCAATCTGTTGAATTCCCTTATGTAAGGCAATATCGACACTTTCTTTTTGAATGGCAAAAATATATTTCCATTTTTTTATCATAGATAAAAAGGGTCGACGGAGATAATATTTATTTTCTGTAAAATGCGCCGCCGTCAAAATGACGGGAATCTTTTTTTGTTCAAGATAACGGATGATATTCCACCAAAAATCATATTTTACTAAAATAAAAAGATCTGGTTGTAAAGTGTCAATGAGTAAAGTGGCATGGGCAGGAGTATCTGTCGGCAGATAAAAAACTTTGTCCGCTGTTTCCCAGTTTTTCCTCATTTCATATCCCGAGGGAGAAAAAAAACTGAGATAAATTTTCCATTCCGGATGTTGTTTTTTAAGGTGTTCAAGAACCATGCGGCCTTGTTCAAACTCACCCAAAGAAGCACAATGCATCCAGATGACTTTTGTAGTTCTATTACCGGGTTTAACACTTTTCAGCCAACAAATGGTTTCTTGCTGACCTTTGATCATTAAACGGATTTTGTTATTCCAAAATGAAAAAAGATAAAGTATTCCTCCGAAAAGGTAAATAACCGGAGTATAAAAAAAAAATAAAATATGCCGGGCCATTAATAATATATCGTCTCTTTCGAATTCAGATAGAAAGGCAGAATCCAGGAAAGCTGTATGCCGAAGCCAAGGTCCAGTCTGTTTTGATTGGTAGGTAATCCGGTGTCAAAGTTGATTTTTCTGACTTCTTTGGTGAAACCTTGCAAAAAAACAAAATCCAAAGCAAAATTCATCCTTCGGTTTTTACTCAAAAGCTGATATCCGATTGTTTGACGCAAAGTAAATCCTCTGGTCAAACGGTCATATCCTTTTCTCAGGTCGCCACCTATTTGTGCCACAGCATTATTATCATCAAGAAATCTCAGATTGTGTTGCATCACACCTGCACCTATACCAGCTTTTATACCACTTCTCGAATTTTTTGACAATAAAAATATTTTTCCGAAATTTCCCGTAAGGGTCAAGCCTCTTTGTCTTAAAAAAACTTCCGTTCCCAATCCGCCACTACCTAAAAAATAACCTTCTTTGGTCCTGAAGTTTGCCAACACATCTTCTTTTACATTATCGCCAAACAAAAATGTAAAATCCACTCCATAAAAATAATCGGATTTTGTAATATGCTGGGAAAACAGGGAAAACTGTAAATTGCGCCCATATCTGTCTGCCAAATCTCCACCGGGAAAGTTGAAGCCATAAGAGATTCCGGAATACAGAATATCACCATCATTCACTTTTTCAGTGGTTTCCTGACCGAAAATGAAAGTATTACATGACAATAATAACAAAAATAGTAAAACAGGCTTCATAAAATCGGGGATTAAAAAATGTCGGTATGTGTCCTTATGATGTAGAACGAACGGAAGGTGAAATTTGATGCTTTTGAGTTATAAATCATGCAACAAAGTATTAAGATACATCTTACTCAGGGTGAAAATGATTACCGGATATAAACCTTTGTAGGACCGCTTACATATTTGACGTGACAACTGTCTTTTGTCACCACAAATTTTTCTACAAGAATCAAAGAATCTTTGAAGTTGTATGCCCTGACTGTCAAATAATTTAATGAATCTGAAAGTTTGTCCATCTGATCGTCTGTTACAACCACCAAAGCACTGGGATTGTTGAGGTTTTCATAAGAAAGAATCAGGGTAGTATCATTCAGGTGGGTCTGTGTGTCTTTAAATTTGTAAGGCAATTCCAAAGAGTCCCGGACCAGCAAGCGAATAATGTTTTTTTCTCCGCATGGATCAGGTGTTATGACTTCTTCTTCACAGGAAAAAAGGAATAAACCAACCAGAACTACCAAAAATATTTTTTGTAACATAAAAACTATGGATTTTAAATCGAAAGAATGTCTTTTCCTGATTTTTTATTAACATGACAACAATCGTGAGCCACCGTAAATGTTTCCGAAAGGATTTGTTTTCCTGACGTATCAAACAAAGTGTACTGAATGTCCGTGCCCGACTTTTTAATCTGACTGAGATGGCTGTCATTTACCAAAAAAGCAAAGGATTCGTCGTTGATCTGATCGTTTGAATAGCTATGCTGATGTATGGTTACACCCGAAGATATCAGTTTCGTCGTCGAACTTCCGATTTGTTCTTTTTGTATATTTTCAAATTGAAAAGGTACGGACACGGTGACAAATACTTCAGTACAAGCTATATTTTCCGGACATTCTTCATCAGGAACAATAACACAACACTCTTTTGGCTCACATGCTGTCAAAAACATGAAGCTCAAAAATGTAGCAAATAAAGGAAAGGAAATTCTCATAACATTATTATTTTATATATCAATAACGTAAGAATTTCGTTACTGTTGTTTATTTGTCCAAAATTTCCGGTGCCATACCCATGCTGCTGAACCCTCCGTCATGGAAAAGATTTTGCATCGTGACCATTCTGGTCAGGTCTGAAAACATGGTCACACAATAATCTGCACACGCTTCAGCACTTGCATTGCCCAAAGGTGACATTTTATCAGCATAATCAAAAAAGTCTCCGAAACCTTTGACACCACTTCCAGCTGTGGTTACAGTCGGTGATTGAGATATGGTATTTACACGGACTTTGGCCTTTTTACCATAATGGTATCCAAAACTTCGGGCAAAACTTTCCAACAAAGACTTGGCTTCAGCCATTTCGTTGTAATCCGGAAATGTCCTTTGGGCAGCCATGTAGGATAGTGCCACGATACTTCCCCAGTCATTGACCGCATCCATTTTCATGGCTGTCTGCATAAGCTTGTGAAAGGATATAGCAGAAATATCGAAGGTTGTCTGCATCCATTCGTAATTCAGGTCTGTATAATCTCTTTTTTTGCGCACGTTGAGCGACATTCCGATAGAATGAAGAATAAAATCTACTTTGCCGCCTAAAAACTCCATGGATTCTTTTAACAGATTTTCCAGGTCTTCTACTTTGGTGGCATCCGCTCCGACAACTTTTGTATTCAGTTTTTCAGCTAATTCGTATATTCCTCCGAATCGTAACGCAACCGGTGCATTTGTCAAAATAATCTGTGCTCCCTGTTCATGACATTTTTCTGCTACTTTCCAGGCAATTGACTTATCATCCAATGCACCGAAAATGATGCCTTTTTTTCCTTGTAATAATCCGTTTGACATGATTTCTGATTTGATAAACGCGGCAAAGATACATTTTACATCCAACAGATACAATCCCGGGCATCATTTTAACCATTAATTTGGTCGTTACAACCATAAAACGTTGGTCTCCCGGTATGTTTTAGCCGTTTCAGTTTGGAAAATTTCAGATTGAGTGTCCAAATATGGTAATTATAAAACAACAATCGTACATTTGCGTTATACTTTTTATCAGAACATTTTATATTTTATGTCAAAACAGATTTTTTACACCCTTTTGGTTCTGTTTGTTTCTGCCAATTTTTTTTCTTGTTATTATGATGTGGAAGAGGAGTTGTACAAAACAAATTGTGATGCGGACACAGTAGGTTATACAAAAGACATCGCCCCGATTATTGTGAATTATTGTGATGTTTGTCACAATGATGTTGATCTTTTAGGGGCAATAAGCCTTGAATCGTATAATCAGGTAAAAGTTTATGTTGACAATGGGAAATTTTTGGGTTCTGTCCGTCATGATGCAGGATATTCTGCGATGCCGCAGGGGGGAGCAAAACTTTCAGCTTGCGACATCCAAAAGATTGAAAAATGGATTGATAACGGCGCTCCAAATAACTGACAAACTTTTTTATTTAGTTTGATTTTTGTGTTTCAGGTACAGAATGATGTACCGTTTTACGTATGATATCAGGTTTTCTAAGGAAAATCAATTTTATATATTTCCATTAAAATAAATAATTCAAATGAAAAAGTGGTTATTATTGATTGTTTTGGTAGGTATCGTTGGTGCTAATGTTGGTTATTACTTGTTCACAAAACCGAAATCTGCCATGGAAGACCAAAAATCTGATGTTGTTCTTGAATCCGCTCAACTCGTGGCAGAATTTGAAGCTGATGAAGCTGCTGCGGAACTCAAATATCTGGACAAAACCATAGAAATCAAAGGGGAGATCAAAGAAATTACCGACTCCGGAATCATTTTGGAAAGCGGCAATGACATGGTTGGAGTTCAGTGCGAATTCGAACGTCCTGAAGATATTTCTTCTGTAAAAGTTAAAGATATTGTTAAAATTAAAGGTATCTGTACCGGAAAACTCCTCGACGTCGTCTTGTCCAGGTGTATCATTATTCAATAATTTATCATCCATAAAAATTTAGTATTATGAAACGTGTATTGCCCGTTTTATTGGGATTCTTTTGTGTTCTCAATATCGCTTTTTCTCAAAAATATTTTACCAAAACAGCAGTGATAACTTTCGAAAGTAAAACGCCGATGGAAAATATTGAAGCCGTCAACAAGTCAGGAACTTGTGTCGCTGATATGACTTCCGGTAATGTGGAATTTGCCGTTTTGGTCAAAGGTTTCCAGTTTGAAAAAGCATTGATGCAGGAACATTTTAACGAAAACTATATGGAAAGTACCAAATTTCCTAAAGCAACCTTTAAAGGAAAATTAAACGGTGCTGAAAAAATCGATCGTACTAAAAACGGTAAACACAATGTTAAAGCTTCAGGTCAAATGACCGTTCACGGTGTCACAAAACCTCAGACGGTTGATGTGGTACTTGAAGTAAAAGAGGGTAAAATTATAGCTTCTTCAAATTTTTCAATAGCTGTAGCAGATTATAATATAGCCATTCCGTCTTTGGTAAAAGACAATATTGCCAAAATTGTAAATGTCAAAGTTAACGCTAACCTCGAGCCATTAAAATAATTTTTTGGTTCAGTCACACAAGATGTTTTCGTACGCGAGACCTTGTCGATAGCCGTTTTTGATAGCCATTTGTAAATCATTACAGGCTTTTTTGTCCTGTTCCAACTTCTTATGAACATTTGCCCGGTTGAAGTAAGCTTCTGCTAATTTCGGGTCATGTGCAATAGCTTCATCAAAATCCCTCAAAGCATTTTTATAATCATCCAATGCTAGATAACACAAGCCTCTTTGCATGTAGGTATTTGCCTGATTATTGCCTTCGATTGTCAGTATTTTTGAATATAATAATTGTGCTTTGGGATAGTTTTTAAGTTGATATTGGGCCATAGCCTGGTTTTGTAATGCTCCCGGATGATCGGGTTGGATGTCCAGACATATGCTCAGATCAGATACTGCACTATTTAAATCCTGTAATTGTATTTTGGATATCGCTCTGAGATGGTAAGGCTCTGCCTCGTTGGGGTGTAGCCGGATATACTGATTCAGATCCTGCAGCGCTTCATTATATTTTTGCAAACTCAGGTAACATTTGGCCCGTTCAATGATACTTTTGGTATATTTATTATCTTCCGAGTAAGCAGCGGTAAATCCTGAAATAGCCGAGAAGGTGTCTTTGTTTTTTAAGTGACAAACCGCTTTATTGTAAAAAACCTGAGCACCTTTGGTTCCGCAACTGATCGCTTTTTCGAAAGAACCTATAGCCTCATGATATTTTTCGGTCTTCATAAAAGCGATTCCCATGTTGTTCCATGCTTTTTCATTAACAGGATCCTTTTCTGTCACTTTTGAGTAATAAGAAATGGCTTCACTATATGACTGTTTGCTGAAATAAACATTTCCTAAACCAAGATAGGCTTTGTGATAGTCTGAATCCAAAGAAATACATGTTTGGAAATCCTGAAGTGCTGTTTGGGTATTACCAATGTGTAAATGAATGTTGGCCCTGTTGTAGTAAGCAGAAAGAAAATCATTTTTTGCCAAAATCGTTTTATCATACCAGACAATGGCTCCGGCAAAATCTTTTTTATTGACACATTCTATCGCTTTGGCAAAATGTTCGTTGGCTTCATTCTGACCGTTACCGGAAAATGAAAGAAAAAGAAAAAAAATGCATATTAAAAGTGCGGTTTTTGTGTTTTCCACTTTCGGAAAATTAAAGGTTATAAAATCAAAACGATACTCATCTGTATGAAGCCATTCGATTAGTCATGGTTCACAATAAATCATAAAAACTGACGGGGATTGACACAAATGGATCAAAATAACATGTCAGTTGTCGCAAATATGTTGGAAAAACCTGATGGGATAGATAATGATGTGCAAATTTAATTAATTTTCACATCTGTCATTTTTATTTATCGATTTTTTTTTGTAAAATACAGTATCGATAACGTCATCTGATATTCCCGGGAAAATTAATACATCATGCGTGTTATGATGTACAAATTTTATTCCAAAATGCGAAATTCAATCATAATTCAGATTTTACCATGAACATTCTACCCTTGAAAATGTCCTGATATATTCAAATTGAAATTTGATGTCTTATCAGACTTTGTTTAGGCAAAATATCCTGTCCTAAAAACAAGTTGAAATCTGATTTCATCATCTTCAGTTTGGAAATATGATTATCTTTGCCCCAATCCGGCAATTTCAAACTCACAATACAATAAGCAGTTCGTATTTATGTCTCATTTTCAAAATCAGGATTACACAGACTTTGATCCCACCGCAACGGAAAGGAAAAAGGACCATATAGAACTTGCGTTCAAATCCAAAGTAGGTCACGGAAGTCTCGATAACCGTTTTTATTACGAACCGGTGTTGTCCGGTCATCCCGATGAAAAAAAGGTTGAAAATTCAAATTTTCTGGGAGTAGATTTTGATCTTCCTCTTTGGATTTCCAGCATGACGGGAGGAACAGAAAAAGCAGGGCTGATTAATAAAAATCTTGCCATAGCATGCAAAGAATTTGGTCTTGGAATGGGGCTTGGTTCGTGCCGCCAATTGCTGACAGATGACAGTCATCTTCAGGACTTTCAGGTTAGAAAATATTTGGGGGACCGACCCTTATATGCCAATCTGGGCATTGCACAAATTATCCAGCTATTGGAAAGTAACACTACAGGTCTGATTTTTGATTTGTTGGACAAACTCGAGGCTGATGGTTTGATAGTGCATATCAATCCTATGCAGGAGTTTATGCAACCCGAAGGTGACCGATATTTCAAAAGTCCTTCAGAAGCATTGACAGCTTTGCTTGATATAATCGATGGTTCGAAAATCATTGTTAAAGAAGTAGGGCAGGGTATGGGGCCTCAAAGTCTTTTGGCTTTAATGTCTCTGCCGGTGGCAGCAGTAGATTTTGCTGCAGGTGGAGGAACCAATTTTGCGCTTTTGGAAATTTTACGTACCCGGGAAGGATTGGCTCATGCATTGGAGCCGTTGACAAGGGTAGGGCACACAGCCGAAGAAATGGTCGGTTTTACCAACTGGCTGTATGATAATCATCAGCAAACAATTCAATGTCGTCAGGTCATTATTTCAGGAGGAGTGAGAGATTTTCTGGACGGATATTATCTGACACAACAATCAAAATTTCCGGCATTGTACGCACATGCTTCCGGATTTTTAAAACATGCTATGGGTGATTATGAAGATTTACAGGCATATGTGAGTCAACAAAAAGAAGGGTATCATATGGCCAAAACATTTTTGCGTATTAAAGAGTAAACATGGACGAAAAATTGATCAATGGTTTTTCCAAATTGGATAAACATCAGAAAATAGAATGGTTGCAGAAATATTTCCTTAAGGACAATGACGATTCTGTCTTTCAGGAATTTTGGCATCCAGAAAAAGAAAAACAAAAACTGATTGAAAATTTTAGTGAAAATACTATTTCTAATTTCGTGCTACCTTATGGTATTGCCCCTAATTTTGTCATTGACGGCAAAACTTATGCTGTCCCCATGGTTATTGAAGAAAGTTCAGTGGTCGCCGCCGCCGCTTCAGCAGCAAAATACTGGGCAGACAGAGGTGGTTTTTTTACTACCATCCTCGGTGTGACCAAGGTAGGACACGTACATTTTATGTGGAATGGCACCTACGACCAACTTCAGGATTTTGTGCCTGATATAGTTCAAAAACTAATGGAAGGAGTATCTTCCCTGGAAGAAAATATGAAAAAAAGAGGAGGAGGAATCCAAAAAATTGAATTTCTGGACTTTTCTTTTTGCGAAAAAAATCTTTTTCAGTGCCGGGTACATTTTTTGACATGCGATTCGATGGGAGCCAATTTTATTAACACCATCCTGGAAAAGTTTGCCGACATCATCGAAAATTTTTTTGTTGACCATAGTGAATTGCCGGACGAAAAAAAGGATGTTGACATTATTATGTCAATATTGTCCAATTATACACCCGAATGTTTGGTGCGGGCAGAAGTCAGGACACCTATAGAAAATTTGGGCCAGTTTGCTAATGGTATGATGGCTCATGTTTTGGCTGAGAAGTTTTGCATTGCCGTCAAAATTGCAAAACACGACGTATATCGGGCCACAACACACAACAAAGGTATTTATAATGGCATCGATGCGGTCATTTTGGCCACAGGCAATGACTTCAGAGCCGTAGAAGCCGCCGGTCATGCTTTTGCAGCCCGGGATGGACAGTACAGAGGATTGAGTTCCTGTTCGCTGGAAGGAGATATGTTCCATTTCTGGCTTGATGTTCCCCTGGCCATCGGAACAGTAGGAGGATTGACATCACTCCATCCTTTAGCAAAAAAATCATTGGATATATTAGGTAATCCGGGTGCTGAAGAATTAATGCGCATCATTGCAAGTGTGGGTTTGGCACAAAATTTCAGCGCCGTAAAGTCATTGGTCACCACCGGAATACAAAAAGGACACATGAAAATGCATTTGATGAACATTCTCACCAGTCTGCATGCCGATGATGAATCCAAAAAAGCAGCTACGCTGTATTTTGAATCCCATACGGTTTCTTACAGTGCTGTCCGCGAATTTTTACTGAATCTCAAAGGTATTGTGGTGTAAAACCCTCACGATGAATACACAATATTTGATTTTGTAACCTGAAAAGTATCCATTTCAGAAAATGAGGTCAGAGCAAAGATTCATAAATTTCTTTATACTTTTCGGCAGAAACATCCCATGAAAAGTCAAGTGACATGGCACGGGCAGCTATGTCGTTTTTGTAATCAGTTTGTTCGTAGACTTTATACGATCTGAACAGGGCGTGACTCATATCCTGGAGATTGAGGTGGTCAAATCGTATGCCGACACCATTTTCTTCTGACAAATCCCGCACACTGTCTTTTAATCCTCCGGTCGTCCTGACGATGGGAATGGTTCCATATCTCATGGCAAACATTTGGTTCAATCCGCAAGGTTCAACTCTTGAGGGCATCAAAAGATAATCAGCTCCGGCATAAATCTGATGGGCTAACGGTTCGTCATAAGCAAGCATGCTCGCGACGTTTTCCGGATAGGTATAGGCCAGGTGCAACAATTCATTTTCAATGTTTTTGTCTCCTGTCCCTAAAAATATGAAGTTGGCATTCCGGTGATTGGCCAGCCAATTATGAATAAGTCCCGGCAGTTGGTCAGCTCCTTTTTCATACACCAACCTTCCGATAAATCCGTAGAGAGGAAGATCAGGATTGAGGTTTGCTTTTCTGCAAAGAGCTTCTTTATTTTTTCTTTTGAAACTTATGGTGTCACCTTCAAAATGATGTTCGAGCATCGGGTCGGTGGCAGGATCCCAGGTTTCATTGTCGATCCCGTTGAGGATACCGGTACATTTCCACCACTCGCTTTGAAACAAAGACTCCAGACCAAAAGAATTGTACATAAGTTCGTTCATGTAATTGGGACTTACGGTTGTCACTTTGTAGGAGATGCGGACAGCTGAAGCCAGTGGGTTGATGGTTTGATTCCAATCAAGAAGGCCGGTTTTCCAGTTGTCATAATGGGGAAGAAGATGCGATTTGGACCATGAAAAAGCGCCCTGATACCTTTCATTATGTATGGTAAATACAATAGGAATGTATTTGATAGATTCAAATTCGTAGACATATTGTTTCATAAAAGGCATCAATCCGGTATGGTGGTCGTGACAGTGCAGAATATCCGGTCTGGCTGTTGCATCATCACGCATCCACATGAGGACACATCTTTGAAAGGCAATATAACGTTCGATTTCATCCTGAAAATAATAACCGTTTTTGTCTGCATATACACCGTACCGGTCAAACTTTCCGGGTATATATATGGTGTAAAAAGGAAAACCCAGGAGGTCTTCGATGTAGTGGCGAACCTCAAAATGTACGGTTTCGTATGGTGTATTGTAATGACCATAGTGGACTACCCGATAGAGTTTTCCTTCAAACCAGGGCATAATATAGCCGGGAATGACCACATGCGTTTCCACTCCTGTTTTTTGCAGATATTTAGGAAGAGATCCCACGACATCTGCAAGTCCACCGACTTTGGCGACAGGATAACACTCAGCACTGGCAAATAAAACTTTCATATATATGTTTCAGATTATTCAAATAAAATCCAAAAATAAACATTCAGCCAACAATCTGTATATTCCGGATAAAAAAAATGATGCGGAAGATGAATTCTTTTTGGTTTTAAAATTTTTTAAAATTTTATTGAAAAAAGTTTTCCTATTAATATAAATAGCTATATCTTTGCATCGCTTTTCAAAAAAAGGCCCGTTCGTTTATCGGTTAGGACGCCAGGTTTTCATCCTGGTAGGAGGGGTTCGACTCCCCTACGGGCTACATAAATCAGAGTCTTCAAATCATTTTGGAGGCTCTTTTTTTTTGAAAAAACCAGACAAAAAGGGGATTGGCTGTATTCTTTTTTACAGCATGAAGTATTTTACCATGGTATCTTTTTTGTATGTAAAAGAAGCACGGTTGTAACATTTGTGTCTTTTAAAAACGTCCGTCAAACCTTAAAATGGTAAAAGCATGTCTGGCTACTTACATATATAAATACACTAACATACATTTCCTGAATTTCTCATATTTCCCCATACCTACCATCTTATATTTTTTTTGTACTTTTGCGGCTCAAAATTTCAAAAAGTTATGCAACACTTAAGCGAACAGGAAATCATACGCCGTGAAAATCTTCAGAAACTGTCAGACGCAGGTATCAATGCCTATCCGAGCGAACTGTTTCCTGTCAATGCCAAAGCAACAGAAATCAAAGAAAACTTTAAAGAAGGAGGCACAACCTATCAGGAAGTTTTTCTGGCAGGAAGACTGATGTCCAGAAGGATCATGGGTAAAGCATCCTTTGCAGAACTTCAGGATAGCAGCGGCAGAATCCAGATTTATATATCCCGGGATGATATTTGTCCGGGGGAGGATAAAACCCTTTATAACGATGCTTTTAAAAAGTGGTTTGATCTCGGTGATTTTATCGGCATCAAAGGGTATGCTTTTTACACACAAGTGGGTGAGTGTTCGGTTCATGTCACAGAACTAAAAATGTTGTCCAAATCATTGCGGCCGCTTCCGGTGGTTAAAACAGACGATCAGGGCAATGTTCACGATGCATTCAGCGATCCGGAACAAAGATACCGTCAAAGATATGTCGACCTCGTCGTTAATACCCACGTGCGTGAAGTTTTTGAAAAAAGAACTAAAATGTATAATTCCATGAGGGAATACCTGAATGAGAAAGGGTATCTCGAAGTAGAAACACCGATTTTACAGCCTTTATACGGCGGTGCGGCGGCAAGACCGTTTACCACCCACCACAATACGTTGGACATGAAACTCTATATGAGAATCGCTAATGAATTGTATCTGAAAAGATT
This sequence comes from Saprospiraceae bacterium, assembly GCA_022842725.1. Lineage (GTDB taxonomy): Bacteria > Bacteroidota > Bacteroidia > Chitinophagales > Saprospiraceae > OLB9. Next base: position 16,613 of record JALHOZ010000018.1, read on the forward strand.
GATTGTCGGTGGATTTGACGGCGTGTATGAATTCAGTAAAGACTTCAGAAATGAAGGGATGAGCCGTTTTCACAACCCGGAATTCACTCAGATCGAACTTTACGTCGCTTATAAAGATTATCAGTGGATGATGGATCTTGTGGAAGAAATGGTGGAAAAAGTCGCCATCGATATACATGGTACAACGGAAGTTCAGGTAGGTGAAAATATCATCAATTTCAAACGACCATGGAAACGATACACCATGTTTGAAGCGATCGAACATTTTACCGGTGTAGATATCAGTCAGATGGATGAAGACCAACTGAGAGCTACGGCCAAACAATTGCATGTTCCTGTAGACAATACGATGGGGAAAGGGAAAATTATTGACGAAATTTTTGGCGAAAAATGTGAAGGAAATCTCATCCAGCCAACATTTATCACCGATTATCCGGTGGAAATGTCACCTCTTGCCAAAAAACACTCGACAAAACCCGGTTTGGTGGAAAGATTTGAAGCCATTTGCAATAAAAAAGAAATTTGTAACGCATTTTCTGAATTAAATGATCCTATCGACCAGAGACAAAGATTTGAAGGTCAGCTTGAATTGGGTAAAAGAGGAGACGAAGAAGCCATGGTCCTTGACGAAGATTTTTTAAGAGCTTTGGAATATGGTATGCCTCCTACAGCCGGACTTGGAATCGGGATGGACAGACTCGCTATGATCATGACCAATCAGAATTCGATTCAGGATGTACTCTTTTTTCCGCAGATGAAACCTCAGCCCAATCAATAACCCACATTGAAGCCGTTTTTTTATATCGTCGCAGCGCTCAGAGCCCTGATTATTTTTCCAAGTATGGTGGGTTATCTGGTATTGTATAGCGTGGGTCGGATTTTTAAAAAACACAATCCTCAATCTGCCTTTGCACTTCGAAGGTTTTGGCTTAATAGTATCGGTATTCCGGTTTTGAATATCCATATCATTAAAGAAGGAAAAGTCAGTGACCGACCGGCGATCTACATGGGAAATCATCGTTCATTTGCCGATCCGATCGTCATCTGCAGATATCTTGACGCTTTTGTTATCGCTAAAGCGGAAGTAGCTAATTATCCGATAATCAACAAAGGGGCGGAAATTACCGGAGTCATTTGGGTCGACAGAAATAATAAAAATTCCCGTAAAGAAACAAGAGGTAAGTTGGTGGAAACCTTTGAAGCCGGTCACAATATTCTGGTTTTTCCTGAAGGAACCGTAGGAACTGAATCCACAACCCTTCCTTTCAAGATGGGGACTTTTATCGAAGCGGCCCACCACGGTATACCGATTGTTCCTTTTGCCATCGAATTTAAAAGCAAAAAAGACCTTTGGGTGTTACCAAAATTTATACCGCAATACTTTTATCAGTTTTCAAAATGGAAAACCGAAGTGAAAATCTCTATTGGTTCGCCGGTTACAGATACAGACCCGGAAAGATTGATGTCTGCTGTCCGGGGTTGGGTGGATGAAAAACTCAAAGAACAACAAAAAGACTGGTCTGAGGTGTTCTGAAAAGTTTTATAACTTGATTTTTAGATAATTTAAGGTTTTACATTGGAAAGTTTGGTTATCCTTCTTTGGGTTTATCCAAAGTGTTAATCTTTTATTAAGCTTTTTGATAAAAAGAACTTTTTTGTGGCTATCGTTATTTACTACGTTTATGTAAAAAATGATAATTATGAAAAACTGGTATTTTATTACAATTCTATTTTTGTCTTCACCATTTTTTGGATATTCTCAATGTCCTGAAGTTAGATTTATCATGGTCGATGCCTGCACAGGCTCAGGAAATGAACCGGATAACGAGTTTTTTGTGTTGGATTCCGGAGTGGGATTTAATGTCGATGACCTTGGTTTTAGTACACCTACAGGTACCGTTACGGCAAGTAGTTCTAATAATTCAGATTTTAATGCAACCAATCCTTGTCCTTCATGTGTCACGGGATGTACCATCAATTTTGTCACCAATGGAGGAAGTGTACCTGCCAATCAACACGTCGTCGTTTTTACTTCGAGAAATCTTAATTTTTTGACTTACGACCTCACCGGTCTGTGCATAGGTGGAGAAATTTACGTTTTGGTAGCCAATGCAACGCCGGGTTCAGGCCAGTTTGCCAATTGGTCAGGAGCCAACTGTTCAGGATGTAATCCGTCTTCAGGAGATCCTTTCCGTACCTTAAATGTCACATTGACAGGAGGCTGTAATCATGATGCAGCCTACAGCAGATGTCAGCTTCGCAATATGGCCGGGAATTGTGGTGCTCAGGACGGTGGTGCGGTCACTTTTGAAAACGGGGTAGCGCAATACAACAATAATGGTTGTTCCGCACCGGTTTTGCCGGTCTCATTCGGTGATTTTGTAGTGACAAAAATAGATGATGTTGTCGAATTGTTCTGGACGACGTATCAGGAAGTGAACAATGACTTTTTTACGGTCGAGCGCTCAATAAATGGTTATGAATTTGAAGCTGTCGGCAAAGTAAAGGGTGCCGGATTCAGCGATTCCAGGAAGACATACAGTTTTGAAGACCGGACATCTGTGGACGATTACGTTTTTTACCGGATAAAACAAACAGATTTTGATGGAAAAGCCGGGTATTCTGAAATCCGTATGGTAACAAATGACCCAAAAGCTGTTGAGGTGAATTTTTCCGGACCTAATATTTACATCAGCGCCGGTGAAAATACATGTTCTCTGGCAATATATTCACTTTCGGGAGTTTTTTTGTCAGTAGTTCACGACAGGACAGGTGATTTTGAATATAGTTTGGAAAACCTGCCTCCGGGTATGTATATCCTCAGGGTTCAAAATGGTTTTGCCTGGGAATCCTATAAATTTGTCAGATAATTCTGTTTTTTTTAGGTTGCTTATTTTCTGTAAAGTAGTCGGCAAGAAAATTTTTGCAGTTTTTTACCGGAATGTCAGAAAAATAAAAATCTTCTTCATTTTCAGTGATGATTGATGTACATTGTGCACCTTCTGCAGCAAAATATTCAAGGCCGTCTTCAAAGTCGTGGATTTTGACATTTGAAATGGTTTTTTTGACCATCTCTTCATTCATGGCACAAATACCCATATGATCAATGAGTGTGTTTATTTTTTGTTTGGCCTTTTGGGTCCCACATTTTTTTTCAGCAAAATAAAAGGCAATGGATAGGCAAACAGGTGATGTATACAAATTGATACCGGGTTTGTCCGCCAGACTCAATATCCGTGCGGCATGGGTAAATAAAGGATATTCTTTGTTTAATACAGCGATGATTACATTAGCATCCAAAAATAGTCTTTGCATAAAAACGGTTATTTTTTTGAATCGAAGTATTCAGACCTAACTTTTTTGCGGGATTTGGGTCGGGTGATGTATTCGGCCTGACCTTCGGCTACGCCGTGAACCCAATCTGATATATCCAGCTCTTCCAGACTTTTATAGGATTTTTCTGTCATTTTTTTGTAGAGAAATTCAGTGAGCCGTGACAGGCTGATGTTTTGCCCTTCGGCAAATTCTTTTGCTTTGCGAATGACTTCTGCATCAAATGATAAAGTAACTTTCGTATCCATCTTCTACGTATTTAAAAATATTTTATTACGTAAACACGATTCATTTGTTTTTTGTTCCCTGCCACCTCATTTTTTACAAAAAAAAAACAATCTTTTCCCTTCGAACAAAAAAAAACATCTATATTTGCCGAATAAACCGACAATAAAATGACGTAAATACCGACATTTTGTATTTTTGATAAGTTTGTTATTGATAAACTGATGATTTGACAAGTAGACCTATGATGATAAGTTGACTCCAATAAAACCTAAAACCCGGCACCTAAAACCTATCCTCAATCTCAACCTTAACCTCATTCTCAACCTTAACCTTATTCCGACGTGTATCTCAATACCCACACCTATTACAGCCTTCGTTACGGGACATTGTCTCCGGAGGAATTGCCGGCACTGGCAAAATCCTTTGGTGTGACGGCTATGGTATTGACAGATATCAATAATACTTCCTGCGCTTTCCAGTTTGTGACCGCCTGCCGGAAACAAAACATCAAACCCATCCTCGGTATCGAATTCCGGCAGGACGGAGATTTTTTGTACCTGGGGATTGCCCGCAACGATGAAGGGTGGAGAGAATTGTGTTCTCTTCTGACTGAATCTTCCCTCAATGGCGAACCTTTACCGTCCGAAGCTCCGGTTCTCCAACATTGTTATATTGTGTACCGTAAGCTTCCCAAAGGGGTGGAGTTGTTGCACGACTATGAATATGTTGGTGTCCGGCCTTCGGAGGTCAACCATCTGTATTCATCGTATCTCAAAAATTATCAGCATAAACTTGTTGTATTCAGCCCTGTGACTTTTGCCGACCAGGATGGGTTTAAGGCACATAAACTTTTGCGCTGCATCGATCTGAATATTGTCATCGGCAAGCTCGATTCTAAGGCTTGTGCCATGTCCTCGGAGATATTTTATCCGCAGGATTACTTCGAAAAAGTATATGAAACGTATCCGGCTATTCTCGAAAATACCCGAAATATCCTAAACTCCTGTCATACTGAAATGGAGGCTTCATACCTGCACAACCGACGAACCTTCACCGGAGATAAGGCAGATGACTATAAACTGCTGACAAAACTGGCCGTCAGCGGATGTGACCGGAGATATGGCCCGGGACATAAAAAAGCGATGGAAAGAACCCTTCGTGAGCTGAAAGTAATCGAAAAAATGGGTTTTTGTGCTTATTTTCTCATTACCTGGGATATTGTGCGGTACGCACATTCTGTCGGGTATTTTCATGTAGGGCGGGGGAGCGGCGCCAATTCCATCGTGGCTTACAACCTGGATATTACGGATGTCGATCCATTGGAACTCGACCTCTACTTCGAACGTTTTATCAATCCGCACCGGAGTTCGCCGCCTGATTTCGACATTGATTTTTCATGGAATGAAAGAGATGACGTCACAGATTATATTTTTAAAAGATACGGAAAAGAAAATACTGCGCTACTGGCGACATACAATACCTTCAAAGGCAAATCCATCATCCGTGAGTTGGGCAAAGTGCTTGGATTGCCCAAGGCGGATATTGATACCATCGTCGACGAGCCTATGGCTACAGAAAAACACCATCCTTTTGCCCGTCATATATTTAAGTATGGAAAGATGATCGAAAAGTTTCCCAACTATCTTTCCATTCATGCCGGCGGGATACTGATCAGCGAAAGACCGCTCAACTATCACACGGCTTTGCTTATGATGCCCAAGGGATTTCCGGTTGTACATTTTGATATGTACGGTGCTGAAGATTTGGAATACCACAAATACGATGTCCTGTCCCAAAGAGGTCTCGGCCATATCCGGGATGCAGTGGAGTTGGTCAGACAAAATCAGGGCAAAGCAATCGACGTACACAATGTGGCGTTGATCAAAGAAGATCCCAACGTCAAAGCTCAGTTGCGTTCGGGTCACTGTATCGGCTGTTTTTATATCGAGTCACCGGCGATGCGGGGACTCTTGCACAAGTTGCGTTGTGACAATTACGTTCACCTGGTGGCGGCATCTTCTATCATCCGGCCCGGTGTGGCACAATCCGGGATGATGAGGGAGTATATCCAACGTTTTCACAAGCCCGACAGTTTCAGTTATTTACATCCCGTTTTTGAAGAACATCTGGGGGAAACTTTCGGAGTGATGGTCTATCAGGAAGATGTGATGAAGATTGTCCATCATTTTTCCGGTCTCGATCTGGACGAATCTGACGTATTGCGGCGGATTATGACCGGTAAAAAAAAGAGTTCCGACACCTTCTATCGCCTTCAGGAAAAGTATTTTAAAAACTGTAAAGAAAGAGGGTATCCAGACGATCTGATCAAAGAAGTATGGCGACAGATTGAAAGTTTCAGCGGATATTCCTTTTGTAAGGCGCACTCGGCCAGTTTTGCGGCAGAGTCCTTTCAGAGTCTTTACCTCAAGACCTATTTTCCGTTGGAGTTTATGACCGCTGTGATCAACAATTTTGGGGGTTTTTACAGTACAGAGCAGTATATCCATGAGGCCAGGATGTGCGGAGCAAAGATTGAGGCTCCCTGTGTCAACAACAGTACATATCTGACGAATATATATGGCAAGTCGATATATATCGGATTTATTCACTTGTCCAACCTCGAACGGAAGATTGCATTGGCCATAGTCGAAGAGCGGTTGACGCACGGCGATTACCGAAGCCTTAAGGACTTTGTCAATCGGGTGGATATGTCCAAAGAACAACTTGAGATACTGATCAGGATCGGAGCTTTCCGGTTTACGGGGATGAACAAGTACGAGCTCATGTGGGAGAAAAATGCCGTGCACAATCCATTGATCAAACACGTTCATTGTGCTACTTTTTTTGAAGTCGAACCGGAAAATTACGCCTTACCGGTTTTGTCGGAGACCGAGCACGAACAATCTTTTGACGAGATTGAGTTGTTGGGTTTTCCCTTGTGCAATCCCTTTGACTTGCTGGTGACGAAATTCCGGGGAGAGATCACCGCTTCACGGATGAAAGATTGTATCGGCAAAACCGTCAGGATGGTAGGATATTATGTCTGCCGCAAGTGGGTCACCACGATCAAAGGTGATATCATGAATTTCGGCACCATGACCGACGTGGAAGGCCATTTTTTTGACACGGTACACTTTCCGCCCAGCCTGGCAAAGTACCCGTTCAAGGGCAAGGGTTGTTATCTTGTGTTAGGCAGGGTAGTGGAAGATTTCGGTTTTCCCAGCCTCGAGGTCGACAAGATGGAGAAGCTGCCGTGGGTCAAGGACGGGAGATATTGAGGGGGGTGAATAAGACTATAAACAAAGGTCATTGAATCACAAGAGAGAATAAATTCAGAATATTGCGATGAGAGTTGAGGTGTACAAGGTAATTTAAAAAGATATATATTTGTTCCTTAAATTATAAATATGAAATACAAATCAGTATTTTTTTTGCTTTTTTTCTTTTTTAGTTTTTCTCCGGTTTATGCTCAGGATACATTAGGGTTTAGTGCGGATTTGTATAAATATTTAATAAAAAATGATGATTTTAACAAGGATGGTATCCTAAGTGAGAGCGAAATAGACTATGTTTGTTGTGTTCAGATTGTAAACTTTAAATCTATTAAAGGATTAAGCCGATTGAAAAATCTAAAGTCAGTAACTATAGAAATAGGGGATTTTAGTTTGGATGAGTTGTTTGAATTAAAAGAACTGAAAAGGTTGACGGTTACATCAAAAAAAGGCAGAAAAACATTTACAATACCACAGAAATGTAATTTTTCATTGGAGCTTACCAATTTGTCCATAGATAATTGTGTTTTTAATATTGAAGATAATAAATTTGAGAATATTAAAGAAATAAATATAAATGGATGTGAAATAATTTATGATATATCAAAAATATTTTATTATAATAATATAATGGAATTAAGTATAAATAATTCACTGATAAATCACGATATTCATATTAATAGTGTTAATGAATCTCTGGAGAGTTTAACTCTTAATTCAATCAATTTGCCTGGGATTCCAAATACAATAAATAATCTTAAAAACCTTAAGTCGCTTTCTGTGGCGAATAATAATCTTAGTAATTTACCTGAGTCTATAAAGTTATTAGAAAGTTTAAATAGTTTGAATTTGAGTGAAAATAATTTTGACTCATTTCCTGAAATATTACTTTATTTAAAAGAGTTAAAGTATTTGTATTTAATCAGAAATAAAAAAGAAATTGCTTTACCTGAAAATATTAATCGTCTGTCAAAACTCGAAAACGTACCTATTATTTTGAATTGTATAAATGGTATACCGGAGGAAATTTTTAAAATTAAAAATTTAAAAAATTTAACATTGAGCAATTGTAATCTTAAAACGATTCCAAAGAAGGTATTTGCCTTAAATAAACTTGAAAGCTTGATTCTTAGCAATAATCAAATTACCGAAATAAGTCCTGACCTGTTAAAATTAAAGTATTTAAAATTATTGAATTTAAATAGTAATAAATTATCAAGGATTCCTGATTGGATTGGTAGTTTTGAATATCTGAGTGAATTGAATCTTAGTCATAATGAGATAAGTGATTTTGATTTCAATATAACTAAAATGTGCCATTTAAAAATCGTAAACTTGGATTTTAATAAGTTAAAGGATTTTCCGTATGTTCTTAATCATTGCAAAAATCTTGAATTCCTGACGTTGAATAATAATAGTATTTCTTCCTTGGATCGTTTAAAATATGGCGACTTTAATAAGATCACTGAGATCGAGATTAGTAACAATTTGATTTCAGAGATACCGGGTTTATTTCATCATAAATTTGATTTGGAAATAAAAGAAAAGACTTATGATACTTCTATGGAAGAACCTTATAATAATCTTAATATAGTTGAAGAAGTTTTAGTTCCCAGAGAAAATATGGCATTATTTACATGTAATATTTTATCATCAGCCAGAGTTTATTCAAAATACAGGTACAAGGTAAAAATAGTGGATTGTTTTTATGGTGTGTGCGATATGGACACATTTTATGTAAATTCTGATAAATTTTTCAAAATTGGTTCATATTGTATTATTAACGGTCATTTGGATATACATAACAAATCCCTTGATAGTTACTTTAACTATTTTCAAATTAATGCAACTTATGAAGGTTTTGACGACAAGAGTTATATGGCAGGCCGGAAAGAGTATTTTGAAATAGCAGCGCAACTCTCGCAATACAGGAAAACCAAATATACTGGGAAAGTTAAATTAAATGGTAAAGATTTTACATATGCAGAAGGAGAGTTCATAAAGGGTAATCCGCATGGTACCTGGAGTATATATTTTGCTCATAAAGAAATATCTGGCATTATTAAGTCAGAGTTGAATTTTTATAATGGTAAGTTGCATGGTCCGACTACAAAATTCCTTTTCAAAAACGGAATTTTGCATAAAAGTTTCGTAGAAGATTATATTCATGGTAGTTTGCAAAAAAAGGAAGAATTTAAATATATATATGAAAAGCTTTACACGATTGAAGGTGTAAAGTATTCTTACCAAGCTCCATTCAATCTTAAATATATTTACACCATAGATGCTGATAATCATGACACTTTGGGCACTAGTTTGAATGTTGATTTAAATCAATCCGATAATTCAAAATCAAGTTATGATAATATAGTTTCTCTCCCCTCATTTTACCATGGGAAATGGCAATTTGTACATTTTAAAAATGTACGTGCCACAGGTGAATACTTTATGGGAATGAAAATAGGCGTATGGTATTCTAATGAGCGTTGCTGTTCAGATACCATTGCGATTTATGAAAAACCTGAAAATAATAAAAACATTATTGCCTATTATGGTAATGGAAAAACCATGATAGAAGGCTCTATCATAAATAAGAAGAAAGAAGGAATATGGAAAGTTTTTAGTGAGAAAGGTGATTTAACCAAAACTTTTTCCTATAAAAATGATATTTTAGATGGTAACGTTGATATAAATATGTCTAGCCAAATTATTAGACGTACATATATTGATGGAACACTCATTCATGAAGAAACCATTAAAAAAACTAATTAATAATTAATATCTCAGGAATTTAGTAAGCCTTATTCGATATGTTTTTGATTACTCATTTAAAAAGCCAAGTCGCAATTTCTATTGTCGTATATTTATTATAGATTTTGTATTATTATGAGAAAGCTATCAAAAGCACTGCGCTTTTCCAGCCTCGAGGTCGACAAGATGGAGAAGTTGCCTTGGGTGAAGGATGTGCGGTATTGATTTTAATTATGAATTGGTAATGTGTGAATTACGAATCTTAAAGTATCAAATCGTTTTAGATTGATGGAAGTAATGCTATTCCTTTTTGACAAATTGACATTTTTTTGAAAGGTCAATATACATGCTATCCAAATATGTAGACTTCTTTAGATATTTAACTGCCTTATCAACACATCACCGTTTTTTTGGTTACTAAGTCATTACATCATTTCAATACGAATGAACATTTTTATTTATATAGTTTTTGTGTTGGCAGTCTTGAGCATCTGCTCGTGTCACATGTTATCTGTCCGCAAGTATGATGGCTCAGTGAGCGACCATTTTGACGGTAAAAAATTCATACATGCCGACGGTAATAAAATGGGCAGTTTTCGTGATCTGATGCGTTATCAAATGACCCACAAAAGAACAAAGTGGCCAAGGATTGATACCGTTTTACCACAGCCTGCTATTGTGCATGTAGCGTACGATGAGATAAGATATAAGGTTATCAATCACGCTACTGTACTACTGCAGCATCATGGGGTAAATGTTTTGACCGATCCGGTTTTCGGAAAAAGAGCCAGCCCATTCACCTGGTTGGGGCCAAAAAGGCACAGGCCGCCTGCGCTTAGTATCGATGAGTTGCCAAAAATTGATATCATTTTATTGTCACATGACCACTTTGATCATCTCGATATTTTTTCGCTTAAAATTTTGGTCAGTAAATGGAATCCTAAGATTTTTGTTGGTCTGGGATTGAAAACCTACTTAGCCAAATTTGACTTAACCAATGTTGTGGAAATGGACTGGCAACAACAAATCGATTACATGGGACTGAAACTTACATTTTTACCGGCAAAACACTGGAGTAATCGTGGATTTTCTCCCTTCAGAACATTGTGGGGAAGCTATATGATTTCTAGTCCTAAACGACATATTTATTTTGCAGGAGATACAGGCTTTTATTCGCACTTTGAAGACATAAAAGTTGCTTTTCCTACCATAGATTTAGCTTTAATTCCTATAGGGGCGTATATCCCTCGCTCATTTATGAAATATGTACACATGCCTCCTGAAGACGCTATCAAGGCACATAAAATTCTTAATCCAAGATTAAGTGTGGCTATTCATTGGGGAACTTTCCAACTTACAGGTGAGGGAATGTACGAACCCGTAGATCTACTTCAATCACTATTGAACAAAGAAGGAATTCTGAACTTCACATATGATAAAGAACATAATCAGTATGGTTTTTTGGAGTGAGAATTGAATAGCAAAAGCAATTTCGACACCCCAAAGCTTATAAACTACAATTACCTATTATTTTTCACCGAACCTGAAGGCTACATATTTCAGGGCAATGGTTGCTATATTGCATTAGGTAATGTAGTGAATGATTTTGGCTTCCCGAGTTCGGAGTTAAGCAAGATGGAAAAACTACCTTGGATCAAGGACGGGAGGTATTGAGTGGATTTGGAGTTTGAGCCTGTGATCCTGCCTGAAAATAAGATAATCCTGCTTTTTACTCATCGTAATTTTCAAAAGTATGATGTAGTTGCACAAACTATTAAGATCACAGGACTTTCGAGGGAAATAATGTAGATTTAACATAAAAAAGCACCTTTTGATTGAAATTTAATGAAGATGTTACATTTTATTTTATTCCTCTAATATTTATCATATGTTTGAGCAGATTGTTAAAAAAGTGTACATTTGTTTAAATTATTAATGGAATGCAAATGGTGAAGTACCCTTTTTACTACCTGAAGTCTTGTGACACCTGTCAGAAAATACTCAGGTCATTACCACAGGAAAAGCTTATACTCATCAATATCAAAGATACTCCTTTGGATGAAAATGACCTTGAACAATTAAAAATGAAAGCCGGAACGTATCAGGCATTGTTTAATACCAAAGCACAATTGCTCAAATCTTTGGCACCGGAAGATAAACCGGTCAAAGAGGAAGACTTCAGAAAGCTACTTCTTGAACATTATACATACCTGAAAAGACCGGTTGCTTTGGTCGGAGATCAAATATTTATTGGAAATGCAGCAGAAACAACAGCAAATCTGGCAGAATACCTGAAAAAAAGCTGAAAATGTCTTTGATGTGACGGTTCTTTGATTTGTTCACCTGAAATGAATCGACTACGTCACAATAAGCAGGCACATTCGTTAAGATTTTAGTAAACCTGATCACCCTTGACAACGCAAAACTTCAAAGATATTTTTCTGACCTACTACAACCCGTTGTGTAATTATGCACTCAGCATAGTACATGATGAAGTATGGGTCGAAGATATCGTTCAGGAAGTTTTTTTGAATTTTTGGAATCAAAGACACAACATCGACTTGACAGGAAATATTAAAAGTTATTTATTCACGGCAACAAAACATCAGATTTTTGAATCTTTAAGGAAAGATAAGAGCAGAAACAAAATGCTGGAAGGATTTTTAACGTTGTCAAATCAGCAAAATATACAAAATGATGAGCAGGAATGGTCAGAATGGGTAAAAATAGATCAAGTTTATTCGTCGCTGCGACATTTACCCCCAAAATGCAGGGAAGTTTTTGAGTTGGCTAAACTAAAAGGTTTAACTTACAGCCAAATTGCAGAAAACATGCAAATCAGTCCTAAAACAGTCGAAAACCATATGGCGAAAGCCTTCACCATTTTAAGAGACAAATTAAAGGATACATCGTATTAAAAAGAAATGAGTTTAATAAAAAAAATAGTACAAAAAATTTCTCCCGATATTCATGAAGAAATGAATGTAGTAGAGTCGTGGAAAAATGAATACAACGAACAAATAAAAGCTTTGAGTAATCTGCACACTGAACCTCTCGATGAGGAAAAAGTGAAAGCTTTCAAAGATTTTAATCCGGATAAAGCCTGGACATCATTTGAAGCCAGAGTAGATACTGGTTCCGAAAACGTGAACCACAAGTTTAGATTGGCTCCGCTTGTCAGATGGGCAGCAGTATTTGTTTTTGTGGCAGTTGCCGGAATCGTTTGGCAAAACTATCTCAGAATATCACCTGAAAGTATCGTTCATCAGGCAAAGGAAGAAGCCCTCAATGTTTATTTACCGGATAAGAGTAATGTCACCCTCGACGTTGGCGCAGTACTCACCGAAAATAATTTCAGAAAAGTTTCCGTTACAGGTCGGGCTTTCTTTGAAGTAGCTAAAAATCCGGAAGATACCTTTGAGATCAAAACCACACATGGAAAAGTTCAGGTTTTGGGAACCTCTTTTTTTGTTTCTGCATTTGATACAAAAAGTGAAGTCCATGTGTTGGAAGGAAAAGTAGCTCTGGACAACGGAAAAGTTAAAATATTCCTTACTGCCGGACAAAAGGCCGTCATGAATAAAGATACGATGTATAAAGTAGATTTGACCGGCTCTATCATTGCTGACTGGAGATCAAATGTATTACATTTTAACAATGCATCCCTTTCAGATGTCCTGAAAACAGTTGCTGACTATTTTCAGATAGATCTCATTATGCCCGAAAATATCAAGCCTGATGACTGTACGATCAAAACCAGATTTGTGGATGCAAAACTGGAGGACGTACTGAAGGAAATCAGTCTGATCACAAAAATGAAATATACCTTAAACCAAAACCAACTGATTGTCACCAAAATGGGATGTTAAAGAAGTGTTTAATATCAGGTCTGTGGTTAGTTGTTTTTCCGTTTTTTACGGGAAAAGTTTTTTCTCAGCAAATATTTTTGAAAGAAAAAGTAAGGTTTTCTTATCTTACTTTTTCAGGTCAGACGATTCAGGAACATTTACACTGGCTCGAATCTGAAAAAGGACTGACAATCAGCTACAGTTCATCTGCTATTGATGATCAAAAAAAAGTTGTTATAAAAGAAGGTGTATATTCCATAGAGGATTTTTTATTTTTGGTATTGGCAGAATTTGATATTTCATTGACCTTCAAACCGCCGGATAAAATCCTGATTATACCTTCCGGACCGACAAAGAAAGAAATTAAATACCAACTTTCCGGATATATTAAAGACAAATTGTCCAAAGAAGTACTCATTGGTGCAGTTATCGAATCACAGCCCGGCGGTTATTTTGCATTTTCAAACAGCTCCGGATACTATATTTTATTATTGCCTGAAGGTTTGCATCAATTAGAGGTCAACTACCTTGGATACAAAGTTCTGACAACAAACATTGAAGTAAATGGGAATGACGAAAAAAACTTTTTCCTTGAGTTTCATAATGAATTGCCTGCTGTTACCATCAGTCAGGAAAGAATCAGTAAAGAAAGGATCAATTATTGGAATTTTGGAGATCAGATAGATGCTTTCAAAAGCAAAGAATTTAAAAGTCTGTTGGGCGAAAGTGACCCGATCAACAATGTCAGGGTTATGCCGGGTGTTCAATCAGGTGGAGAAGGGCAGAGCGGATTATTTGTCAGAGGTGGTGGTGCAGATCAAAACCTGATATTAATGGAAGGAGTTCCTTTGTACGAAGCATCACATACAGTGGGTATTGCGTCTTTATTTATTGAAGAAAGCATCAGAGAAGCCAGCCTCATCAAAAACGGGTTTCCTGCCAGATATGGCGGGAAACTGTCTGCAGTAATGGATGTTCATCTGAAAGAGGGTAATACCACCCGACACGAAAGAACATTTTCTGTAGGTATACCGGGAGCAAAGTTTCATGCCAACGGACCCATTTGGAAAAATAAAACAACATACAACTTTTCAGCAAGAACCTCCTGGATCAATTATTATATCAATAAGTTTTTGGTAAAATATACCAATTATGACAACATTACGCTCGATTACCGCGATATAGTCGGCAAAATCACCCACAGGTTTAGTGAAAACCACAAAATTTCATTGTCCGTTTACACGGGAGGTGACAGGCTTGCACTTCAAAAAACCTTTACTCGTGATACAACCAACTATCAGTTTAATTCTTTTGATCAGAACAGACTGACATGGTCAAATACGTTGGCAAGCGCCCAATGGTACTATACCCCATCAAAAAAATGGAGTTTTTATGGTCTTGCCGGTTTTTTGTCGTACAAACACCGGTCAAGGTCCAGTTATACCTTTTTGACAGTTACTCCTGGCCTGGAACGGAAAGACGAACTGGATATTTTTTCATATGCTGATATACTTACTGGTAATGTTAAATTTTCTGCAGATTATTTTATTTCAGGAAAACATACCTTAAAGTTCGGAACAGAATTTATTCACCATGAATTTAATCCCGTTGTAAAACAAAGTACTATCATACTTCAGGGCGAAGAAGCAAATATCCTGGACAAAGATTCGGTCATCTTTGCAAATGAATTTAACTTATTTGTCGAAGATCATTACAGAATCAATCAGTCTTTATCCATGTATGCAGGGGTTCATTTTAATTCTTTTCACCCGGACAGAAGATCATATTATTCTTTTCAGCCAAGATTTAATCTGGTATGGAAACCTTTTAAAAATATGTTGTCTTCACTTGCCGTGACCAAAATGCGACAGAACATTCACTTGCTGGTAAATTTAGGGATTGGACTTCCGTCAGACTTGTGGGTGCCTTCAACAGATAAAGTCAGGCCTCAGGAAGCATGGCAATACTCACTTTCAAACAGTTATACAATTGATAAGTTTCATTTTATCCAGTTAAACGGATTTTATAAAAATTTTAAAGGTTTGCTCGAGTTTCAATCTCCGGTAGATCTGTTTTACTTTTTTATAAATGATACAGACATCGTCCCGGTATATAACACATCCAGAGATTGGGAAAGAAATGTTTTTGAAGGTTCGGGATATGCCAGAGGACTTGAATTTTTGTTCCAACGAAAAAATAAAAAAATCAATGGTTGGTTTTCAGCAACCTGGAGTAAGTCGGAACGTAGTTTTCCGGATATTGAAAATGGTCGTCCCTTTCCATTCAGATATGACAGAACGTGGGATATCAATACAGGTTTGTCGTTTACATTTTCACCATCGTTCAGCGCCGCTATTAATTTTGTTTATGGTACAGGAAACGCTTTTTCATTAGCTACTGAAGAATATTCTACAACATGGGGAACTTATGTTATTAATTCAGGAGCCAGAAATAACCAAAGGTTACCTGATTTTCATCAGATGAGTCTTAATCTAAACTACAGCCGGACCATTCTCAAAAACGGGATATTAAACATACATTTTAATGTATATAATGTCTACAACAGACTAAACGCTTACTTTGTTTACATATACAAAAACCCGGACACTTCCAGATATTTCGGCCGTAAAGTAAGTATTTTACCAATTACACCTTCATTATATTTTTCTGTTTCTTTTTAGGTTAACAAAATATTATTTTTTTACCTCACTATAATTTGTTTGATTGCAAAATATTGTTTTGTAAAATTGCTTAATATGTAGTTTCTGTTAATAAAACTTCAGGATTTACTGAAAAAAAAATCTGTTTCTTTAAGGTTTTTTATTTTTTATTTAACGTATCTTTATCCTGCAAAAAGAATTAAATGCGTTTTTTACAATCTTTTTTGGTTTTAAGTATTTTCATCTTACTGACTTCATGTGAGGAAGAATACGTTTTTACCCAAGAAAAGTTTGTACCCAAAATTGTCGTCAACTCTGTATTTACCGAAAATAATCCGTTTAATGTTCATTTGAGCTTTAGCAGAGATATTTTATCAAATAACAACAGCCCACAGTTTATTTCGAATGCAGTTGTGACGATCAAAGAAACTGCGACCGGCAGAACAGAAGAATTGCCCTACAAGGGAGATGGTAATTATTCCTACACGTTTTTTACGCCTAAAATAGACTTCACTTACGAATTGACCGTCTCTGTACCGGGACACAAAGTAATAACTGCAAAAAGTAAAGTTCCCCTGAAAGTGTCAAATGTAGACATCAATACAGAAAATATCATACATCAGCAGCAGGAGGCCGTAAAGATCAATTTTAATATCAGTGATAAAAATCAGGGATTTTTTGTGTGGAACTGGTTTCAATCTAATAAACAAAATCCTATAGATTCTATTGGTTTTGCAACACCTGAAAAACTGTTAAACTCTACAGGTAACATCAGAAATGTGAACCTAAATGATAATGACCAAACGAATGTTATCTCTAAAGACACAAATTTAGAATACAACACATCGTTTGTGATTGACGGCAAAAAAGATGGTGAAACAGACCCTGCAACACCTGAGGTGGAAGAGTTTTATTTGAGAATTGTGTCGCTGAGTAAAGAAATGTACGAATTTTACATCTCTCTTGAGAAATATATTGATGAAGATGGTCAGATATCTTCACTTTCCTACCTTCCAAAGGTTTTTTCTAATGTTGACAATGGTTTAGGGTTGTTTGCAGGTTATTCTCAAAGGTATATTGAGGTAAAAAAATAATTAACACATCACTGCGTGGAAAATACTTTTTTTTGTTGTCAAATAGATTTTGCAACCCCTGAAGCCGATCAGGCACTCATGATCCGTAATGAAATATTGCGAAAACCACTTCAATTGTCTTTTGACCCTGAAGATATTGAAGATGAATGGGATTCTATTCATCTGGGAATCTTTTTATCCGATCACACCATGATCGGCACCCTGATTTTAAAACCGGTTTCACCTGAAATAGTCAAAATGCGACAAGTGGCAATCTCAAATGATTGGCAAGGTAAAGGAATCGGAAAGTTGTTGGTGACTTATTCGGAGGACTTTGCAGCTAAACTGGGTTATTCCCGAATCGAATTACATGCAAGAAGTACAGCGATTCCATTTTACACGTCTCTACAATATGAAATAATAGGTGATGTCTTTTTGGAAGTTGGTATTGAACATGTAAAAATGGTCAAAAATTTGACATAATATGCTGAACCATAATGCACTCCAATCTGCGAATATACTTCATCTTGTCAATTTTTAAGAAATTCGTATCCTTTCCTGAAATAGTTTTTCAAACCATTTCTGCTAAACATTTAGTGGATTATACTATATGACCTCAAAAGAGGTTTTAGATAAAAAGTAAAGTATCTTTAGAATTGGCAAAAAAAATCAGAACGCGGACATGTCAATCCATCGTTCTGATATGATATTTTACCAAATAAATCCTTAGATTTTTACAATCTTTAACCGGTTTGTACCTTTAGCTGGAATCAATATTTCAAAGATATAAGCACCAGACCGGTACGTTGTAAGATCTACAGTATACACTTTGTCCGTTGGTGTTATCTTCTTTTTTCCAAAAACCATCACACCATCTGTATTGTAAACGGTCAGGTCATAACTTTCGACAGAAGGGTCAACTACAAGATTGAACAGACCGGAACCCGGGTTTGGATAGACTGAAAATCCCTTATTGGATAGGTCTTTTGAAGACGAAATCTGGGTTACAACTGAAGAAATACATCCCAGGCTGTCAATGACCCAGATTTGATAATCTCCAGGCCCAAGTTCTTCAAAAGTGCCGTCTTCAGTATATATAATACCATCCTTACTGAATCGGTAAGGCCCTGTTCCGCCTGATGCCGCCACACCGATACTTGCATCATTTTGGCCGGTTCCGTTACTCAAAGATGTTATGGTAATGATAAGTGACGAGTCAGGCTGGGAAATCTCCGCACTGATGGTTTGTTCGCATCCTAATGAATCTGTAACCACGATTTCATAAGTACCTGCCGGTAAATTTTCAAATACTCCATTATCATTGGTCAAGGTTCCTAAGCGGAAAGTAATGGGTGATAACCCGTTTTGAATGCCTACTTCAATAATCCCTGTGGAATCTCCGAAACAATTTACGTTGGTTACATTGACATCACCAATTTGTAGATTAGTATCTTCGTTTAAAACCACCGTAAAACCTACAGAACAATCATTTTCATCAGCTACTAAAATATTATATGAACCTTTGCCTAATTGCATAAACTCACCGGTATTATTTGTCGTTTGTAACAAACTGTATTCATACGAAGTTCCTGTACCTCCTGTTGCTGATAAAAGAATACTTCCATTGGACATTCCACAACTCGGATTTATGGTTGACAAAGACAATATTTCAATTTTTTCAGGACCAAAAACTTCAGCGTCAAAAAAATCTGTACAACCATTAAGGTCTCTCACTGTACCCTGATAGACGCCCCTGCCCAAATGATTAAAAGTTGACTGATCCTGGTAACCATTACCTCCCAACGAATACTGATAGGGTGGTGTGCCACCGGAACTCATTACATTAATAATCCCTGTTGTGTCACCAAAACATAATAAATCTGCCGAAACTGAGGCACTTGCCTGTAGAGCACTTGGCTGTGTAATGGTGTATTGTCCCTGCTTTAAACATCCGTTATTGTTGCGTACTGCAATGTTATAAGTTCCCGCACTCAGATTGCTGTAACTATTTTGGGTAGAAAAGGGCTGATTGTTCACGCTATAGACATAATTTCCTGTACCACCGCTGCCTGTTGCAGTAAATCCTGCATTATTTTCTCCAAAACAACTAATAATAGAAGTAGGAGTAAATGCAAGTTGCAATGCTTCCGGTGAGTTTATGTCAACTTCTGCGATTGCTTCACATGCATTGTCGTCCCTAACAATTATGTTGTAAGCCCCGTTTGCCAGATTAGGAAATATACCTGTATTATTTTGAGTCATTCCATTTAAAATAAAAAGATACCCTGTCAGGTTGGTTCCTCCTTGGGCAGAAACAACTATTTCACCGCCAAAATCCTCAAAACATAAATTATCTGAAACAGATTCAACTATAATGAGTAATTCCTGTGGTTCTGAAATGGTAATGGTTTCTTCTACAATTTGATTGGATTGGTCAGTGACTTCTACAGTATAAGTTCCTGCAGGAAGCGATAAAAATTCACCATCCATAGAATTCATCCCATTACTTAGGCTGATTTCATAAGGCGGTATGCCTCCTGAAACTTCCACTAATATTTGTCCGTCATTAGCACCAAAACAACTGAGATCCTCTCCTGTGACAATGATTTCAAGAGGATCAATTTGTGTACAGGCAGAATTTGACGCTGCTAATAAAGATGATCTTACACCGTTCAAAATACTTCTCATGTAAGCACCCTGGTCCGGTGTAAACGCATTCATACAATTATCATTCACATAATCCATATAATTCATAAACATATCGCCTGAATTGCTACAACTGGGTGAAGGATGGTTAGGACAACCAAAATTTTCATCATCCTGGACAGGAGTGTCAGACATTCCGTCATCCGCAGAACATCCATTACTTTGCCAGATATGTCTCATGCCTAAAAAATGCCCGACTTCATGTGTAGCCGTCCTTCCTAAATTGTAAGGTACAAAAGTAGCAAAACCCGGTCCTCCGAATGCGTCTGCATTAACAACGACGCCATCCAAAATCGCATTTGGCAATGATGATAATGAAGGCAGATAAGCATAACCGAGAGCAGAAATACCGGGAGCGGACCAGATATTCATATATGAACTTCTGTCCCAACGGGTTGCCTGTTTGATTTCAAATTCATTATTGTCAAAATCTCCGTTAAATGCATATCGGGTGATTCCATCAGTTGGGTTACCGTTTGGATCAACTGTCGCCAGACAAAATTGTATTCCGGTATCTTCAGCAGGAAATACAGAAGGTGTATTACCGGCATCACCATTATATCGGCCAAAATCTTCATTTAATACATCAATTTGTGACTGAACGTGTTCAATACTGAAATTCTGTCCTTGTCCTATGGCCTGTCCTGCGGGATGGACGATGATTACATGTACTGCTATGACACCTCCGGTTTGTCTTGAGCCACTTTTGTTTTTGTTGAATTCTTCAAATCCCTGCTCTATACTTTCCTGAAGGTCCGGCATCTTCATAAACCATTTTTGCATCTTATGTTCCTGACTGCATCGTTCCGGACTTTTTTGGCTTATTCCGGTATTTGTTAGTGTAAATATGAAGATAAAAAGGGATAAAAAAGTGCGGATTACACTTGTAGTTATATAACTTGAATGTTGTAAAGGTAAGGTAGACATAAATACTGCTTCTGTTATTAATCTTGAACGGTTACACAAAATAAAAAGGAACTACTTCGTTTTTATTTGTAGCCACAAATAAACAAATTTTATACATATGTTTTTACTTTTTCGAAAAAATTATTTTTTAAAAAGCTTATGAAACATCATATTGTTTTAAAGGTTATATTGCAAAAAATAATTTAACGGAATCATTCGTTTTATTCAAAACTGAAGTGTTTGATGATTTTTTCATATTTTTCTTTATTCAGAATTTTAATGTTTTTGAGTTGTTGCGGAGAAGTAAACGGTCCATGATTTTCCCGGTAGTTGAGAATGACTTTTACAAGATTTTCGTCAAAATATGGATGTTGAATCAACGTTTTGTACGACGCCTGATTTAAGGGGATTTTTTCCATTTTGGAATCATCAACGGTTATAAAAGGTGAGATTTTTTCAAACACACTGTCGGGCAAAATATTACATTCGGTTAATTGATCTGCCGAAAAAAATCCTCCCAATCGTTGCCTCATTTTGATCATTTTTTTGGCAAAAAAAGGTCCAATTCCCCGGATGGACACCAAGGCAGCACTATCGGCACTATTGATTTCAACAATGTGAGCGGGCTTTTTGGTTGCGTCATCAACATAGGTTGAGTTTTTGGGAGCAGGTGATGTCGGTTCAGCTGCAGTATTTTTTTCTGTACTACCCTGTAAAGTGATATGATCCTCAAGATGTTTGATTAGCAAACTATCTGTACCGTATATTTTATAAAGCTGTTCTTTTGTTTTGAATTTCCCGCCTTTATTTCTGTAATTCAAAAGATTTTTAGCTGCAAAAGCAGAAAAACCTAAAAGCTTCAGAGAATCATAAGATATGGTGTTGGGATTGAAAGCAAATGTCTGACGCTTCTGTGATGATTTTGATGTTTTGTTTTGATTCATTTTTTTTGTTTTGCCCGTATATTTTTTTTCTGCCAAATATTCAGTTTGAGGCGAACCTGAATTGATGATAACCGGAGCTGATTTTAGGGCAGTATACATTTGCAGACCGGTTATGATACTTACGGAACAAATCAGAAAAATAAGAATGCCGTTTCTTTCCCCTTTGGGAATGTAAAATGGATGGTGAACTTGATTTTTTTTCATAATAAAAATAATAATAATAACAGTGTTTAAACAAATAAAATATTTTTTTAAAAGTTGTCTGTATTCAAATATTCCGTTGGTTTGGAAGTTTTTGCCACAGATTTTAATACGAAACAATTTGACTATTTATTCAGTTTCGGATTTTTCTAAAATAACATTTTTTTAAGAAATGAGAGGGAATGATCTTCCGGGTATCTGAGCGTCCAATAAATAACAGGATGTCTTTAGTAAACGGCTTACCTTTAGATTCAAAATTTTGATGTGTTTTTTTAATTAGTTAAAATGCCACCAGAATGTAATCCTTTTTTGTTCTTTACATTACGATTATTGATGTCAAAAAATGATTTTATAGTAAACTGCCCAATAGAAAGTTAAAAAAATTATTAAAATAGTTAGGCACACTTTTACATGTATGGGGTAACGTAAGACTCAAATACTAGTTTTTTTTGAGTATACTATAAGGGTCCGAACATGTTTTGATAAATGCTGAATACGGAGGCATTTCAGTATCAAGACAGTCCGATATATTGTAATAAAAAAGAACCGACCCATATTGGAAATCTTTAGGGATAAGTTGAGGTTCCGGATTGTTATTTATCAGCACGACCATAGATTGGTTTTTATAGCTTCGGGTATAAATCACCAATTTTGATGTTTTGATTTCGAAGGTGTAAAACAAACAGTCTCCAAGACTCAAGCAAAGGTGTTTTTTTCGCAATTTTATTAGTTTTTGATACAAATCAAATACCGATGCATCAAAAACAGGCTGAATTTGGTATTCGTAAGAGCTGTATTCTGATGCATTTTCTTTGCGGAATAAAATGTCAGGCCAATGGAGTGGTTTTCTGTTGTCAGGGTCATCCGCGCCAACCATTCCCATTTCATCTCCATTCCAAATGTGCGGAGCACCTAAAAAGGTAAATTGATGTATCAAAAGTAAAATGGTAGCAGTATAACTTCGTTTGTCGGGGTAATCAGTCCGATATGTATCATCTTCAGGAGGTTTACATTTATATTTATATTGATTTTTATTAAACATACTTGTCCAAATTCTGGGTGCATCATGCGATGAGGCCAGATTCATCAGGACCCGACAATTGTTAACCCTGATGTCATTGTATAAAGCCTGCATTCTCCCTATAAATTCAACCAAATCTATATTGTCAGCCGAATCTCCGAAATAGGCTCTTGCTACCTGAAACCATTGATAATGCATCACAGAATCAAAACTATCTCCTTCAAGCCAAGGTCGGGGATCAAGTAATTTATGCGGCCATTCTTCCCACCAGTTCTCCCCAACCAACAAAAAATTTTTATTCAATCCACGGGTAAAAACTCTCAATTCTCTCCAAAATGACATGGGGACAAGATCAGCGACATCAAGACGCATACCATCTATACCCTTACATTTTTTTCCGTTTATGACGGGTTGAATCCACCGTTTACAAACATCAAAAATATGTTGTTTTATGCCTGGATGTAAGTCTCCATCCATAAATCCTTTTTCGGGATTTCTGCTCTTATTGGTCTTTTTAAGTTCGGGTAAGGTGGTAATATCATTCCAGGATCCGTAGACCAGGTTGTCATTTTTATCAAAATGAATACCCTCATACCAATCTATATAATCGGAATTACTTTTATTTTTTTTTATGTCTTCAAAGGCCCAAAACGTATGACCGGTATGGTTCCAGGAAAAATCAACTATAGTATAAATTCCATTTTCCGCAAAAGTAGCAATGATTTTGATAAACAGTTTATCAGCTTCAGTCCAGGTCCATGTTGCGGGATCGCCGGGATCTTCGTTTTTTATTTTTTCAAGGTCGCCCTGGGGGTCCGGACCAAAATGGACATCAATGTGATGATAGTAAGTGGTGTCGTACTTATGAAGGGATGGTGCATGGTTTAAAGGATTAAAATAAACAGCATTTACACCCAATTTTTTTAAATAGGGGATTTTTGATAATACTCCGGAAAGGTCACCACCATATCTTCTGAGTTGCACAGCCCGGTAGAAATCAACAGGCATGTCTTTTGCCCAGTCTTCTTTAGCGTACCAATCATGTCCCCATGGGGTCACATGCCAGGCATCAGGCACTTTGTCTACTGTGCTCTCCTGAATACTTTGAAATGTGGGTTCTGCGTTTGTATTGCCGTTTCTGAATCTTTCAACAAAAATTTGGTACCAAATGGCTTTGGAAGCCCATTCAGGTGGGTTGTAGAAGGATTCCGACACAACTATAAATTTAAGAACTTATTCTTTAATGTATTTTGTAACTCCTTGAACGATATCCCTTGTATTAAATCCGTTTTTATGGATAAATGCAACAACTGAAGTGTTTTCCGAATGATTTAACTTTCCGTTTACTTCCGGGAGTACATAACTGTATTTTTGTTTCAGAATTTGTCCTTTAGTCATATCTCTGGCAAAAAAGTCGCCTGAGAATGTTGTCAGACTTTTTCTAAGTACATGATTATGTTCATATTCTTCAATGATTTCAGTGCCGTTGTATTGAGCTCCAATGATGTGAGATTCAAGGATGTATACTGTTATATTATACTCACCAGCCAAATCTACAATGGGATTTGCTCCTACCTCTATATCTATTTTGCGACTTTCTTCATCAAATTCGACAGCCATAAACATATTCATTTGCAGAGGTTTTTCAAGTTCCTCTTCGACTAATGATTGGTACAAATCAATAGATTCTCTGACAAAATATAGTGTGCCGCTTTCAGTATAGCCAACTCTGTTGATGGAAGCTGCCGGTTTTCCAAACCAGGGTTTAAACCAAAGTTCCAGATTTTTGGAATCTTCATTTCTGAAATCAGGATCTCCTGGTTTTGCAGGCTCAGCCAAAAGTACACCATGAATATTTACAGCAATTACATTATCCGGATACTTTTCAATAATGTTTTCAACGGTTTTTGTAGCTTTTGGACAATTAGGACATTTGGCACCTGTCAACTCTTCAATGATTACTATTTTGTTGGTCGGAGGAATGACTACATCCGTGATTTCCATAGAAATTTCAGAACATGAAGTTATCAAAACAAATCCTACCAGTAAAATTGTAAATTGTTTCATTTTTAATTTCTTTTATGATTAAAAAATAGTATTCATACTGAACCTCACTCCACTGAATGCGGGCTCTAATCTGCAAATTCCACCACTGCAGACAACTCCTTCAACCTGTTTAACGTATCGAAGTGAAAATCTGTTGCTCCCCTGGTTAAAAACTGCACCAAATGTCGGATAAAGTGTCTTTTCAATGCGCCCTCTTGCATCCGGTTTTTTCGGATCAAAGTTGTACATCCCTGAAACTTCAAATATCCATTTCGGTGCAATGCTGTATTCCATTAAGCCAAAAACCCAACTTCCAAAATCCTGCTCAGTGATCATTAGCTGGAATTCAGTTCTTAAGGCTTTTTTGGCTGAAAACTTATAAAGGAAATCGAAATAAGGAACTACAGTCTCTACAATAGGAACTTTTGGTTTTTGTTCGAAAACTTCCTGATTGTAATTCAAAAATTGAATTCCGGTAGTCAATTGATATTTTCTTTTGTATTTATATATGATCTCTGTAAATAATTCTCTGTAAAGTAATTGGTCGTCAAGTGTGGTGACATTAGAAAAATTGGCAAGTACACTCAGTGATTTTGATAATTTATATCGGACATCCAAAGAATAAGCCATTTCACTGATGTCTTGTGCAGCAGGTGAATACCTGGCGGTCAATCTGTAAGTGTTTTGACGGTTTAATGGCACCAGGTAATTAACCAAACCACGGATCAGCCTCAGATCCGGATCAATCCTGAAACTAAAATTTTCAGTTCTTTTCATTTCAGCAGTTACGCCAAGATTGCCATATGCAAATGATACGCTGTTGTAAATGACAGAACCGGGACTTAATACAAATTTTCCAAGAGTACTTCCGGCAACTTCTGTTTTTATTGCAAAAGGATTAAAAAATATGTCATTTGATTTTAATGCAACTTCGGAATACCAGGTTAATCCTCTGTAAGATAAAGTATTGTAAATTGATGTGGCATAAGTATTAAATACCGGGACAAATTTATCTTCCGGCAGATAAGTCCTCAACGCACTTTTAACTTTGTCCATGTTTTCATCTGAGATGGTTCTGTTGACAAAGCCAATTCCCGGCGCCAAACTTAAAGGGTTTTCTTCACCAAAACTCAAAAATCCTTCCAGTCTTGCACCTTTGATATTTCCTGTGTAGGTTCCAAAAGCATTTTTTTGAACCCCGGCAAAACCCATAATTTTCCACTCTTTTCCCAGATTATACTGCGCTTTGGCCCCATATAGGGCATTATCAATGAACAAGGGTCTGGTTTCAAAAGACCTGAAAATTATACCGGAACCTATCTGATCATAAATATATCCGGCCTGCAATTCTAATTTGTCAAAAGACTTTTTAACAATCCATCGTCCTATGCCAACACCTGAATAGGAAGAAGTAGGATTTTGTAAATTTGAATTATTGAACATATCAAAACGTATCCCAAAATTAAATCCTTGAATAGCATAATTCAAATTCAGCCATGCCTCTCCACCAAATATTTGATGATCGTATTGTGGTGTGTTTATGGCGTTGATGGAAGAATCTCTCAAAAAAATATTGGCATTCGTTTCAAATCCGCCTGAAAAAACGCCTTTTTCCTGAGTATAGCCCGTAAAACTCACTATCAGAAAATAAATGATTATATAAAGTTTTTTACTGAAATGAAATGTAATGGTTGGGTTCAACATAAGTTTTGTGTCTGAATAATAAATATGTGGCATAAAGGTAAAAAATCTTAACAAAACACGCCATACCAATAAAAAAATATTCAAGGTTTGTCGCATTTGGTCTGTTTGTTTAATCATACAAGTTGCCGGGTTTGCAAAAGAACCATGTGTAGAACCATTTTTTCAATTTTTAATGCCCGCCATAGGATGCAGAAAAAAGTTATATTTCTTTGGATCAAGTTAAAATTCAGTTAACATGTTTGCAAAAATGTATCCTTTTCTTGTACATTTACGTCTCAAACAAAAAAATAGCAAGATGTCTTTAAAAAACCTTTTAACTTTCAGCTTTTTTGCCTTTGTTTTATTTTCATTTTCTGCTCACGTAAGCAAGCCGTTTCCGGAATTGGATATTAAATCTGTTGATGGAAAAGTGGTCAGTACCAATAGTTTTACGAAAAATGAAAAAATTACCATAGTAAGTTTTTGGGCAACATGGTGTACGCCTTGTAAAAGAGAATTGGATGCTATTCATGAAGTTTATGAGGATTGGGTAACCGATTATAATATTCAACTGGTGGCAATTACAATCGACGATGCACGAGGATTGACAAAGGTTCCTGCTATCGTTCAATCGAAAGGTTGGGAATTTACGGTTTTAGCCGACAGTAAACAGGAATTGATGCAAACGCTTAATTTTCAAACGATACCTCAAACATTTTTGTTAGATAAAAAAGGAAATATTGTTTACACCCACAGCGGCTATAATCCGGGAGATGAAATCAAGTTGGAGGAGGAAATTAAAAAATTACAATAAGTTGTAGGTTGCCTGGAACTCTGATAAGACGTGAAACGTTTCCGGTATTTCCGGAACCATTTTATGGTTTATCCAGGTATCAATAATTTTTTTATTTCCGCTGCTGCTCTGTCAGAAGCACCTTGCGTACCGAGCAATTTTTTTAAGGTTGCGTAACCTTCCAAAATTTTTTCCCGTTGAAGTTGCATGTCGGTATAGCTTTGACTAAGTGTTTCAGAAGTAAGATTGTCCTGGATTAGCTCTTCTACTAATTTTCGGTTTAGAATAATATTTACCAATGAAATAAATGGTAAAGTGATTATTTTTTTTGCAATGTAATAGGAGAGGGGATTGGCTTTGTAAGCCACGATTTGAGGCACATTCCACAATGCTGTTTCAAGTGTTGCTGTACCTGATGTGACAAAAGCAAATTCACTTTTTCGCAATATCGAATACATTTTATTAAAAACAAGTTGCACATTATTTTCAGGAATACCTGATTCCCGAATGATATCCAGATACATCGATTCAGGTATGTTTGAACTTCCTGCTATCACAGCCTGCAAGTTATGTTTTTTGATGGTGCTTAGGAAAACAGGGAGCATTTGCTTTATTTCTTGTTTTCTTGATCCCGGTAAAAGAGCAATTTTTATATTGTCAGGCAAATCAGACGGTTCTTTTATCTGTTTTGATTCATAATTTTTTATTTCATCGAGCAAAGGGTGACCAACAAAGGTAACTTTACAGCCATGGTCAGCATAAAATTTTTCTTCAAAAGGAAGGATAGCCAACAATAAATCGGTATACTTTCTTAGTTTATGGACCCTGCTTTTGTGCCAGGCCCAAACCTGAGGAACAATATAATACACCACTTTAAAACCGTTATTTTTTGCCCATTCTGCTATTCTCAGGTTAAAACCCGGATAGTCAATAAGAATGATTACGTCCGGGTTATAAGTTAAAATATCTTTTTTACAGAATGACATAAGTTTCAGAATGGTTCTCAGATTTATAAGAACCTCATAAAAACCCATAAATGCCAGATCTTCTATATGTTTTACCATAGTCCCACCCGCTTCTGACATGTTTTCACCACCCCAAAATCTTATATCTGCTTCAGAATCAATATTTTTGAGTGAATGCATCAGATTGCTTCCATGTTTATCACCTGAAACTTCACCTGCAATGATATAATATTTCATGAGTTTGGATTTATAGGTTTGTTGCGTTTGCGATTTTTAAAAACCTCGTTACTTGTTCATTCACATGATTTTGAAGGCAGAACGTAAAGTGATTTTTGAAGGTACATGGATTACCGGGTTATTTACACGTTTTACGTTAGTCGCTTAATAGGAGTATTAAAACAAACCACCTCCAAACATATAAACCCATGCTCCTACATATATCATGGTCGGTATCACAATCCCACGCATGGTGTCGTCCCACCGATTCTTTTTGCCTATCTGAAAAGGAATCAGATTCATACACAAGGACAATAATAATATGGTTCTGTACCTCTTATCAGCGGTAGACATTGATACTTCTTCCAATAATCCTGCTTGTGTAAGT
The DNA here is from genome assembly GCA_022842725.1 of Saprospiraceae bacterium. Lineage (GTDB taxonomy): Bacteria > Bacteroidota > Bacteroidia > Chitinophagales > Saprospiraceae > OLB9. Next base: position 45,647 of record JALHOZ010000018.1, read on the forward strand.
AAGTCAAAAAGAAAGGTTAAAAGGATATAACCTAAAACGGGAACAATCGCTCCTAAAACAAAACCGGTAAGAACTGAATCCTTTTGCATATAATATAATTAAGATAAATTTTCTAATTGTTTTAACGGTAGAATGGCATCATAAGCTGTAAGGTCAAATCCGGAGGGTACCACGGAAACATAGTTTTGAGAAAGCGCAAAAATATCTGTGTCTTCCCCGTCATCGTTGTTCTGAAATCTACCGGTCAACCAATAATACTTTTCTCCCCGCGGATCGAGACCCTCCTGAAATTCTTCAATCCAATGTCCTTTGGCTTGTCTGCAGACTTTGATGCCCCTGATGTCGGGACCTTTGGGGATATTTACGTTCAACAATTTACAATGTTGCAGTTTGTTTTTGAGGAGATGTTCAATCATTTGGGATGCTATTACTTTAGCATGTGTAAAATCTGCATCAAATGCATAGTCCAGTAAAGAAAAACCAATAGAATCGATTCCCTCCAGACTTGCTTCCATGGCAGCTGACATCGTTCCTGAATACAAAATGTTTATAGAAGCATTTGATCCGTGGTTTATGCCCGAAACACACAAATCAATAGTCTGACCTTTTAATAAGACATTTTTGGCCAGTTTGACACAATCTACAGGTGTTCCGGAACATTCGTATGACGTGACGCCGTCATATAGGTCTACTTTTCTCAGTTTTAACGGTTTGGTGATTGTAATAGCATGCCCTTGTCCGGATTGTGGTGCATCAGGTGCAACCACTAGAACTTCACCAAACTTTGAAGCTACTTCAATCAAAGCCTTTATCCCCGGTGCTACGATACCATCGTCATTGGTTACTAAAATCATAACATTTTTTTATTTTGTTCTATCAACATATTATTTTTTACAACGGCAATACTGGCATTGAGTTCAAATCCTACCAATAAAATGAAGGATGTAGCCTGAAACCATATCATCACCACGATCAATGCACCTATAGACCCGTATATTTCATTATATCTTCCGAAGTTGTTAATAAAAAAGCTGAACAGATACGTACCTCCGATAAATAGAAGTGTCGAAGTCATGGCACCGACATTCAAAAAAGGGGACTTTCTGTACAAGGACGGACCATATTGAAATATGAAACTTATACCTGTATATATCAAAGAAATACCAAGAACAAACCTTGAAGTATTTGAAAAAAACAGTAATAACCAATCGTTGATGACATAGTGGGTTGAAAGCCAATCAAAAAAACTTTTGCTTAAAACCACCATGGCAATTACAACAATAAATAAACCTGAAAGGACAATAGTCAATGATAAAGCTATAATTCGCTTTCTCAGAAACGACCTATGTACAAATACATCATTATAGGATTTGTCAAATCCGGACATTAATGTAATCATTCCGTTGGAAGCGAAAAATAAAGATAAAAAAAATCCTAACGACAACAATCCACTTCTTTTTATGGAGGTTATGTCAATTAAAATCTGTGACAAATACTCATAAGCACTTCTGGGTAACATATTGTTCAGGTTTCTGTCTATAATGACAACATAATCCTGAATAATAGGTATATGTGGTAGCAAAGTAAATAAAAAAATGATACCCGGAAAAATAGCAATAAAAAGACTGAAAGCAATCGAATTGGATCGCATGGTTAGGTTATCTTTTTTTGCCTCTTCAATAATAAAGGAGATTACGTAATAGAGCGGAACTCCTGAAAATCCGGGAGGTGCATACCATTTTGACCAATCAAGAATTTGTTTTATAACCGGAAGATTGGAAAATTTGTTTTGTACTATATGGTAATATTTTTTCAAGTATGTTTTTTTAATATATCTGTCATCCAATCAGGACAGGAAACCCTGAGTTGTGATGACATGTCTATAAAAAATAATTTTACGGTTGCTTTATGAAGACATATCTGCTCTGAATTATAGATTTCACTTAAAAATGTGACCATTTTACCAGGCATTTCAGGTATAATGGTTCTGATGTTTAATAAATCGTCATACAAGGCAGGTTTTAAGTATCGTGCTTCGACAGATACAACGGGCATCATGATCTGATGATTTTGTTCCATCTCTTTATAATAGATTCCCAGACTCCGCATGGTTTCAACCCTCCCGATTTCATAAAGTGTTGCATAGTTTCCGTAATACAAATATCCCATTTTATCTGTATCAGCGTAAGTTACTCTATATGGAAAATCAAATTGGTACATAAAACCTTAATTTTCTCTCAATATCGGGCAGGTCATACAATGTGAGCCTCCTCTTGCTCTGGATAATTCATTAGAAGGGAGAGTAATAATGGTTTTTGTTAATTGTTTCGCATCAATTTTTCCGTTGGCTGCGTCTTCTAACAAGTTTCTGGCATGAATAATTGTATATCCATGTTCCATCAAAGCCTGCTCAGTGACTGGGTTTCTGTCATACGTCAAAGCAACCCCGGGCTTTAGTGCAACAAGATTGCATCCGTCCGTCCATTGTTCTCTTTCCTGATAAGGGGATTCACCTTTACCACTGTATATAAATTTCATGTCAGGGTTGATTTCCGTTTGCATAAAAGAGCGAACAGAATCATACACAGCTTCTGTGCCGTCTGCTTTAAATACTTTTACATTAGAACTGATACCATCAAAAATAATGGGTTTGTAACAGACGACTTCATCTTTGTCAATCAAAGTGAACAAAGTGTCAATGTGCATAAAACTCCTTTCAGAAGGAATGTTGATTTGTGCTACATTTTTGATCAGACCTCTTCTGAATACTTCATTTTTTACTTGTTCGATGGCATAATTTGTTGTTCTTTCTGAACAACCGATCAATAAAAAGTCTTCATTCAGCATCATGACGTCACCACCTTCCATACTGACGACCTCTCCCTTTTTACTTGGTGGGAATTTATCAAGATGGTTGAGATTGATGATTTTGTCGTTGGAAGACAGATTTTTGAAAAGTGGATGTGCATAAAAAATAAATCTTGTCAGTAAGTTTTCTCTGTGTCGTGCAATTTTGGCAGCCTTTGTGATGATTACACAATCTTTTACAACCACAGCAACGTCTCTGGTAAAAATAAAATTGGGTATGGGGTCGAAATATATGGTTTCGTTTTCATGGTGAAAACCTGTAATCAGAACTTTTGTTAAAATATCGTCATCCATGGTAGTAAAATCATGGAAAGCCGTTTCCGGAAGTTCTTCATAATCAACAATTTTACGCAACAATTCTTCTTTAATTTCCGGACTGGCTTTAAATCCCTCCTCAATTAAGGTTTGGGTGTCCAATACGTTTTCTTTGCCAATAATAAGTTGCAGTACTCTCCTGAAAATGTCATGTTCTTCGCGCATTTGAGGTAAATGTACGATATCGTCAAAAAGTAGTTCTTCTGCTTTTTTGGGTGAAATACGTGCAATACCTTCGTCAGGTCTGTGAATAATAACTTTTTTAAGAGGTGCTATTTCAGAATACACGTTTATCATATAAAGTCGTTTGGTTGAAGTGCAAAGGTAGTAAAAATTTACTCACTTTAATTTTATGATATTGAAAAATCACTTGCCCCCAAATGTTATATTTATATGAATCCTTTATTTTCTGTTATAAAGTTCATGTAGGTCGGTGCATCGTAGATTGCTTTCAGATGTTCTCCGGGACATTCCTGATATCTGAACGGAACTTTTGTTTTGTTCATCAACTTACGACCCATGTCCGTTGTGGTGAGACTATCGTTTTTACAATAAATATACAATATTTGCGAAACATTTTGAATGTTTTCTGCCATCCCCACAAAATCAGCTTCCCGTTTTGCTTTGGGGTTTAACACGTAAAGTACTTTGAAAAAATAATAGAGCTTAATATTTCTCACTTTAAAATAGTGGATACTTTTGTCCAGACAATTTTCAATAATAATTTCGATTCCCGGCAGTTTATTGCGACCGGCTGCTCTCAGGATTTGTGAAGCACCAAAGGAGATGCCATGTACAGAAATAACATCAGGATCCAGTTCTTTTTTAGTCCATGCATAAACAGATAAAATGTCTTTATAAAAATCAAAGTCAATAAATCCAGACTCTCCAAATCCGTTAAAATCAAATATAACAACACCATAACCATGCTTCTTGTACTCTCTGACATGATTTTCCTTTAAAAAAAAAGATTTAGCGGCAGCAAGATATGGATGAGCCAAAATGACAACATGGGTGTCATTTTTTACTTCCTGAGGCATGGAATACGACCCGACAATTTTTCTTTCAGGTTCTGTAAAGGGCGTCATTCCTTCATAAAGGGCAGGGTCGTGCAAATACTGTTTACCCCTCGTAAAAATCTTATCGAATACATATTTTTTGACCTTATAGGTCGCCTTTGACTTCATTTTGTGAAATTTATGTTAATTCCTCCGTATAAATCTTTTTACGATTTATAAAATTAGGTTAGACTTGTCGGTATGTTTAAATTTGTGTCAAAATTAACGGAAAGTATTGTTTTTCAGTTGATTTTCTTTACTTGAAGAGGCTGTAAAGGTTAAACCTTTTCCTTTCACTTATGTATGATGTTGAAAAGCAGTCGTTTGTGTGTTTTTAATAATCGTATTTTTACTAAAATAAATATATTTATATGAAAGTCCTGGTTAATGATGGAATTGAGGAGATAGGAAAAAAAATAATGGAAGATGCAGGCATTGAAGTAAATACGAATGCAGTCAGCCAGGAAGAACTTTTTACAGTATTACCGGGCTATGATGCAATCTGTGTCAGAAGTAATACCAAAGTCAGAAAGGAATTGATTGATGCCTGTCCTAACCTGAAGGTTATAGGTCGGGGTGGAGTAGGGCTGGACAATATTGATGTCGAATACGCTAAAAGTAAAGGTATTAAAATCGTAAATACACCGGCAGCATCTTCAAGGTCAGTAGCTGAGTTGGTGTTTGCGCACGCATTGTCTCTTTCAAGGTTTTTACATCAGGCTCATGCCGAGATGCCGGTCAATGGAAACGATGAGTTTTCAAACTTAAAAAAGAAATATGCAAAAGGTCTGGAAATGACCGGTAAAACAATGGGAATCCTGGGATTGGGCCGTATCGGTAAAGAACTTGCCAGTTTAGCACTTGGTTTTGGCATGAAAGTAATAGCTTATGACCCCTTTGTTGAATCTGCGGATATTCAGGTTGGAGATAAAATGTTGAACATATTTTACCCATTAAATACAACTAATCTGGATGATGTATTAAGCAATTCGGATTATATTTCGCTTCACATTCCTTCTTTGGACAAACCGGTTTTGGATGATCAGGCTTTTCAGAAAATGAAACGAGGCGTCATTATACTTAATGCCAGCAGAGGAGAGTCAATAGATGAAACCGCTCTTCTACATCATTTAGAGCAAGGTAATGTATTTATGGCAGGTCTGGATGTTTTTCATAACGAACCAAAACCTGATCAAAAATTATTAAATCATCCTGGAATATCAGCGACACCTCATATCGGAGCATCTACCATTGAAGCACAAAATAAAATTGGTGTCGAATTAGGAGAAAAAATGGTGGAAGCCCTAATGACTAAAAACTAAAATCCAATTGTAAAATCAGTTTTGACAGACTATCTTTTGATAGAAAAGCAAGGATTTTTAGTTTTGGTTCTGGATCAAAGGCAGGTTTTTTGTAGTCTGAAAATAAAAGGGCTGATGTCTCCGTCACACCAGCCCTCTTTTTTAAGCCTCTTTAAGGATACTGTCACCAAATGCAATGAGCAGTATCAATGCAATACTAAATATGATCATGGGTAATAATTTAGGATAAAGATATGTATATACAACGTAAAAGTCAATTATAAATCGCACATATTTAATCATTTAAGTGTATTTTAACAGTAAAATAGAGGAATTCACTGATGCGCTTTCAGGGTAAACCCCGAATCATTTTTATGTCATTTTTAAATGCAAACCAATGTTCACAATTCTTTTTGAAGATGAAAATATTGTAATCATAGATAAACCAACCGGATATTTTGTACATAAATCGTCTTATGATGCCAAAAGTGAATGGATTGTATTACAATTACTCAGGGATCAGATTGGTCAAAGGGTTTATCCGGTTCATCGTCTTGACAGGAAAACTTCAGGCATTTTGGTTATGGCAAAATCAACAGAGGCCCATCGTTTTTATTCTCAAAAATTTATGAATAAAGATGTTGAAAAAAAATATATAGCTATAGTAAGAGGACACACTCCGGACACATTTGAGGTAGATGCTCCCCTGAATACTGAGCGAGGAACTTCTCAGGAAGCTTTGACATTATGTAAAACCATTTGCAGGAGTGAAATTCAAAAAGTTTCTTCTTCACGGTTTGCCACTTCAAGATACAGCCTGATTGAGGCACAGCCGGTCACCGGCAGGCAACATCAGATAAGAAGGCATTTGTCGCATTTACGCTACCCGATAATCGGAGACAGACCTTATGGATGTAGTAAACAAAACAGATTTTTTTTGTCGGAATGGAACATGACGCGGATGTTTTTGCACGCATGGCAAATCACTTTACCCAAAGAAGGAAGTGATGAAAAAATATTAGTTTCTCATTTACCGGGTGATGAATTTCTGACTACGCTGGAAAATCTATCCTTACACAAATGTGACTGGTAAATGATTTTTATTGCAATCCTGTAGCTTGACAGAAACAGATTCCGGTTTTTTCTAAGGTTATTTCATTTCAAATTTAGGATCCGGCGTAATGTTAAGATCCGAAAAATCTTTTGCCATATATTTATAGTATCCGGTGATACCAATCATGGCTGCATTGTCAGTACAATATTCAAAATCAGGTATATAAACTTCCAATTGGTTTTTTTTGCCAAATTGTGTAAAAGCTTGTCTTAATGCTGAATTGGCGGAGACACCACCTGCCAAAGCTATATGTTTCACCGGATGCAACGTAACAGCTTTTTCAAGTTTTTTGATCAAAATGTCTACTATGGCAAATTGGATGGAATGACATAAGTCATTGAGATTATTTTGGATAAATGAATCGTCATTTTTCATTTCTTTTTGCAAAAAGTATAGCACTGAAGTCTTGAATCCACTAAAACTAAAGTCCAGATCGGGTATATTGGGAATCGGAAATTGATATTTTAACTGACCCTTTTGGGCAAGTTTATCAATGTGTGGTCCTGCAGGGTAAGGCAAACCCAACATTTTTCCTGCTTTATCAAAGGCTTCTCCGGCGGCATCATCCCGGGTTTCACCCAAAATTACCATGTCTAGATGGTTTTTGACCAATACAATTTGTGTATGCCCTCCTGAAACGGTAAGACACAAAAAAGGAAATTCCGGTTTATGTTCAGTTGCAAAGTGAGCTAGAATATGTGCCTGCATGTGGTGCACTTCGATTAAAGGGACATGTAAGGTCATAGCCATAGCTTTTGCAAAGGATACCCCGACCAATAAACTTCCCATCAATCCCGGACCTTTGGTTATAGCTACAGCAGATATATCTTGTAGTGAAATACCAGCAGTAAGGATCGCCTGATCTACCACAGGAACTATATTTTCCTGATGTTGTCTGGATGCAACTTCCGGTATGACACCACCATAACGTTCGTGAATGCTTTGATTTGCAATACAATTGCTGAGCACCTTTCCATCTGAAATAACAGAAGCTCCTGTGTCATCACAAGAGGATTCAATAGCCAAAATGATATTTTTTTTTAACAATTGAAGTAAATTTTGAAATTTCAGGTATAAATATGCTAAGAAATAATATTTTTGTGCTTCATACACCAAATGAACAGATTTTTGCATCTTATTGTTGTTTCACATATAAAGGAATAAAATAATATTATAATATGAGTAAGATAATCAACATCGGTCTTGTTTTTTTAGCTTTATTTTTGGGTTATTGGTTATATAAATCCATTCAGGATCCTATTGCTTTTCAGGAAGAAAAGGGTAAACGTAGAGATGCGGTAGTAGAAGTACTTAAAAAAATTCAGACTTCACAAGAGTTATACAGAACCATTAAAGGCAGTTATGCTGGAAGTTTTGATACCCTGACTAAAGTATTAATGACCGCCGATGTTACTTTAGAGAAATTGGAAGCAGATCCGACTGATCCTACAAATCAGGACAAATTTATCAGAACGATTATTAAAAAGCCAGCCAAAGATTCACTTTTCAGTCTTTTAGGTGGAGTGGTCAATCTTGACTCTTTAAGGTTTATACCATATGGAGAAGGTAAAACTTTTACCATAGAGGCAGATACCATTACACAACAAAATTCAAAAGTTTATGTAGTGGAGGTAGGCACCAAATATAAAGACTTTATGGGTGAGTTTGCCAGCCCTAAGTACAAAAAATATGATGCTTTATATGATCCTGAAAAAGCATTAAAATTTGGTGATTTGAATTCTGCCAGTACCGCAGGAAACTGGTAAAATAAATTCGAGATTCTGTCCATTCACACCCATATTCCGAAAGATAAATTACCTTTTTTGTTCGTTTCTCGATCAGAATGGTATTATTGTTTTTACGATGTTACTAACTCAGGTTTTGGGATAAAACCGTTGACAGACGCAGAAGATTTCAAAGTTTTGGAAGATATGGACAATAAAAAGTGTTTTATTGTTTCTAAAGATCTTCCTTTGGTTCATTTGAAAGAGCCAGACGATGAAGTGGTTGCAGAACTTCCCTCATTCTTATTGTGTGAGACCTACAAAGAAAAATGGTTGCATCAGGATGTCACCTGTTACTTTGGCATCAAACATGGTGTTCCGCCATCTGTTTTAGAAAGTTTTTCGGTGCAATATTGCCATTATTCAGGACTTCTAAACGATTTTTGGCTTGATTGTGAAGACGTCTTCCACGTTGACTTTGAATTTAAATACATGCATGTGTATGTTAAAAAGGGTAATCAATTCTTATATTATAATAAGTTAATATTTGAAAATGAAGCCGATGTACATTATAATTTGATGTTGATTCAAAGAGAGGTTCTCGGTAATGTCCCTAATCCGGAAGTGGTGTTTTCCGGTGAGATGGACAGAAATTCCAGAGTTATAAAATCTTTAGAAAATTATTATAGTGAGATAAGGTTTCTCAATGAAAAAAAGACTGAGTTGGTTATTAACGATCAGGTCGCAGACATATTATTTTTTGATAAATATCTGATGTTATATGCGAATTATAAGCGGTCGGTTTAAAGGCAGAAGATTTATCCCACCGGCAAAAAACTGGCCTACAAGACCAACAACAGATTTTGCAAAAGAAGGATTATTTAACATTCTTCAAAACAGAATTAGTTTTGAAGAAACAAAAATGTTGGATCTTTTTGGCGGAACCGGAAACCACTGTTACGAATTTATTTCAAGAGGTTGTATGGATGCTACGTATGTAGACAAATTTCCGGGTTGTGTTCAATTTGTAAAAAAAATAGCTCATGAATTAGGTATTGAAAACGAATTGCACATACATAAAGGTGATGTTTTTGACTTTATAAAACACAATCAATCTTCTTTTGATTATATTTTTGCAGGTCCGCCTTATCCGCTTCCTAACCTGAATGATATACCTGATGTGATTTTTTCAACGACTATCCTGAAAACAGATGGTTTGTTTATCCTTGAACATAACCCAAACCATGACTTTAAAACACACAGATGTTATAAAGAAGAGAGAAATTACGGCACGACAATCTTTAGCTTTTTTACGCACGTTGATCGTGAATAAAAATATATTTTCATGTATTAATTGAAAACCTGATTGGGCTTACAATGCCTGAATTATATCATAATTTGTGATAATAACTTTGTTTCCTGACCTGTCACTGGTTATTACAGCAGGATTAGTTCTGGAAATATACTTGTTCAGATCTTTTAAGGATAGATCAAGGGATACCATAGGAAAAGGATCGCCCATAATAGAACCAATTTCTTTGTCGCCGTTATAAAGCGGTGACTCCAATAAATGTTCTAAAAGCTTATTTTCTGTGATGGATCCGACCAAAGTTTCATTTCGCAAAACAGGCAATTGGCTGATATCATGTTCTTTCATGATATGCAAAGTTGATTTAATACTTTGCGTAACATCAACGCCAATAAATTTTTTGTCCTTTTTCTTTTCGACAAGTTGGGCAAGACTCAATTCAGGTTCAAGGAATCCCCTCTCTTTCATCCAGTCGTCATTGTACAATTTTCCAACATATCTTGAACCGTGATCGTGAAATAATATGACTACAACATCATCAGGCTTTAACTCATCCTTTAGTTGCAGAACCCCAGCCAGGGCTGACCCTGCTGAATATCCTAATAAAATACCTTCTTCCCGGGCCAGTTTTCTGGCAGCAAGAGCTGCATCTTTATCTGTTACCTTCTCAAAGTGATCAATTAACGAAAAGTCAACATTTTTAGGAAGTATATCTTCACCTATACCTTCAGTGATATAAGGATAAATTTCGTTTTTATCAAAAACGCCGGTTTCGTGGTATTTCTTGAAAACAGACCCGTAGGTATCAATACCCCAGATTTTGATATCAGGATTTTTTTCTTTCAGATATTTTGCAACTCCTGAAATAGTTCCTCCGGTTCCGACTCCTACTACAAAATGGGTGATTTTACCATCTGTTTGTTCCCAAATCTCAGGTCCTGTACTTTCATAATGGGCTTGTCGGTTTGAAAGATTATCATATTGGTTCAGCCAACAGGAATTTGGAATTTCTTTACTCAATCTTTCAGCTACAGAATAATAGGATCTTGGGTCATCCGGTTCTACGTTTGTAGGACAAACGATTACTTCAGCACCTAATGCTTTGAGTAAGTCAATTTTTTCTTTAGATTGTTTATCACTGGTCGTAAAAATACAACGGTACCCTTTTACAGCAGCCGCAATAGCGATACCCATACCGGTATTACCGGAAGTACATTCAATAAATGTTCCTCCTTCCTGAATTTTGCCTTCTAAAATGGCATCTTCCACCATTTTAAGGGCCATTCTGTCTTTTGTCGAATGGCCGGGGTTAAAAGTTTCAATTTTTCCAAGAACCAAACAGGGAACTGAAGAAACGGTTTTGTTTAGTTTTACCATAGGCGTATTTCCTATGGTTTCTAAAATATTATTTTTAAATTGCATATAATTTTAACTATTAAATCAGGTTTTTTAATATTTGTTCTGTTCCCGGATTGCTTGGTCTCGGTGCATTACCATCTACCAGTTTGCCTTCTTTGTCAATGATGATAAATCTTGGAATACCATTGATTCTATAGTTGGCAATAACATCGGAGTTCCAGGCACCTTGTGCATATAACTGAAGCCCTTGCATATTTTTTGCCTCAATCATTTTTCTCCAGGGTTCTGAACTTTGATCTATAGATATAGAAACAAATTCAATATTTTTTACACCGTGAAAAGAGGATTGTAGTTTTTCTAAATAAGGCAATTCCGCAATACATGGACCACACCAGGTAGCCCAAATATCAATATATAATACTTTGCCCTTCAACTGAGCCAATGAATATGATTTCCCGTTTTTATCTACTGCTGTGAAGTCAGGAGCAACATTTCCCGGTTTTAAAGGCAACCATTGATTGTACAGATTTTCAATATTTTTTTTCTTTTTTTCGTCTTTTGCCTGATTCAGATACGATTCATACATAGCAAATGCATCTGACAGCTTGGTTTCAAATGATTCTTTCATGATTTGATAAGAAATTTCTTCTCTTATTTTTTCACTCGTGATGGTTTCTGAAAGAATACTTAACTTGTTTAAACCTGTAGACTCATAATTTTCAACATTATTATTTTTTTCCTTCAATAGATGTTCAATGTATAACGGAACAAAAGCAATAAAGTGCTCACTTTGTAGGTTGATTTCATTATTGATATCCAATCCCTGAAAATAACTGTAAAAATTTTCAGATGGTTTAAAATCGGTTGTTTTCATGAGGTAGTTATAATAAACGGGATACAACATCTTTAAATTTGTTATCTGAAAAGTGATATCCTGATTTACAATTTCTTCAAAATGCGGGCTGAAAACACCATTTTGTTTTTGGTATTCTTTTTTAAATTCAATGAGTTTTGATTTAACTTCTTCAACCTGTTTTAAAAAATCAACTTCAGGAAGGGTAAAAAAGGTAGTCTGATCAATTTGAATCAGATTCGGCTCATTAAACATTTTGGCTACCAAAAAATTATTTTCATGTTTGGTTTTTCCGTCAAATTTAGCGGTCATAATCATATTGCTACCGTCACAATTCAGCATGGTACTTTCGCCCGGAAGTAAATAAACAGGTAGGACCACACCCTGATTACCGGTTTCGATTTTATATATACCTGCTCCCGGAATTTCAAGGTCTGTTTTAAAACTACCATCCTGTGAAAGCGGGATGTCTGTTTTTTCACCTTGAATATCAATGGTAACAGCGGGACCGGCAGCATTGGTGACTTTACCACTTAAGGTTGCTTTTCCCGATTTTGTGAATGTTTCCGCATTTTTACATTGAAAGAAGAATAGAACAGAAAGAATTCCGGAAATAAATAAAAATTTACGCATCAGAGATGGATTAATTGTTTGTTTGTTTAAAAAAGTGACTTCAGTATTAAATAGTCTGAAATTGACGATAAACTACTTAATCACAATGTGCCGGTACCACAAAGAATGCAGCCGGCTTAATTTTGATGACAAAAATACAACGGATTTACTCTAAAACTTTATAAAGCCTTACGTTGAGATGAAAAATTATACCTTTTTAACAATTATTAACATCCGGGAAGGGTTCAAATTTTTGCTGCCGGAAATTAAAAGATTTTATTTCCTTTTCCTTTTATCTTTTTCTATGATTACAGGAATCTGCTCTGATTTTAAATTTTTACCAATAATAATTCTTTCCTGGTTTAGTACATAGATTTCAGGTGTTACGTCAACGTAGTATTTTGCATAAATAGAGGCATTTGTAGGGTCAAAAACATTTATCCAGTCAGAAATACCATTCATTTCTATGTATTTATTCCATTCCTGAGGGGTTGTCTCTAAAGCGATGGCATAAACTTCAACCCCTTTGTTTTTCCATTCATCATAAAAAGCTTTGAGTTTTGGTGTCTCCAGCTTACAATGTTCACAATTTGGGGCGTACATATATATAACAATATAGGGTGACTGAATTTCGTAAACAGATTTTTTTTTGCCTTCCGGATCAGTAGAAACCACATTGGGTCCTTTACGATTTAATAAAGAGGCCCTCATTTCTGAAGTTTTTTTATGTAATTTGTTGAGTTCTTCAGGGGAAAGCCAATCTACAATATCCTGAGTAAAATAGGTGTCAATAATATGCACATAAACAGCTTCGCCATCCATTACAGTTGTTTTGGTCGGTTGGTACTGCAAAGCGATCCAGTTTGATATAAACGAAAACATTTCTTTATTGACTTTGGATGCTTTAATGATGTCATCTGCCTGTTTAATGATAGAATCAGGATGTTGAGGTGTCAGCTCTTTAATAAATCTCCTCAATTTATTTGCAATAACCGGTGTTCTTAACAGCCTTATGTCGTTAAGGTCAGTATTTTTCCAAAACGCTTTTCGATAAGCATGTAATTGGCCAAAAGTATCAATATCTCCGTTTGGTTTTTTTACCTCAATAAATCCGGGATTCTGTCCGGAAGATTTAAAGACGGTAAAAAAATTAGAAGGATGATTTATCTGTATTTCTGAAAGTTGTGCAGATTTTTGCCCCATCCAATATTCAAGTTGGTTTTTCAAATCAGGGGCTGTATTTCCTTTTTTGATAAGTTGACTTACAGAGTCTGTTTTTTCCTGAATGACAAGACTTTTGTAGTATAGTTGATTACAGGCATGGTTGATTACTTTCATCGAACCTGTTAAGGATTCTTTTTTTGTTTTTAAACCAAATTTTTGATTTTCATCCAATAGGATACTAATATTTTTAAAATCTGGTAGTAATATATAATACAGCCCTTCAGAAAATAAGGTGTCTCTGCTAATTAAGAACTGTCCGTTTTTGTTCATATAAAATGAGTCGACAATGTAATTTTGGTCGCCGTACATACCGATCATCTTACACCAACCTTCCTGGTACCCTTCAATACTTATTTCAATTTCTGCAGGTTTCTGACCAGTAAGATTACCGGGTAATAAAAAACAAAACATTATAAAATGGACAGTTAATATTATTTTTATATTCATGGTTGGATGCTATGTTTTTACAGAAAGATTTAAAGATATTCCTTAGAACGAATCAGATAAAACACGAATTAAACAAAAACTGCTGCTTATTTTAACAATAAACAGCAGTTTTATATTTCTGATTCTTTACTTATTACGTTGTAGTAAAGAATCGCACATATTTTTATTTTTTCTTTTTAGGAGAAATGACAACTATCATTCTTCTTCCTTCAAGTTTCGGCAATTCCTCTGCAGCACCGTGTTCTTCCAATTCCTTAAGGAACTTCAGGAGGATAAGTTCTCCACGATCTTTAAATACAATCGCCCTTCCTTTAAATTGTACATAGGCTTTGATTTTGGATCCTTCTTCCAAAAATTTAAGACCATGTTTTACTTTAAAATCAAAGTCATGGTCATCTGTATTGGGTCCGAACCTGATTTCCTTTATGACTGTTTTAGCTGTTTTGGCTTTCAGTTCCTTATCTTTCTTTTTACGATCATACACAAATTTTTTGTAATCTATGATCTTACAAACTGGTGGATCAGCATTAGGGCTGATCTCGACCAAATCCATTTCAAGTGCAGATGCCCATTGTAGTACCTGATGAGTAGGGTAGACACCTGTTTCTATCTCTTTGTTAGCTACTTCGCTAACCAGTTCCAGATTCTCGCCAACTAATCGGACTCTTGGAACTCTAATAGCATCGTTTAAACGATAATTAAACTTATCGTCCTGAGTTGGTTGATTTTTTCCTTTTGACAAATGTTAAAATTTTTATTAAAAAAAGACTTAATTTCTGCAAAGATGGTTAATTATTTTGAATCCTCAAGATTTTTAACACTTTGTTCATTATGAATGACGATTCCATCCTTTCCTTCGTTCAGTTCGGCCACCAAAATATCACCTTTTCCGGGTTGGTGTGCCAGTATGAATTCAGCCAACGGGTCTTCGACGTACTTTTGTATAGCTCTGTTAAGTGGTCTGGCTCCGAATTGTGGGTCATAACCCTTTTCAGCTACAAATTCTTTAGCTTCCGGGGTTAATACCAATTCGAAATCTAAATTTTTCATCCGGTTAATCAATTGTGCCAGGCTGATGTCAATGATTTTAAAGATATCTTCTTTTTCAAGGGCATTAAAGATAACAACATCATCGATCCTGTTCAAAAATTCCGGTGAAAATGTCTTCTTAAGGGCATTATGGATGACAGACTTAGAGTAGTCGTCAGACGTTTCCTGTCTCGATTTTGTAGCAAAACCTACTCCCTGGCCAAAGTCTTTCAACTGTCTGACACCAATATTGGAAGTCATTATGATCAGGGTGTTTTTAAAATCTACCTTTCTTCCCAAGCCATCGGTCAATTGTCCGTCGTCGAGTACCTGTAAAAGGATGTTGTATACATCGGGGTGAGCTTTTTCAATCTCATCCAGGAGGATTACTGAATACGGTTTTCTGCGAACCTTTTCCGTCAGTTGACCCCCTTCTTCGTATCCGACATACCCCGGAGGAGCACCAATCAATCTGGAGATAGAAAACTTCTCCATGTATTCAGTCATGTCGATTCTGATCAGGGCATCCTGAGAGTCAAATAAATATTTGGCTAAAGCTTTTGCCAATTCTGTTTTTCCGACACCGGTAGGACCCAGGAAAATAAAAGAACCGATAGGTTTTGAAGGGTCTTTCAGACCTACGCGGTTACGTTGAATTGCCTTAGTAACTTTAACCAAAGCTTCATTTTGACCAATAATCATATTTTCCAGATCACTGACCATCTTGACCAACTTGGTACTTTCACTTTGAGCCACCCTTTTAACAGGTATACCTGTCATCATGGATATCACTTCGGCAATATTTTCTTCATCAACCGGGAATTTTTTTGTTTTTGATTCTTCTTCCCATTCCTCCTTAAACTGTTCCAGTTTTCGAATAAGTTTAGACTCCTGATCTCTCAGGTCTGCGGCTTTTTCGTATTGCTGGTTTTTTACAGCATTATTTTTGCTTTCTTTGATGACTTCGATTTCATTTTCGACATCTTCAATATATTTTGGAACGTGAATGTTTTTTAAATGTGTTCTTGCTCCGACTTCATCCATTACATCAATGGCTTTGTCAGGTAAAAATCTGTCTGTAATGTATCGTTCACTCATACGAACACAGGCTTCTATGGCTTCATCAGTGTAGGATACATTGTGAAAGTCTTCGTATTTTGATTTGATATTGTGTAGTATATGTATGGTATCCTCAGGACTTGGTGGTTCAACCAGAACTTTTTGAAATCTACGGTCTAAGGCTCCGTCTTTCTCAATGTATTGGCGGTATTCATCGAGAGTCGAAGCTCCAATACATTGTAATTCTCCTCGGGCAAGAGCAGGTTTGAAAATATTGGAAGCATCCAACGAGCCGGTAGCGCCTCCGGCACCAACCATGGTATGAATCTCATCGATGAATAAAATGACATCTCTGGCTTTTTCAAGCTCATTCATGATGGCTTTCATTCTTTCTTCAAACTGACCTCTGTATTTTGTCCCTGCGACGATAGCCGCCAGATCCAGCATCACTACTCTTTTGTTAAAAAGTGTTCGGGAAACCTTTTTTTGAAGAATACGTAACGCAAGCCCCTCGACAATGGCTGTTTTTCCTACACCGGGTTCACCTATCAGAATAGGGTTGTTCTTTTTACGCCTGCTCAGAATTTGTGATACTCTTTCAATTTCTACTTCACGACCGATAATAGGGTCGAGTTTTCCTTCTTCCGCGAGTCTGGTTACATCTCTGCCGAAATTATCCAGAACCGGAGTTCTTGATTTTCCGGGAGCTCCTTTTTTGCCCTGACCGTAAGATTCTGAAATGTCATCATCATCCATAGGGATGTCAGAGTCTGAGTGCGATGCGTTAAATACATCCGGAGTGCCAAACTCAAATTCTTGTCGGACGTATTCAAGTTCAGACCTGAACGATTCATAATCTATCTGGAAATCATTCAAAATTTTATTTGCAATGTTTTCCGGATGTTTTAAAATTGACAACATCAGGTGCTCAGGATTAATTTCTTCACTTCTGTAGACTTTAGCTTCGAGTGAAGTAACTTTTAATACCTTTTCAGCATGTTTGTTTAACGGAATGTTACCATAATTGTAACCCAGGTCACTTTCCAACTTATCTATTCTTGTATTTTCAATTTCTTTCCTTAGTTTGTCAATATCTACGTCTAATGCCTGAAGTACTTTGACAGGAAGGCTGTCTTGTTCGTGGAGCAGACCCAATAAAAAATGTTCCGTTCCTATGTAGTCATGCCCCAAGCGGATAGCTTCTTCCCGACTGACTTTTATGATTTTTTTGACTTTTGCTGAAAATTTTCTGCTATTCATCTTTTTGTTTTTATTTTTTAGCATCTTCATAATCTGAAATCATGAGGACGATCTTTTTTTGTTAACTTATATTGTTATCATTACATTGGATGTCAAAATTCTCAATAAAAATAACATAACTACAAAAATAAAGTATTTACTATTAAGTTCAAAATACATCGCTTATTTTCTTATATATTAACTATAATTTAACCATTTCAGGACAACGAAAGACATAAAAAGAATTTGTTTTAAATTTGCCTCTTCAGGAAAAACTTCTGATTAAATCAAGATTATATATTAAATAAAATACAAATATAATTGGACCGAATGGATTTAACATACTTTTATGTGAATAATTTTGGATAAATTTTGTTGAAATGTATAGTTTTGCACTTCGGTTTACATATTTGAACCGGAAAATTGAACCTTTCAACAGGTTTGCTGTATTGAATGGCAATACATACAAAAATTTGTTTTGGTTTCTAAAACAATGTCTTACTATGATTTTACGTTCAAAAGTGTAATTTAAAATCAGCGAAAAGACCTTTAATAAAATGTAATTTTAACTCTTCAGAAGAGTAAACAACCCGGTAACAACAAATTAAATCATAGATAAAAATTCGAAAGATGAAATATAGTTTAAATAAAGAAGAAAAATACACTGTGTTTGTTTTAGATGAAGAAAACTTGAATTCAGTATTGGCTCCAGCATTAAAGTCTGAGTTTATATTTTGTAGAAATGAGGGTGTACGAAATTTAATATTCGACATGTCGGCTGTAAAATATGTAGATTCTTCAGGATTGAGCTCAATCTTAACGGCAAACAGGCTTTGGAAGGATGATGGTTTGTTTATTGTAACCGGTGTAGTTCAGAATGCTGTTAAAAAATTGATTGAGATATCCAGGCTTGAATCCATCTTAACCATAATACCTACACTATCTGAAGCGATTGATTATGTCTTTATGGAAGAAATTCAGAATGAATTGGGTATAGAGACTGAAGATGAAGACCTTTGAGGTCACGATTTTAGGTTCGCTGGCAGCACTGCCTCACAAAGGGAAAATAACAAGTTCCCAAATCATTTTGTATAACCGACAGTCCATCATGATGGATTGTGGGGAAGGGACTCAAATGATGATATCAAAGTATCGCATTAATACCTCCAGGATTAAATTGCTTTGTATCAGTCATCTTCACGGCGATCATCTTTTTGGACTCCCGGGTATGCTTTCGTCATTTCAACATCATCAGAGAACTGAGCCTTTAACGATCATTGGTCCACCGGGTCTTAAAGAATTTATACAAGTTGTTTTAAATCTGACCCAACAATATATAACATACCCGATTACCATCAAAGAAATTAAAACGAAAGAAAGAACTGAAGTTTTTCATTTTGACGATCTGACAGTCAGTGCATTTCCCCTTAACCACAGGATTGTCACCTACGGATATTTTTTTGAGGAAAAATCCAACGTCAGAAAAATAAAAAAAGAAGTCGTTCAGCAGTATCAACTTTCAGTAGATGAAATCAGGCAGGTTTTGAAGGGTGACGATGTCATAAGAAAAAACGGTGAAGTTTTACCTAATGATATATTAACACTTCCGGATTCACCAAAAAGAAGTTATGCGTATTGTTCTGATACAATGTACGATGAAAAATTAACTGATTGGATCAAAGGCGTTACGACCTTGTACCACGAAGCTACCTATCTGCACGACATGGTAGAAAAGGCTGTCGAAAGGAAACATACTACTTCAAAACAGGCAGGTTTGATAGCTAAAAAGGCTGAAGCCGGCAAATTGATTATTGGTCATTTTTCATCAAGGTATACAGATATTTCTGAATTGGTTGCAGAAGCCAAAGAAGAGTTTGAATGTGTTTATGCTGCGTTAGAAGGTTCAGTTTTTTCTGTTTAATAATAAACGAACTATATGTTTATTTCCCCATTACATTAACTTTTGGATCAGCTGAAGGAATCCGACCCTTTGGTTATTTTCTGTTTGTTTTTTATTTTTAAATGACAAACTATCTGCAATTTAATGAGTGTTCCTATTGTATTTGGGGTAGAATATTGGGGGACTTTGAAATTTACGTACATTTTAACGAAAGTTTAATATATTTTCCATAGATAATTTTGTGGTTAATCTTATTTTTGCCCCCTAAAATTAACGCTGTATGAATTTTTCTGCTTATCCTGTAGTGAGGGTCGGGGTCTTTTTGATTTTTGGCATAATGGCCCAACCCTATGTTCGTTTTTCAGGGCTTCTCGGTGTATTAACGGTGTCATTGTTGTTGTTTGTCATTTGGTTTTTTTCAGGTCGATACCGGTTTTTTTTGCGATATATTGAGTCGGCATTGATTTTTGTTTTGATTTTTTTTCTTGGGTTTTATTTACAGGAACAAAAATCGATACGGGTAACCTGTGGGGGATTACCTGAGGGAACGATTGCGTTTTCCGGTGTGGTTGTAGCCAATGAAGGTAAGGGGTTTCATCATTCAAAGTTGATTGTAAATTATCAAGTCACACAGAATCATGCTGATTATTTTCCTGTTACCAAAAAGATTTTGGTATTATGCAGCCAACCGGATACATTGTTTAGTTCGTACAAAAAATCTGATCGGATATTGATCAAAGGAAAACTCAGAAGAATCAAAACGTCAACAAATCCGGGTTCGTTTGACAAAAAAGCTTTTTATTTTTACAAAGGAATCACGCAAGAGGTGTTTATTGATTCTTTGGGGCACCAACTGATTCAAAGAGGCGAGGTTTCATTTTTTATCCGGTTTGTTGAAAATATAAAATCTGCCTGGCTGTCAAAAATTGAATTATGGATTACAGGCAAAGAAGAACGTGCTATCATTAAAGCCTTGCTTTTAGGGGATAAGGTCGAAATTGATAAAAATTTGTACAACAGTTTTTCTCAAACAGGGGCTATTCATGTACTTGCTGTTTCCGGGTTGCATGTCGGGGCTGTTTTATATCTGTTTATGTATTTATTTCGAATATTGCCCAAAAACCGATGGATTACATGGATTGTTAAACCAACTTTTATTTCTGTCATCGCATTGATTTACGTAATGCTTACCGGAGCTTCTCCTTCTGTAATCAGGGCTTCTGTCATGTTTGTTCTTTTACTTGTAGGAAGAGAATGGTTTAGAAATGTCCATATCATCAATATTTTATTTGTTTCAGCCATCTGGATGTTGGTATATGATCCGTTTCTGATATACAACCTTTCGTTTCAGTTTTCATATTTGTCCTTAGCCGGAATAATATTATTTTATCCTCATGTCAAGATTTTATTCATCCCTCCAAACAAAACCGTTGCATATCTGTGGGACTTGGTCGCCGTTTCTGTATCAGCCCAGTTTTTGGTATTTCCTTTGGCATTGTATTACTTTCACCAATTTCCTGTTTACTTTATTCTGAGCAATATTGTCGCTGTACCCGCAGCACTTATTCTGGTCAACGGTGGCATTTTAATGTTTTTGGCTTCATTCATTATCCCATTACAAAACACTTTTGTGTCGGGATTCTATCAACAGATTTGTACATATTTATGGAAAAGTATCAGGTTCGTTCAGGAATTGCCATTTGCAGTTATTGATAAAATATGGATAGAACCATGGCAGGTCATTGTTTTATGTATCATTGTCACATTATTACTTATGTATCTGACATATGAAAAACCTTTGTATTTTTATGTAAAACTTGTTTTGATGATGGTGATTTTGTTGTCATTTTTGCTACCGAAGATATTGGATTCCGGCAAGGTAAATTTTTCAGTTTACGAAACAAATTTCGGGTATTTGGCGGATATTCATATGGATGATATGGCCTTTGTTTTTAAAAATCAGAGAATGACTGAAGAACAGGAAAATTTTTTAGCCAAAAATAACAGAATAAAGAATAAGATTAAAAAAACAATCAAAGCACAAAAAGGTAAAACGATTTATCTAAAAACATTGATGATTCACTCACCTTTAGTAAAGGCGGGAAATAAAAGATTGTTGATGCTGGGAAAAGATTTTGAGTTGGTAAGAGATACGACAGCGGATTTGTTGATGGTGACAAGAGGTAATTACCGGAGCCCTTTTGATGTGCTTAAAAATATAAAGCCTCAATACGTTATTCTTGCGCCGGACGTTGAAAAGTATAAAATTTCTTCCTGGGAATCGTGCCTTTCTGAAATGAATATACCTTTTTGGAATGTGCGAAAACAAGGTTATATCAGGTACTCAATTCATTGACAAATTAAGACACCTCTTTCAGGTTGTCATCCCAGTTTTTTGTTTGTGGTGTTTTCAATTTATTAAATTTTTTGCCAATAATGATGGTCACCATGGCATCGCCTGTTACATTAATTACCGTTCGGAGCATATCCAGAGGTCTGTCGACAGCAAAAATCAGGGACAGGCCAATGGCCATTTTTGAAGCAGGTAAACCCAGCGATTCAAGTACAACAACCAACATTATCAATCCGGCACCCGGCACAGCGGCTGAACCTATAGAGGCAAGGGTTGCTGTAAGAACGATGGTCAATTGATCACTAAAGGTAAGCGGAAACTGGAGTGCTTCACAGATAAATACGGCAGCAACAGCCTGATATAAACTTGTTCCGTCCATATTGATGGTAGCACCTAACGGGCAAACAAAACTCGTCACTTCCTTTTCCACGCCAAGATGTTCTTCCAGTCTTTCCATGGTCACAGGTAATGTGGCAGCGCTCGAACTTGTTGAAAAGGCCAGTAATTGAGCAGGAAAAATTCCTTTGTAAAACCAAAGAGGTTTTTTGCCTGCGAAAAAATATATGTAAAATCCATAACTGATTAATACCAATGCCAAACCTATAATTACAGTTAGCATATACCAAAGAAGTGCAATAAACAGGCTTGCATCCGGAGTTTCTACTATCAATGAAGAAAGGAGAGCAAATACGGCAAAAGGAGCAAAAAGCATGATTATATCGACCATTTTCATGATGACATCATTTAGCCCGTTGATAAAGTCTTTGACCGGTTTTGCTGAATTGTTGTCAATGAGTAAAAGAGCAATACCAAAAAAAACCGAAAAGAAGATAACTTTCAGCATGTTGCCGTTGCTGCTGGCAGCTGCAAATATATTATCAGGTACCATGTCAATCAAAAATTGTAATGGTCCGGTAGATTGAGTGTCATTTGCCTCCTGAATCTTTCCGGTCATTGAGTCTGCAAAATTCGCTGATAGGTCGTTAATAACTTGAGGGTCTACTATGTTTCCCGGTTTTATGATATTAACTAATACAAGACCAATACAAACCGCAAAAACAGTGGTTGCAATATAAATGCTGAATGTCCATAAACCCATGGATTTAAACTTATTGATATCGTGAAGGTCGGAAACTCCTTTGATCAAAGATGCTAAAATTAAAGGAATGGCAATCAGTTTGAGCAAATTGATAAAGATGGTTCCAAAGGGTTTTATCCATTGAATCACTAAATGATCTAAAGAAAAATATTTACAAACAATACCTATAATGATACCTACAAGCATCCCGATAATGATTTTCCAATGTAAGGCCAACTTCATGGATTTTGATTTTGGTGCTAATGTAGATATTTTTTTATTAGATGAATGGATTTTATACCATTTTATTAAAAACTTTTATCTTTGTAGGCAGTAAACCTGATATGATATGTTGAGAATCATCTTTTTTATAACTTTTTTTGGATTTATTATTCCGCTTAAAGCTCAGGAGGGCGTTCATTTTGGTGGTGGATTGGCTTACAATGCAGATTCATTAATGAGGGCATTAGGTGTTCAGGCAAAATTCAGCGGGTCCATTTCTGAAAAATTTGTTATTCATGCAGCAGGAACTTATTATTTCAGAAAAGATACCTATTTTGCTATTGATGCTGATCTTCATTATCAGTTTATCAATTTTAATGATGTCTTCAGAATCAATCCTTTTGCAGGAATTAATCTTACCAGGACTACAAAAACCAATACTTCCCTGAACCTGGGAGTCAGCTTTTTAGTATTCAGAGAGAATTTTCATTATTATATTGAACCCAAATTTATTATAGATGACAGTCAGTTTGTATTGTCCTTAGGTTTAATGATTTAGTGATGAAAAATAAAATATTTATTTTGATTTGGGTAAGTATGTTAATTTCCTGTCATGAGACAGATTATGTACAATTAGATATTCAGGGACATAGGGGATGTCGGGGGCTTATGCCTGAAAACACGATTGCCGGTTTTCAAAAGGCTGTGGAAATCGGAGTGAACACACTTGAAATGGATGTCGTTATCAATGCTGGAAATGAAGTTGTTGTTTCTCATGAGCCATTTTATCACCAAGACATCACTACGATGAAGGAAGGTAGCTACCTGACAAAAGAAGCCGCAAAGTCAAAAAATATCTATAAAATGACAATGGCTGAAATGAATGATTATGATGTTGGACTTAAACCTCACCCAAGATTTCCCTTGCAAAAAAAGGTAAGAGCACAAAAACCTAAACTTGAAGACGTATTTGAAACATTTAATGACAGGCAGGTAAGGTTTAATATTGAGATAAAAAGACTTCCTGAGGATGACGGAATTTTTCATCCACATGTAGAAACGTTCGTGGATCTTGTAGTCGAAGTCGTAAAAAAAATTCAGTTTGACCCATAGAGTGACCATTCAATCATTTGATATAGAGACCCTTCAGACCCTGCATAAAAAATATCCGGAAATAAAAAATGCTTTTTTGACGGATGATTATTTTACCACTTTTGACCAAAATATTGAATTACTTGGGTTTTTGCCTGACATATACAGTCCAAATTATAAGTTGGTCACCAAACCTCTTATGAATGTCTGCAAAAAAAATGGGGTTGCCGTGATACCATGGACGGTCAACCGAAAGGATATAATGCGAAAATTGATACATCTTGGCGTGGATGGTATCATTACGGATTATCCTGATAAATTGGTGGACCTTGTGAAGAATTAAGATGAAATCGGAGGTTATTCCTTTTTAGGAAGAATATTTACGGTATTGTCTTCCAATTCCTTTTTTTGTTTTTCTTTCCGGGCTTTTATGAAATTTTCTGCTAAAACATCAGCATCCAATGGTTTTTTATTAACATGTCGGTAGTACAAAATAATCATGTATTCTGCCATGTCGTCAACATGCCATATTCCTTTTTCTCTTAAAAAGTGTGAAAATCGGGACCCTTCCTGGAAGTTCCAATTGTACTCCATCCATCTGCCGACCCCAAATCTGAGTTTTTTGGCAATAGTGTTTTCATTTGCTTTTAGAAGATTTTTTTTTGCTTCCGGAGTACTCAGTTTGTCCAATTCTGACAACGCATCATCTATGTCTTTCGGAATGTAAACACCATAGAGTCTTGTTTTTTTAATGTTAGTCTGGTAAAGAGAGTCGCCAATAACTTTTTTTTCCGCTGTCTCCTGAGCAAGGGTTAACAGAGGCATAAAAAGCAAAAAAAGATGATATATTCTGAAAGACATTTTGTAAGGTTTGTCTGTAAAACGGAAAACACAGGTTGTTTTGTTTCTGAAAAACAAAAAAAATTAACTGAATAATGTATTTTTTAATTTCTCAAGGTATTTTTGAAGTTGTAATGTTCGGCTACCGTACCAGGAAAACATTTCACCATCCACCAAAACGGTGCGGATATCAGGAAATAAGGCGTTAAATGACTCTGTATGGCTCAGGTTGAAAGGGTAGGGTTCAGAACTCAGAAAAAGATAGTCAGGTTTGAATTGCTCTATTTCAGAGGCAGTAATTTCCGGATATCTGGACATGTGACTGAAAACATTTACAAAACCTGAAGCCTCCAAAATGTGGTTAATATAAGTGCCTGAGCCCACAGTCATCAATGGATTTTGCCAAATCAGATAAACAACGCGCTGACCATTAAATATCCGCAATTCTTTTGTTTTTTTAAGATCTTCAACAATGTTGACAGTGTCCATTTCCGGAATATATGTTGAAAAATCTTCTATAAATACAATAAGATCCTGAATGGTGCTTATTTCAGACAAATAAACAGGATAATGTTTTGCCAATAATTCTATATCTTCTTTTGTGTTTTCTTCCTTATTCGCCAGGATTATGTCAGGATTCTGCGCAAAAACGCTATCGAAATTGATTTTTTTTGTACCTCCGACTTTAGGAATTTTTTCCACTTTTTCAGCGGGATGGATACAAAATTTGGTACGACCTACTATTTGATTTTCTAAACCACAATCAAGCAAAAGTTCAGTCAGGGATGGAACGAGTGATATGATTTTTGCAGAGTTTACAGGTTGTAACGTTTTATTTTCCGGTAACAACCACATGTTATTTCTTTTTAACCGGTCCGGTATACATTTTTTCGCCGGCATTCACTTCGAAATTTAAATGATTGGCAGATGGAGGAACCGGACAATTGAAACCTTCACTATAGGCACACCATGGATTGTAACATTGATTAAAATCCAAAACCACCTTATCGTTTTTGATATCATCTGTTTTTAAGTCCAGGTATCTTCCTCCGCCATATGTTGATTCTCCGTTTGTTGTATCCTTGAATGGCAGAAACAAGTGGTTTTTATACAGTGGATTGGGTGGTTTTTGAGCGCTTTGATAGACTTGTAAACGTATTTTTTTATTGTCAACATCAAAATCGAGATAACCGAAAATAATATATGGTTTGGTAATTCCGCTGTAAGTAGGCATTTCAAAAGGAACTGCGTTATCTTCTTTGGTAAAGGTGGCTGATTTTTTCCAGTTTTTGTCAGGAGTAAAGAAGGAGAGATACTTCAGGTCATTTTCTTCCAATGGTGACCTTGGGTTTTCTAAAAATGAATTTTTAAACTGATTTCTGTGGACTTTGATTTGGGATTCGAATGATTTGGATGTCGAACAACCTAAAAAAACCAAAGTGATGCAAATAGAAATAACGTTGTAAATTTTAGATTTCATGATGTTTTCATGGTTGATTTACAAGAATGATTCTGTCTCTTTCTGACACTATTCTTGTAATATGTTGGATACCGTAAGGCGAAAGATCCATGAGGATTTGGTGGCTGTTGGGACGTTCAGCTAAAACCATCATGACTTTTCCTATGTCGGCATATAAAATATTTCCATTGACCAAAATTTCAAAATCTTCTGTTTTTTCAGGCAGTAAGGTCAAAGAAACTATGGTTTGTTCTAGAGGGTCATATTTTTTTATTCTGTGGAGACCTGAAGGTTCTTTTTCGGAATAATACAAAAAGCCGTTTTTGCTTTTCAGACACCGGCCAATTTGTTGTGATATATTTCTGATGTTTCCCGATTTTGTGTCACCGATAACGAGGGAAAAGGTACTGTCGACTAAAAAAATAGCGACTTCAGCAGGACTTAACCAGGTATGATAACCTACATTTGTTAACTGTGGAAATAGATTTTTACCATAGTTGCTTCTATCCAAAGGGTATTGCCATAAAGTCTGGGTTTTACCGTCTTTTTCAATCCGGACAACACTAAAAGCGTTTAGTGAAGGTACCAGATTGGCAGAAAACTCGCTAATTTTATCTGTTTTAGTCATTTGGAAAAATTCTTTTTTTTCCAAATTCAGCTGGAAGATATCTGTATAAAAGGAATCAGTGTTTGTTGTCAAAAATACTTCATGATATGAAATAAAATGGGGTTGATTATTGTATCCGTTTTTATTAAATCCTGAGAGTAATACGGGATTATTGACTAATACATTTTTTTGGTTCCATTTTACCTGACAAAGATAAACTTCAGATACAGGCCATTGAGCATGTGTTATGAAAGGTGCAAGTAACATTACCAACACCAACCATAGATTACATACTTTTTGTTTGGTCATATTATTTAGTTGGATGCAGATTTGAATACACGATTCCAATTAATTCCGTTTCCTAAACTACCTTCTTTAGTTGAAAAGAAGATAAATAATGGTTTACCTACGACGTGATCGAAAGGAACATAACCCCACATTCTGCTGTCTTCAGAGTTGTGTCGGTTGTCTCCCATGGCCCAATAATAATCTTGTTTAAAGGTGTACGTGTCTGATTTAACTCCGTTTATGTAATATCCGTCACTTTTTACTTCAAAGGTATTGTTTTCGTAGACTTCTATCACTCTGCGATAAAAAGCGATATTTGTACTATTCAAAGGCGTGGTTGCACCTTTTTTAGGTATCCATATTGGTCCGTAATTGTCTACGGTCCAGTCAGCATTGATATTTTTGTCAAAAGGAAACATTCCAGGCGGATTGGGCTCCGGCTTATGAGGTTCTATCACTACATCTGGTGAAAGTGCCTTTAACTTTGCAATTTGTGTCTCGTCAAGGAATAATCTGGCCGAGCCGTTTTTGAAAATTGCCCCTCTGTCAGGACTGTCACCAAAATCAATTCCCCAATCATCCAATTTTTGTTTGCTTAAATTGACACCCTGAGGTAATGTGATTTGGTAAAAAAACTGAAGATGTTCCGGGTTATTCTGTGCTTTTCCATTGATGTAAATCTGTTTATTTATAATTCGCAGACTATCTCCGGGGCCGGCCACACATCTTTTAATGTAATGATCTTTTTTATCAATAGGTCGGACAACAAAATCTTTTTTCTTTACTTTCTGTGCCAATTCACGGTCAGTCATTATGAAGTATGGCTCATTTTTAACCTGAGATACTGTATATGATCTTTGTGATGTAACGTATACACTATCACCCACAGGCCAGTTAAAAACAAAAGGTTTTCCGCTTTTGACAGTTTCGATAGCAGGAAGTCTGTAATAGGGGAGTTTTGGATTGTGGAGATACGATTCGCCTCCGACAACAGGCACCGTATTGTGTAACAAAGGAATCATAGCTACGGTCATAGGCGTTCTGATGCCATAATGTGCCTTTGAAACAAAAAGAAAGTCACCGACATTAAGAGAGCCTTCCATGGAGGGGGTCGGAATTACATAGGCTTCGATTAAAAACATTCTGATAAAAGCAGCAGCAAATACTGCAAAAACAATCGACTCGACCCATTCTCTGAAAGCAGATTTTTTGTAAGGATTATTCTCCATCAATTTTTTGAAGTTATAATCGTCTTTTGCTTTTTGGGCTTCACCAACCTTGTGAAAAAAATCTTTTTCCTGGATCAGGACAGGGCCGTTGTATTTATCCTGGTTGTTTCTCCCGATGAGAAAAAACATAAAAGGTGCATAAATGACAGACAATGCTGCGTCTCCGAATGAAAACCTTCCAAAAGATCTGGTAAGGTCAACAGCCATTCCACAGAATATAAAAAGATTGACAACCGGAAACAGAAGCCATAAGGCAAAAGTCGGTTTATGACCGATAATTTTTGCCCATTCTATAAAATTGATGCCTGGAATCCAGGCTTTGGATGCTACTACATTGGCCTTCGGGAAAACAAGACTGAGTGAATAACTCAAAAAGATGTATGATCCCAGTAAAAAAATTAATATACCCACGGTTATTTTTATTTGAAAGGCAAATATACGTTTGTTGGATGATTTATATACGATAATTAGATTAAATTGCAGGTAAATCAGACAATATCACAGTTTACGCAGGTTTAATTAAATGAAAAATCATCATAACTTCATACTATAAAATTTAAAAAATTATACCTTTGCGACAAATGTCACATTATTATGAACAACGAATATTTTCAGGAATTAACAGATTCAGAGTATCAGAAACTCAAAGATGCCATTGCACTCATTACGGTTTTGATAACCGGAGCTGACGGTCAGGTGAGACAAAATGAACTGGATTGGGCAGCCAAAGTGACCAAAATAAGAAGTTATAATATGAGTGAAGATCTCAAGGCTTTTTACAAAGAGGTTGGCATACATTACTCAGCTCAGTTGGATCAGTATTTTGAATCCTTTCCGGGTAGTATTGAAGAAAGAACAAGGCTGATTTCTGAACGACTGGCCCAACTTAACCCCATTTTAGCAAAACTTCATCCAAGGGTTGGCGCAAGGTTGTATAAAAGCTTTCTTAGTTTTGCAAAACATGTAGCCAAAGCTTCCGGTGGATTTTTAGGTTTTTTTAATATTAACAAGGAAGAAGCAAAACTGATTGGCTTACCTATGTTAAAACCCATCCATTTTGCAGATGAAGAAGAAGAATAAGGTCACTTAAGACAAAAACAGGAGTCATCCTGAAAAAAAGGCTGCCTGAAGTTAATCAGGCAGCCTTTTTTTTATTTTTGTAATTGTTGGTTCAATACTCAATTGAACACAATGAATGAAAAAAACTTCATTATTTTAACAATTCATAATCATAATTGATGATTTTTAGAATGCGATAACCTGTTTTTGGGTCCAGGTTTTTCAAATAGATATCAATATCTATGGTTTCTGAAATTTCTTTTTTAGTACTGTCAAAAGTTACGTTGATAATTCCTTTTTGACCCGGTTTTATGGGTTTTCTCGGCCAGTCCAGGGTGGTACAATCACAACTTGAAATGATATCAATTTCGATCGGGTCAATTCCAGTGTTGGTAAACGTGAAATCAAATTTTCTGCTGTCACCTTTTTTTACTTTGCCAAGATGGATTAATTCTTTATCAAAGGTCATTTCAACCTTTTTCTTTTGCGCTGCTGTCACTGCTTTTTTTTGTTGAGGTGCAGGCTTTTTTGTTTGTGCAAATGTAGGAGTGAGGGCAGAAAACAACACCACTACCCATAAAGACATAAATATAGAAAACACTTTTTGATATGACATATTATGAATATTTTGTTTTGAAACGACAAAAATAAGAGAATGTTACACGATATTTTCTTATCAATGTGTTAATTTTGGTTTAATCGCACGGATTATTTCTCTTTTGCCTATGGGACCGGGCAATGATTCGATAGTAAAACCTACTTTTTTTAAAGCTCTTTTAACATCACCTTTCGCACAATAAGTGGTCATAATGCCCCCTTCATTCAGCATGTCGTACATTTTTTGCATCATGTTTTCCTCCCAAAGTTCGGGTTGCGTACCGGGTGCAAAAGCGTCATAAAAAATGATGTCAAAAAGACGGGTGTTTTCAAAAGATTCTAATTTTCCTTCTTTTTTTTCGATATGAAAAAAAGGGGATATTTTTTCACTTGTATTCCACGCACAACTGTGAAGACTGTAAAAAAGAGATTTGTTTTCGTCGTCATCATGATAATTAAGGCTTTGCCAAATGTCTTTACTCACAGGAAATGCTTCAATCCCGGTGTAATCCATTTTTACCAAATTTTGTTGTGAAAACTGACAGGATAACAATGCGTTTAAACCGCTGCCGAATCCCATTTCAAATACAAAAATGTGTTTTCCAGGATTTTTTTCACGAAAATATTCCAAACCTGCCTGAATAAAAACGATCATGCTTTCATTAACTGCACCCCTGTGCGAATGATATGCCGCATGAAACTTATTGGAATATAAGGTGTGTGAGCCGTCTTCCGTCAGAAGAATATCAACGGATTCCATGATAGGTCAGAGATTCTTTTAGCTCGCTGACTGAAATATCAAAATGAGAGGCATCATAAATACATTCACCGTCACGTATTAGTAATATCTGAGGTGATTCGTGATGAACCTCAAAAGATACTGCGATTTCATTGGAAACATCCCGACTACTTATAACATCGACATAATAGACAGGAAGTTCTAAAGAAGCATCCCAATCATCTTCAAGCCTGTGTTTAGCCATTGCGGAAATAGAACAGGTAGTGCTATGTTTAAAAATGATAACATCCTTGTTAAAGGATGTTTCTTTTATGTTGCTGATTTGAGAAGTCTCATTCAGCGTTATCCAATCCATGTCAGTTACTTGATTTTCAGGATACTAACCGGACTTTTTAATTCATAAGGACAGCCGTATCCTCTGTTGCAGGAAGAAAGACTAACCAATGCTATGGCGAAAGCCACGAATAGAACTATTGTTTTTGATGACTGGGTTTTCATAAGAAATATGGGTTTAAAATCAATATAAATTTTAAATGTATGCAAAATTATAACTATAATCGGGAAAACCTGAAATTTGGTATGTAAAATTACATATTTTGTAAATATTTAACAAAATGTATGCCATGTTGTTTTTTTGGGTTTTCTTAAAATTATGCTAAATCTAATAAAAATTGCATCGTGTCCACACCATCTGCATAGGTGCTGACCGATGGAGTCTGAGCATCACCGAAATCAAAGGTCTCTGATATACCCGGTTGTCTGAGATTACCAACAATACATTGGATTTCGTCTTTGCGATTGCTTATCTGTATGGACAGATCTTCAACATTTTTATAATATTCGTAATGTACACATGCCACACGAGAAGCAATGTCCTCAGATTCGCGTAATATTAATGCGTCATGAATTAAAAACGGCTCCTGATTCAAAAGGTATAAAGCATGGTTGTAATCCAGGTTATTTTTGTATTTGTTATGAAAAGCCAGAGATTTCCATGGGTCGAATGCGTGCAAAAGATTTGGCAGGTCGAAACCTTCCGGAATATACATTTTACTTACGTTGCGACATCCAAGGCCAAAGTAGGTAAAAATGTCATGGCCCAATCTTCTGATATCATCTTCAGATTCCTTTCCATCCAGAATGGCAACCCCGTTTCTGTTTTTCCTGATCAGATGAGGCTTGTCTCTGAAATAGTATTCAAAATATTTTGACGTATTGTTACTACCTGTTGCAATAACGGCATCATAACCTGCCAATTTATCAACTCTGGTGAAAAATGAAGTTGTTTTAGGATTCCATTCGACCATTTTCTGAATCAGGGCAGGTATCAATACATCATCTTTGTCTGAGTATTTGATGACTGAACGGTTGCCGGATAAAAAAACAGTCAAAATATCGTGAAAGCCAACAAGCGGAATATTCCCGGCAAGGACAAGGCCAATATTTTTTGTTTGTTTTTTTTCATCAAAATGATAGGCAGACAACCATTGTTTTATTTTATCTTCATTCAGGTAATGATGGCTGATTGATGCAAGAGCAAAACGAATATTTTCTTCGGTAAACCATGGATTTTTTGAAGTCGCCAGCCTGATTTCATCTTCAAAACCACCGTCTTGTGCGTATTTACCTAATTTGTCTAAGAGACTTATTTTTTCTGACTGTGTCATTATGATTTGGATTGTTAAGTTTGCCAGAACCCCTGCTTTGTTTTTTGAAAAAACCAATAACCGGATACAAGCGACAACAATATTATAATTGTATACAATATACTAAAGGAATACATAGATGCAATGTTCATACTGATCGTTGGTGCCAAAATATGCGAGACACCATAGCCCATTGAATAGAGAGCCATATATTGACCTTGTCTTCCGTGTCCGGGTCTTGAAATGGCATAATTAATCATAAACGGCATGATGAACATTTCTGAAACCGTAATAAATAAAGTGAATAAAATTGTGAAAATAATACCATATTGATTACACAATAACAGGATAAAACTCAATGCTAAAATATAAAATCCTTTGCCGATAAACAAAAAAGAGTCTTGTCTTTTTTCCAGTTTTTGGATCAAGGGCATCTCAAAAATTACAATCAGGATCCCGTTTAAAGCCATAAATAATCCGATAGCCATCTCGCTATAGCCAGATATTTCTTTTAAATATACAGGAATAGTGGTAAATAACTGAAAAAACAAAGATCCAAACATGATGACCAATCCGATGAATGTGAGGTAAGTAAAGTCTGTATATGCTGATCTTCCCTGAGGTTGTAAATTTTCTGTATTTTCTCCGGATTCCGGTGCTTTTGGTTTGTAGGGCAAATACAAAAAAATCAAAAGTAATGCTATCATACAGGTGGCTCCGTCAAAATAAAATATCCATTTATACCCAAAATGATAAGCGATCAGACCTCCCAAAGCAGGACCTATAGCAAATCCCAGATTAATGGAAAGTCGCATCAATGAAAATGAGCGTACTCTGGTTTCTGTATTTGAGTAAGTCGCTATTGCAACACTGTTTGCAGGTCTCAACATGTCAGATAAAAAGGAAAAAATAAAAATACATATTACCAAAGGCCAAAAAGTTGCCAATGAAGGGATAAGTAGTAAAAAAACGGAACTTCCTGCCAATGCAGCAATCTGAACAATATGATAATTGTATTTATCAGTCAGAACACCACCTGTGTAAGCTCCCAAAATACTTCCGGCTCCATAGAAGCCCATTACGTAACCTGCATCGCTCAAACTGAATTTTAAGGATGAAGTCAAATAGATAGACATAAATGGTAATACCATTGCGCCCATTCTGTTGATCAACATGACCAGACTTAACAGCCAGATTTCCTTTGTCAATCCTGAAAAGGCGTTTTTATAAATATTCCAAATGTTGGGAAACATACCGAAATCAGGATAGTGAAATAAGTTCTTGTGCAGCAGCTAAAGCCGTATTCGTCGGAGGATCACTGCTCAGCATAATGGCAAGGGTATATATTTTTTCTTCAGGAGATAATACTTTTATGTTTGTAGTAGTTTTATTGCCTTCATGATTTTTAAAAACATGTAGATGGTGGTGAGCTTTTGAAGCTACCTGTGGTGAATGTGTAATGCTGATGATTTGATGGTTTTTGGCGAGGTTAGACAACATCTCACCCATCTTAAGAGCGACATCACCGGAGACACCGGCATCAATTTCGTCAAAAATAATGGTAGGCAAAACCATGGCCGATGCTAATATACTTTTAATACAAAGATTTAATCTTGAGATTTCACCTCCGGAAGCAACGGACTTCAGGGGCAGAGGGGTACTACCTTTATTAGCGGCAAATAACCAAAGAATTTTGTTTTTGCCATTTTCAGAAAATTTATCAGATTTTTCCAGTTTTATGGATAACTGAGCATGATCCATTTTCAGATCGTGCAACATTTCTTTTACATTTTTTTCAAAGAGGGGAATGCCTTTTTCTCTGGATTGGTGTAAAATATCAGCGTCTTTTTCCATTTTTATCTCCAACCTGGATATTTCACTCCGGGTATTTTTAATATCGTTGTCGAGGCTTTCTGTATCATTATCTTTAATCCTGAGTTGATTCCAGATCTCCAGTAAAGCGTTTTCGTCCGAAACACCATGTTTTTTCTGGAGTTTGTACAAAACGTTTAATCTTTCCTTAATTTCATGAATTTTTTCGGGATTAAGTTCGGTTTTTTCTGCAAGTCTTAATGCTTCTTTGGCCAGATCTCTGCATTCTTCCTGTACGGAATAAAGTCTGTCGTACATTTCCTGATATTCTTTCGAAATGTCGCTTATGCTGCCTACTTCATGCACCAAATTGGACAAAACTGTCAGAACTGACGGTTCATTTTCTTCCAGGTTGTGATAGATAGAGGTATTTATTTCTTTGATAGATTGTGCGTTGGATAAAATATTCAGTTCGTTTTCCATTTCTTCCTGTTCTCCGAAGACCGGTTCCACCTGATCCAGTTCTGCTAATAAAAAACGATTAAATTCAGTCTCACGGGCTGCAGCTTGTTTTTTTTCTTCCAGATATGACAGATGTTTGACTTGTTTTTTCCACTCATTGAAAAGATTCCGGTATTGCGTCAGAACATTTTTGTTTTTGGTAAATGCATCAATCATTTCCATCTGAAAGTTTTCTTCATGGATATCAAGATTGTCCCATTGCTGATGCATGTCTAGCAAAAAAAGGGAGAGTTTTTGAATAATATCCAGATTTACAGGTGTGTCATTGATGAATGATCTGCTTTTTCCTGTAGCAGATATTTCTCTACGAATAAAAAGTTGATCTTCCACATCCAGGTCTTCCTGTGTAAGTAAGGATTCGGCTTCTTGTGGAATGTTTGAAAAAACGGCTTCGACGATACATTTTTTGTCCGCTTCATACAGTGTTTTTGTATCGGCTCTCCGGCCCATTATCAGCCCTAATGCTCCCAATAAGATTGATTTACCGGCTCCGGTTTCACCGGTGATAATGGAAAGTCCTTTGGTAAAATCAATCGTAATCCGGTCGATGATGGCGTAATTCTGAATATGTAATCGCTCTAACATAAGGACAAAAGTACAAAGTGTTTGTAAATAAGGCTTGAGAAATGACTAAAAGAAATAAAACAGATTGTCAGGTAAATTGTTATATATAAAATCATGTTATGCTCCGATTTCTGCTTTTAGCCGTTTATATTGTTTGTTTTGTGACCATACAATCCTGTACAGTATCTCTGAAGGGAGTGACGATTCCTCCTGATGTCAATACTTTCCATGTGGAAAACTTTGTTATGACTGCCGATCTCGCTCCTCCGGACCTGAATCAACGTTTTAGTGAAGCCCTTCGCAATAAAATAAGGAATGAATCCCGATTGATTCTGAAGGAGGTCGATCCTGACATCGTTATCACCGGTGTGATAAAAGATTATAAAATTACACCTGAAAATATTTCTGCTGACCAAAACACTGCGGCATTAAACAGGTTTGAAATTACCATAGATGTGGTGTTGGAATATACCAACAAACCGGATGCAGGTTGGAAAAATAAAACCTATGTTTTTTTCAGGACGTTTGAATCGTCAGTAGATTTTCAGAATGTTCAGGAAACCCTTACGAGAGAAATTTTTGATTTGTTTACGGAACAAATTTTTAACGATGCTTTTTCCCAATGGTAGTTAGTAGAAAAGCAGAGATCAGGTTATTTTACATGTACTTTGAAAGATTCCAAAAAAGCATCAATTTCAGGTTTATCGCTTTGTGAAAGGGAAGAAAAAACCTGTATAGAAAAAAAGCGGTCTTTTGAGATGATCAATTTTCCTTTGAGGATTGCCTGACCTTTATTATAATGAATTTTGTAAATTTTTTGTGGCATGTTTAAGCCAGAAATATCTGCATAATAAATCAATTCTCCTTTCAGTTGCGTTTGGATGCCTTCCAAAGACGTTTTGAAAAATTCTTCCACCAGGTCAATACTGTCTGCGTCGAGAATACCTTTCGGATAATCAGTGTAGTTTATGATGTATACAGGATCAGGATTTTCAGTTTCTTCCCTGTACAAATAGGTTATAGTCTTCATCTCTCCGAGATCTGTTAAAACATGTTTTATGCCATAATCCATGGTTCCCGGACATTTAACTTCAAAAGATCCATCAGGTGGAGTGAACACATTTTGGATTTTTTGAGTAAAAGAAATGGTATACGTTATCAAAAAAAATGTAAGTAAAAAAAGTCTTTGGGGAAAAACGTTATTTGTATTCATAAATATAAGATCTGAAAATGTGGTAAGTCATTATTTAAAATCAACCTTTTTAAAAACTAACTTAATAAACTGTTTGCCAAAAAATTGAACAAATCAAACAAAAGTATATGATCATGACGTTTGCTGAACAGATATTGTTGCAAATCCTCAAATGTTTTGGGTCTTTTTTGAAAAAAAATATAATAAAATTTCGTTTGAATACGATAAACAAAAATCACTTTCAGATAACCTTTTTTACAAAATTAACCATTGGTAACTTGCATATATATAAATTTAAAATGTGCCAATAAAATTAGGATTTTTAAAAAAAAAGGTGGAAGAAAATCAATCCTTCCACCTTTTATAATATAGTATAATGAAAAGTTATTTTGCTGTCACACGAACGGCAATACGCCTGTTTTGTTGCCTTCCTTCTTCGGTGGTATTATCACCAACCGGAAATTCCTGGCCATAGCCTTCAGCTGCCAATCTGGTCTTGTCAATTCCCAAAGCGATCAATTCATTCATTACATTAAAAGCTCTGTCAGTGCTCAACTTCAGATTTGCCTTGGCATCACCTACATTGTCTGTATATCCTCCGATTTTTATTTTAACAGAAGGGTAAGCTTTAAGGATTTCAGCAATATTGACCAATTGTTCTTTGCTGGAAGGTTGTAAAGTGGCTTTTCCTGTGTCAAACAAAAGTCTGTCAAAATTAAACCAAGTGGTTTTGTCTACTTTTTTGGCTGAATCGTCAATAAAGGTGATCAACTGACTCTCAATTCCATCCGGTGAAGCATTGACAAGCGCAAAACCTGTGGAAAGTGTTTTTTGGAAGTAGTTGACCACGTCGTTTGCCATAGCTCCGGTGGAATCTGCCAATTCCTTTGTGGTTTCAACAGCTGTATTCATGGCATCAGTGGTGGTTTCAACAACTTTATTTTCGCAACCTTTTGTACTTAAGAAATAAACCAATCCGGCACCTAAAACGAGAGGAATCGCCCATTTTAACCAACTGGTTGATCCGGAAGTTGCAGTACTTAATCCGTCAGATAAATTTCCAAGATTGCTTAATCCCATGATATTTCCAAGCCCTGCCGGAAGTTGTTTAGAGATATGTTCTTTTTGTCCCATCAAAAGACTGGTCAGTCCGGAGACTCCTTTTCCTTGAATTTGTTTGCCAATAAAACCCATCAATAATGGTGCAGCCATTTTTAAGAGAGATGAGGATGAACCAGACTTCAAGCCAGCATACTTGCTGATGAAATCAATCAGTAAGTTTGATTTATTACCTAATATTCCGTCAACAATGCCGCCACCTGATTGGAGCAGTCCGTTGACATTTTGTGTGCCTCCTGAAAACATGCCAGTGATATCACTCAATTGTTGTAAATCCAGCTTAGATATTAAATCCATGATGCCTTGAGCACCTGCCGGGTTTGTTGCTTTTTCAACAGTTGACCCCAAAATAGCAGGCATCAAGCCGCCAAGAGCTTTGCCGATAGCAGATTCTGATTCACCTAAATAATTTGCAGCTTGTTGTGTCAGATTAGAAGAAATCTGGTCTTTTACGAGTTCTAAAATGTTTAATGACATGAAAATGTGGTTTTGTGTGTGAAATAAAAAGTATTGAAAACCAATACTTGCATGGGGGACTCAATAATTTTCTAAAACCACATAACCCAAATCAATCCTTTCGTTTGTTTAACAAATTATTTACAATCATTATCAAAAGAAGTAAAATTAAGCAAGGAGAAGATAAACTAAATTTGTACAACTAAAGTACCCACAAAGCCTATACCATCAGAGCTCCAAACACCCGGTCCCGGATAAACTGTTGGTCTTTTGGTGAAATATGACGTATTCGTTACGTTGTTAATACCTCCTCTGAAAGTTACATTTTTAAGTATTCTGAAAGCTGCATTCACATCCCAGATTCCATAGGAAGGAACGATGCCAACGGCTCCGTTTGCTGAAGGTGTAATCGTATTGAAGGCATCTGAAAAAGTTTCGGAAACATAACTGTGTTGTATGATGACGGAAGTCCGTTTATAAGCCAGTTGGACTCCATTTCGACTGGTCCATTCAGGAACTGATTCAATACCATTTCCTGTAATGTCGACATTTTCAGTACCCTGCCTTAGTCGTCCATTCAAATATGTACCCTTAAAATAAGAGGTAGCCGTAAAAGCAGAAATCTTTAGGTTTTCGGTTGAAACCAAAATTCCTTCTATGTAACATTCTACACCGGATGTTTCAGAGTCTCCGATATTGGTCCGCCAGATGAAATTATCCTGGTTTTCATCTTGTAAAACCAGGTTTCCGATGCGGTTATTATACAAGATTTTAAAAAAGTTGATGTCATACGTCAATCTGTTCCAAAGTCTGCCTTTGAAACCGAATTCCAGATTATAGCCGAGGGCATTCTCCAGATTCGGGTCTGTTTTTTCCAATACGGTAGCAGGTATCAGATCAGAAAAAATAACAGGTCTGTAAGCCTGTGAAAAGCTGGTGTAGATTTTGTTGTTTTTGTCCAGTTCATAGTTCATTCCGGCACCAAAAAGCGGAAACTCATGTTTAATTGATTTTCGATTGTCTTCGCCCGGCAAATAAACTATACTTCCTGACATATTGCTGATTCCGTTTTCATAACGAATGCCAAAAGTGATATCCCATTTCGGTGTGATTCTCGTGAGGTTTTCAGCAAACAGCGCAATATTGCTGGTTTTAAGATGGATGTCTCTGCCAAAAGCACCTTCAACATCAAGCGAAAAATCAATGCCTGTAGTGCCTCTTCCTTGTTGTCTCCGGTGTAAATCATTATTAATATATCTTACGCCGGAAACAAAGGTACTTGAAAGGGAAAACAACTTATAATCCTGCAACCAACGGAGTTCTGAGGTGTAACTGTTAAAATTGTCGATATCAACTTGTCTGTTTCTATATTGGCCGGTCTGGAGGTTTATGGTATCCCGTACATCTGCAAAGCCAATAAACTGGACACTGTTTCTTACACCTAATACCGCGGAGGACGTCCATTGAATCCTTGCGTTTTGATTGATTTTCCAATCCAAAGTTACTGAAGGAACATAGATGTCTGGACTAAAATAGTTTCTTGTTCTTGTGGATTGTCTTGGATTTTCATTAAACATTTTATCTGTCAAAGGACCCGGATTTCTGTGAAGGTACTTGCTTCTGCCCAATTCTGCTTTAAGTGAAAGTTTTTTGTTGAATTCGTAACCAAGACTCAAAAATTGAGCCTCTGAATCGGAGCTTGCATTGTCTCTGTAGCCGTTTGAGACCCTTCTTTGGTAGTAGCCGAAGTAAGTCCATTTACCTTTTTTGCCTCCAACTGACAAATAATTGCTTAAAAGTCCAAAAGAACCTATGGTGTTAATGGATTCGACACCAATCGTTTTGGTGGTATCGGCCTGTTTTGTAACGTAATTAATCATACCACCAAATTGAGCTCCAAACTGCAGGGAAGCACTCCCTCTGATCAATTCAATCTTTTGGATAGCTTCCATCGGTGGACTGTAATGACTGGCAGGGTAACCGTAAATGTCGGAATTGGTCATGACCCCATTTTGTCGTACATTATATTCCCAACTTCTGTGCGGATCCAGACCTCTTGTGGCCAGGTTGACCTGATTGCCGGAACCGTCCATATCATAAATAAATGCTCCGGGAATTTTGGCAAATATCTGACGCCCTGTTTTTTCTGCAATATTTGCCGGTAAATTCTGAACAGATATCACTTCATTTTTTTTGCCGGAGACGATATAAGTGTCGTGTACTTTTTCCAGATTTTTGACTTCATCAATTTGCAGTTTATAGGATTGAATGGTGACTTGTTCCAATTCCTTCTGCCATAAAGTGTCTGATGTTTGTCCAACCAGTGACGGGTTGTAGAGGTTGCTTAATAATATAATAAGTAATAAGGTTACTCTTATAGGATAAGTCATTTATAGTATTTAATTACGGTATTCTGGATAATGTGAGTTTAATTTGTAAAAGATAACTAATCGAATTACAGTGCAAATGTAGCCTTAGTTCGTTGAAAATGATATGATTTTATATTAGAATTATATTAGAATAAAATCCGGAGGTAAAAAAGAATAAGTTGTTTTATTGTGCATTATGAATATGAAAAAAAGATTTTTATTGTCTAAGTGTTATATTTACCACGTAAAGTTAAAAGTATGCAAATTAAAATATTGATATTTTTTGTAATAATGTCTTCTTTATTTGGTTATTTAGAGTGGGGTGGGGGCAATGCCTCATTTTTATACGAAAGCGAAAAAATGGTTTTAGTCAAATTGTTTTCGGATCCGTTATCGGTTGCTCATCCTTTTATATTGCTGCCAATTTTGGGGCAAGTGATACTACTTATTACTTTTTTTCAAAAAAATCCATCAGGAAGATTGATTGTCGTTGGTACATCTTTGATTGGAGTTCTTTTGGGTTTTATGTTTGTGATTGGTTTGTTAAGTTTTCACCTTAAAATTTTGATTTCAACCATACCGTTTTTGGTGTTTTCAGTTTGGCTGGTAAGATTAAGGCCAAAAAATAAAAGTTCCATGTAAATACCTGTGTGCATATTATATAGGATTACTTTGGTAAAAAAAGAAAAGGAAGTTGAAAGGGGTATAAATAAAAAACGTCCGACTTGCGGACGTTTTGTGATCTGGCTGGGATACTTGACAACAAATCATAACGACTACAAATTATTGAAAAACACTATATTATAAATTACACATATCTTTAATGTGCAAAACGGCTGCAAACTGGCTGCATTAAATTTGACACAATTTAACGCTTTTTGACGAACCATCCAAATCATTTAAAAAAAACTTTAATGATTGGTTTTTGAAAAAAATTCATCCCCGTATTGACATGTTTTACTCAATTAATCTGGCCATTTAATTGAAAAAGTAATGTAACGTTTTTAAGTTCGTTTTACCGTTAACGGTGTTCGTTTCACCGATATGTAAAAACGGATCACCGACACATGTGGTACTGTCTTACGGTCACATACTGTACTGTTTGACGAACTTAAATCGAATTCAAAACAGTACCATATATAAAACATATAATAAACTATTAATAAACATTAAAACAATAAAACGCAAAAAAAAAAAAAAACTTCAAAAAAAAAATGCCAAACTTGTACGAGACACTCGCACCTGGGGCGGGCGCAATTATTCTTATCGAGTTTGAATAAAATTTAAGGTATGTGTGATGTCTCTTCACTTTGTCTATTTCAATAGTTTATTTGTTTCCAAAATTTAATTTAACACTGTTATTTTGCCTTCTGCGAGCATATAAACCAAAAACCATAACATGGGTAGCACTTTACCTAAAATCGTCGCTCTAGGGCCTTAAAACTAGTCGCCCACATAGGTGTGAATTGTCATTTTTCCAGATTTGAAATTCTTATTAAGCTCATTCAATACCGACCATGATTAAGGTCAATTCTGTAAATTTAAATATTTTAAAATTTCATTCTGTTTGCTTGAATATTCCTTATTCTACACACGCTTTTATTCTGATTTTTCGTCCACCTTGTGAAAATTTATTCTGTTTGGTACTCATTTTGACTATTTTATAAAAAAAATCACCCTAACTAAATCTTCTGAAACCCCCTATTTCATTGGTTTTAGCCGAATATCACCAGCTGAAAAGATCAAAAAAATAAAATTTATTTTTCACAACTTGTGAACACATTGTGAAATCGTTTTTGAGCATCCCCCCAACTTTGCAGCAACTAAAACACTCTTATACCATGCCCGCAGAAATATTAACCACAGATGATCTTCGAGAATTCAAACTTGAATTAATAGAAGAGTTTAAACGAATTTTATCAACTATTCAAAATAGTAATTCAAACCATACAAAAAAGCTCCTTAAATCATCTGAAGTTCAAGAGCTACTGGATCTATCACCAAATTCATTACGCAATTTAAGGGTAAAAAGAGTTCTACCCTACACAAAAATAAATGGTATTATCTACTATGATCGATCAGATATTGATCAGATGATAGTTCGATTCAAAAAACCAGCCAGAATAAAATAATAAATCATTCATCCTAAACTTTTTCAAATGAAATCCATGCAACCACCACCAGTTAATTACATCAGACATATTGATGC
The DNA here is from genome assembly GCA_022842725.1 of Saprospiraceae bacterium. Taxonomy (GTDB): domain Bacteria; phylum Bacteroidota; class Bacteroidia; order Chitinophagales; family Saprospiraceae; genus OLB9. Next base: position 88,510 of record JALHOZ010000018.1, read on the forward strand.
ATTTTTAGAAATTGTAAATTCAGTCGATACGATTAATTACACCCACATTGCTTTGTACGTCTCTCTATTCAGATTATGGAATCTCTCCTTTTTTGTTAATCCTTTCTCGCCAACTAGAGATGAAATTATGAGTTATGCAGGAATAAAGTCTAAAGAAAGCTACTACAAAATCATTAGAGAATTGAATGCTTTTGATTTGATAAGATATTATCCATCTAAATCAAAATTTGAAAGAAGTCTCTACTGTCTTTCTTCTTTAGAATACTTAAGTGATAATATCAAAATATCTGTATGGGGCATTTCAAATCACGATCCATTACCATCCAAGAACCAACAAACTAGATTGCCAATTGCTCAAATGGACAGCATCACTGATCTTAAAACTAAGGCTAAATTATACAACGGTCGTGGATCTCTGATTCTAGAGAAAATAATCTTCCTGAGAGATGGTGTTCCTAGTAATGAACCAGACAATAAACCACCTTCATCCTACGACCCCCTCACAGACCCAAAATACGCTTCATTTTTAGACAATCGTAATTCTTCACCATCAAATAATTCATATTATGCAAACAAGCAGGATAAGCACCCACACCGTTCCGGACTCCGTCCTTCAGGAGTACCTACGGATCCAAACGCAGATTACTCAAAAAGACTTTAATTTTGATGATTTCATCAGCCTGATGGAGATCAAAGGTAAAATCTTGTATGGCCAGCATTTCAAATTGTTCCAGGAGGACAATCACGTTTTACTTCAGTTTTACGCATACTTCACAGGTGATGAAGCTTTGTGCAAACATTATGACATCGATGTCAACAAGGGCCTTTTCCTTTCAGGAAAGACAGGCGTAGGCAAAACAGTTCATATGAAACTTGTACGCCAATTCCTTGGGTACAAGGATCGTTTCCGAATGAAAGCTTGTCAGCAGCTCTCATTGGAGTACATGGACCAAGGATCACCAGTGTTGATGAACTTTGGACGCAATTACGTGGACTATGTGGACCATAATACCATCACCACTTCCTATTGTTTTGATGACCTTGGTACCGAAGACGAAGTGAAACATTTCGGTACGCAGACAAATGCGATGGGCCAAGTCATCTTGATGAGATATGAGCTATTTCTCTCCAGAAACGTGCTCACGCACTTCACATCCAATCTGACAGCTGATCAGATCGAACAACATTATGGTGAGCGCGTCCGCAGTCGCCTGAGACAAATGTGCAATTGGATCCAATATACCACTGAATCAACAGATAAGCGGAAGTGACGAATTTTGAGTGGTTTTTGTTCGTCGCAGTCCTGGCGCCGGCCGGGACTGCATTTTGAAAACCATATAACATAAAATAATTCTCTGGGCTTTTTGTTGGTTTTGAGTTCGTCATCATGCAGAAAGCTGTATGGAAAGAGTGTCTGCCTTGGAACCCAGCCTACCGCAGCACTCTTTTTTTCCACTGCATCCTACGGCCTTAACGAATAAGCCGTAAAGAAGTCATGGATGAAAACAGTTAAGAATCCAAAACTGTATGAGCCAAATCAAAGAATAACTCGAGAACGAACTAACGTAGTTCATCTATAAATCAAATCGATTTGCGAATTCAAAGGCGAGTTTTTTGGATTTAAGTTTTCAGGAATGAATTTAGGCTTAGGCGTTACAGCCTTGATTTTTTTTGTTTCGTTTTTTGTATCAAGACAAAAAATGAAAAGCCTAGGCGGCTCGAGCCGAAGTACAATTGAAATACAAATCGCTTTTTTCATCACAAATATTAAAAATGAAAAACAAAATCCTATTCTTATTCTCATCCTTAATCTTAACCTTTACCTCATCCCTAAACGCTCAAGAAATCATCTTCCCCGGACTCCATGGAGATTCTCTTATTGCCGAGATAAAAAAATATTACACACCTAAAACTGTCCTCCCATACGACCAAGCTAGGACTAAATTATATAATGAAATTTTCCTTCAGAACGACTCATTGGAATGTTTCTATTCTGGATACAAAATTCCAGTTCCATCGGGCAGCAATATTTTAGCTTGGACTGCCAAGTATGGCATCCAAACCGAACACCTATACCCAAGGTCGCTAGGAGCAGCTGCGATGCCGGCACTAGGTGATCTCCATCACCTGGTGCCTTCTAAAGCCACCATCAACACCATGAGAAAAAATTCCCCTTTCCGCGACATTCCCGATGACAAAACCAAATACTGGTTGCTAGACAATAAAGTATTCACACGGCCTGATCAGAAGCTTATCGACCTTTATTCAGAGTCCACATCAAACATGTTTGCATATTCCGGTCAAACTGAACCATCGATTCCGGTCCAAACTGAGCCACCTATTCCGGAGCAAAGTGAACCACCTTTGAGGATGATCTGACGGGTTAAAAATTTAAATTTTTTCTAC